>CAIXSY010000134.1 GCA_903922175.1 uncultured delta proteobacterium | reverse complement strand
TAACGCTGACGTCAAACGTCTTACGCCGGACGTAAAACGTCGACGTTAGACGTCCGGCGTTAGACCTTGGACGTCAGCGTCATCGGTTGCAGAAATGGTCATTTTGTTAAGAATATACGCATAGCTTGACGAGGGGGCGAGCAGTTACCATTTTTGTAGGATAGCGCCGACACTCGGCACAGAAGGCCTTGACCTCCTGCTCCTCCTGGCGCTGCATTCGAAGTGCAAGTGCCGCATCAAAGTATGATTCCCCGCCGGGATATGCAGTATGCAGCTTGACTTTTATGGGATAGGTGCTAATTTAGTCGGCATGCTAGATCGCACCATTACAAGCTTTGTCAGGACTGACCTAAAACAAAAGATTGTCCTAATTTCTGGACCACGCCAGACCGGCAAAACAACTCTGGCGCGCAATCTTTCCTCGTCCGTCGATTATCTCAATTATGATGCCGTTTCAGACCGGAAAAGAATCGTTAAGCAAGATTGGTCGCGCAGTGTCGAACTCGTGGTTTTCGACGAACTCCACAAAATGAAGAAGTGGAAGGGATGGCTCAAAGGTATATTTGACACCGAAGGGGTTACTCCGCAGATCCTTGTGACCGGGAGCGCTCGGTTAGACATCGCTAAGAGAATGGGAGACTCTTTGGCCGGCAGACACTTTGCCTTTCGCTTACATCCCATAACCCTAAAAGAATTACATCAGGAGCTGCCATCGAGCGCGCCAGAGAAGAATTTCTTAACATTGCTCAATCACGGAGGGTTCCCCGAACCATTTTTTTCTTCTGAACCTTTCTTCTATGAGCGCTGGCGACGATCACATCTCGATCTAATCCTTAGACAAGATCTCCTGGATACTGAGAACGTCCGTCAGATCACCCAAATTGAACTCTTGATTGAACTACTGCGGGGAAGAGTGGGGAGCGTAGTCTCCTATCAGTCACTCGCCGAGGATCTTCAAGTTGACATCTCAACAGTAAAGCGCTGGTTAATAATGCTTGAGAATCTGTTCGTTATTTTCCGACTAACGCCATTTTCGAGAAATGTCGCCCGCTCCCTGCTTAAGTCTAGTAAGTTCTATTTCTACGATAATGGGCAGGTTGAAGGGAATGAGGGGGCAAAATTTGAGAACCTAGTTGCAAATGCGCTGCTTTCTCATGTGCACTTCGAGCAAGATACTAAGGGGCGCCGCGTAGAGCTTTGCTACCTTCGCAATAAGGATGGTGATGAAATAGACTTCGCCCTCGTCGAAAAGCAAAAGGTCACTGTCATGCTTGAGGCTAAGTGGTCAGACGCCACACCAAGTACTGCGTTCCTTAAGTTAAAGCCCAAGGACACTCACCCGCAGGCCGTTCAGCTCGTGGCAGAACTTGACAAGGAGAAGGATTATCCGTTTGGAGTATCGGTGCGATCGGCCCCACAGTGGCTTTCAGTTCTTTCAATATAGGGTTTTGTGGCTGGGCGATCGTCATAGGTATGCTTATGTATCGGGGAACGTCCCCGATTCTCCGCGCTAGATCGGAACATGCGCGTTCCTAGAGTCCCTCTTGAGATACTTATTGTCCTTTTCTGTAGAATAGTGTACTCTTTTACTATGAAAAAGATCTCTTTGAAAAATCTCAAACAAGACCTTTCATCGTGGACCAAGTGTGCTGCCGGTGGAGAAGTAATTCAAGTTACTCGTTATAGCCAGCCATTCGTTTACATTTCAGGTGCGGCTACCGACTCCCCCTACGTACACGTCGGAAAAAATGTGGGCATGGAGATACCTAAAAAAATAACAAAGAAGAAAGTATCTGCTCTCTGGCTGCATATGCTGGAAGAGGATAGAGAAAATTAGTGGGCAAAGTCAGCAACAAGTTGGGTCGCGTATACGTGGACACCTCTGCGTACCTAAGCCTGCTCCTTGGTGAACCGGGCCACGCCAGGGTTAGTGTCATTCTAAAGCGAAAAATCTTATGTAGTAGTAGCTTTCTATTCCTCGAGGCAGAACGCAACTTGGTGCGTTTTGCGCGAGAGGGCGTGATCGATGCCCGCACCTTTCAGGCTGCACAAAGCCAGCTCCTGCAGGATATGTCCATTTTCATCCTTCGCGACTTTACCACCGACCTTTGCCTTACCAGCATTTTCCCCGCGGTACTGCTACCCAGGTCTTCCGACCTCGCGCACCTGCGTACCGCCAAATGGTTTGAGGACGAGGGGGGCCTTGATGGATTCTTAACCCTCGATAAGAAGCAGGCCCAAGCAGCCCGTGAACTGGGACTAAGATGCTTGTTGCCCGTGTGATAGAGCCTTCGCAGAAGGCTCTTTTTACTTACCGCTCTCCAAGACCCGCCGTGCTTCGGTGTTGAACTGCGCCAGGCTCCAGTTAAAGCGGCGCTGCACAGCGCCAAAGAAGTTGGTGTCCTCGTCAATCATGGTTTGGTAAACATCCATCAAGCCGCGTATGCCGCGTTTGGCCACAACCGCGCGAAAGTACATCGAAGCTCGGGCGTAGTCATAGGCACTACCCTGAAAATTAAAGCCTTCAGGGCTCTGTGCAAACGATTGCCGCGCCAGCTCAGAGTAGAATTTGCGCGCCGCTCCCTTGGTGTTAATTGACGAAAAATCCGAGCCGTACTGCTCGAACCAACTGGCAAAGCCCTCGGCCCGCATACGATCCTCTCCACCGTGGCTTCCAAGGATGGCATACTCCACCACATGGCCCATTTCGTGAATCAGAACCTGCGATAGCTGCGCATCATTGACCCGCGAAGGGCCACCTCGCCCACCTGAACACCCCGCTGCGATACGCTGAGCAACGACATACAGATTCGAGGGGGGCGTCATCCAGGCTGGATGACAGTTACTGATAAGGTACTGCGGGATCTGAGCCTCAGGCAAAGTCTCATCCATGAAGACTACCTGCCAGTCGCGATTCAGTGTTTGAACGGCCGGAGGGAAACCACCACCTTTAAGCACCCGTGCAACGGTCGTGGCGGCGTCACTCATAGCGCGCTGCGGCGTACGCCCGAAGAGAGTCTCAGCGCTGCGTGGCCAACGGAGACGAATTCTCCCGAGGGAGGAGCTAATTAACTCTTCGCGCACATTGCCCTTAAGCGTCACCTGCTCAGGAGGAGCCATGTACTGGTTCTGACTTGCACCTAAACACTTCGAGGTTGTCCGAAAACTTTCGGGAACTTCACCCCAAGAGTTGACCTGATGCACCACTCCACGACTATCTGCGTAGAGGCAGACCTCCTTCGTCGCAGCAAACGATGGAACGTCTTCGAATATGGCGAAGACCACAAGTAGCGCAACGGTGGCAAAGCTACCACAATATCGTTGCATCCTAGACCTCAGCACGCAGCGCCGGCTTGGCGGTAGCCTTAACGAGTTTCGGCTTGGTCACGTGGCGCTCAAGTGCAATATCGAGCACCTCGCTGATGTGCTTAACGGGGATAAAGGTCAAGCGATCACGCTGCTCCTTCGGGATGTCGCTCAGATCCTTCATATTCTCGTGGGGAATTATTATCTTTTTAATGCCGTAGCGCAGCGCTGCCAGTGCCTTCTCTTTCAGGCCGCCGATAGCAAGAATATTACCACGTAACGTTATCTCCCCCGTCATGGCGATCTCTTTGCTCACCTTTCTTCCCGACAACGCCGAAACAAGCGCCGTAGCGATGGTAATACCGGCCGAGGGACCATCTTTAGGCGTGGCACCATTCGGGACATGGATATGCATATCAAGCTTTGATTGAAAATCCGGATCGAGCCCAAGGGTCTGGGCATTCGCGCGTGCGTAAAACACCGCCGCTTTGGCGGATTCCTGCATGACGTTGCCCAGCTGCCCGGTAAGCGAGAGCTGCCCATTGCCCTTAGCGATTGAAGCTTCGATCGGCATCATCTCACCGCCGTGCGAAGTCCAGGCCAAGCCACGCACCATACCAACGACGTCTTTGACTTCGTTGGTCTCGGGGTCAAACTTGGTGGTGCCCAGAAGCTTACGGATCAGCTGCTGTGTGATGCGTGGCGGCACCTTTTTCGCCTCGGCATAATGCCGAGCCACTTTGCGACAGAGTGAGCCGATCTCACGCTCAAGGTTGCGCACCCCCGCTTCCTGCGTATAGCGTTCAATCAGAAAGAGCAACGCATCGTCTGGCACAACAAGATGAATCTTTTCCAGCCCATTCTCCTTCAGCTGGCGCGGCATGAGGAAACGGCGGGCGATGTTGAGCTTCTCCTGCGTCGTATAGCCCGATATGTATATCAACTCTAAACGGTCGAGCAGCGCCTCGGGGATAGTGTCCGTAACATTAGCGGTGGCAACAAAGATCGCCTCCGAGAGATCGAAAGGAACGTTGATATAGTGGTCCTGAAACTCCTTGTTCTGCTGCGGATCGAGCACTTCAAGGAGCGCCGAAGCCGGGTCGCCACGGAAATCGGCTCCGATCTTGTCGAGTTCATCGAGGACAAAGACCGGATTTCTGCTCCCCGCCTGCTTTAATCCCTGAATGATACGCCCGGGCAATGCCCCGACGTAGGTGCGCCGATGCCCGCGAATCTCAGCCTCATCGCGCACTCCGCCAAGCGACATGCGGAAGAACTGCCTCTTTAAGGCGCGCGCTATCGATCGTCCGAGAGAGGTCTTGCCGACGCCTGGCGGTCCAACAAAGCAGAGGATCGGCCCCTTAGAGTCGGGTTTAAGCTTACGCACGCTCAGGTACTCCAGAATGCGCTCTTTAGCTTTATCGAGACCGTAGTGATCCGACTCAAGGATCTTCTGCGCCTCATCAATTGAGATATTGTCCTTAGTGCTTATGCCCCAGGGCAGGTCGGAGAACCACTCCAGATAGGTCCTAATCAGCGCATACTCGCTTGCCTCGGGATGCATCCGCTGCAGACGTCGCAGCTGCTTGTCGGCCTCTTCGCGGGCGTGCGGTGGCATTTTTGCCTTCTCAAGGGCGGTCTTCAAACCTGACAGATCTTCCGTTGGGGCCTCTTCCTCACCAAGCTCTTTCTGAATCTGGCGGATCTGTTCACGCAGATAGTAGTCGCGCTGCCCCTTCTCCATTTCATCGCGGGCCTTGGTGCGAATCTTCTCAGACACGAGAAACTGGTTCAAATCATCCGTAATAATGGAGTCGGTTAGCTTGAGTCTCGCCACCGGATCAAGCTCCTCTAGAGCTTCCTGTGCTTTTTGAGGGTCAAGTTTATAGTGCGCCAGGACAACATCGGCCAGCACACCGGGGTCGTCAATCTCTTCGGTTACGAGCAACATCTCCTCCGGCAGATGTTCGTATTCAACGAGGGCCTGCATGTTTTCACGAATTCGATTCATGATGGCGGTATGCTCCGCCGAAGGTTTGACCTGCTGCGGTGCAATCGGCTCAATCTTGGCGGTCACATACCCATTCGTATTGCTGAACTCGACGACGCGTGCACGGATAATCCCCTGCAGCAAAACCTTATATCGGTTCTCTGGAACTTTGAGCGTACGCACCACATTGGCAACAACACCCACCTGGTAGAGATCGGACGGTTTGGGATCTTCTATCTCCTGCGAGCGCTGGGCGACAATGAAGATCAACCTATCGTAGTGTGAAGAGGCCTCGATCGCCTTGATACTCTGCGAACGCCCCACATGCAAGGACATCATCACGGCCGGAAAGGCAACTAGATCCTTGGCCGGCAGGACGGGCAGGTGATCAGGTACCGTGGTTATAGTCGTCCCATCCTTCGCCACCCGCGATCCCACCGACTGTGAGAGATTAGCACTATGTCGGCTCTTAGCTTTCTTGGCAGCAGTCTTACTTTTTACTTTCTTGGTTGTGCTCATAGATCACTCTTCGGTATTTGCTCAAAAGGTTCGCGAATTTATCCTACTACTCTAACACTCTTTCTGCCTACTAAACCAACGGCTGGAACCACTCGATCGACCAACTTACATTCCACCATCAAAGACGCGGTGCTGGCGGAGCGCCAACTTCAGTCATCTCCGCTACCCGCCCCTCGCGCAACTCGATTACGGAAAATTTTCGCACGAACTCGCCTCGCTGGTCTAGAATGATTCTCCCCGTTAGGCCATCGTACGTATCAATTCCTTTAAGCGCCGCCACAAGCGAGACCCTCTCCTGCTGCTCACGCGCTAGCGCGGCTAAAAGCATCGTTGAAGCATCAAAGCCCTGGGCCGCAAGAAAGTCCGGAGCCAGTCCATACCTTTGCTTGTAGGCACTGATGAACTGCGTAACAATCGGACGGGTGCTCTCTCGAAAGAAGGGGCTAACGAAAAGAGCCCCTTCAAGTGCACCCGCCGAGTTGAGCAGCTCCTGCGAGCTGTCCCAATTGGCCAATCCGAGTGGGCGAATCCGGCGTCTCACACTCTCAGCTACACTTGAGAAAAAATGCGCTGCCTGGGCGAGTGAGTCCGGGAAAAAGACCGCGTCTACACCTGTCTTTTCAAGCTCTTTTGCACGTTCGATAAGCGGATCAAGCTGATCTTTGGGATATGAAGACTCATATGAGACGGTCAGTCCCCGCGAGATTATTCGTTGTCGAAAGAGTCCAGCGAATTCCCGCCCGGCAGTATCATCGACGTAGACTATGCCAAAGCGCTTAAGGCCGATACCGGCGGCGGCTTCCACCAATGATTCAATCTGCGCTTCCGCAGTCGGTGCCAGGCGGAAGACATAATCCCCGAGTGGAAAATCGCTGCGCTTGGAGAAGGCGATAATCGGTACATTGTGTGTACGGGCGAGGTCGCTTACCGCAAGCCCCTCCTCCGCCAGTAGCGGTCCGATAATAGCGCGCACCCCCTCCACCTCCAGCAACTGCCGCGCTTGAGATACGGCCTCGGCCGGGTTTCCATTGGTATCTCTATAAATATACTCTGCGGGGACGGCACCCGCACTACTCGCCCCCGCAAGAGCAAGATCTACACCGTTCTTAAGCGCCGAACCTAAATTGCCATACTGTCCACTGAGTGGCACGAGCATGCCGATCTTCTGAGCTGCGGGCGCCGTCGTCGTTGCTGCTGCAACAGAGGTGCCTGTTTCCAGCTTTTGATAGAAAAGAGCGGCAAACGGCCTAGGCTCTGTCCCTGCTGCTGCACCGGCGACATTCTGACGCCGTCCACGCTCCCTGCCGATAGCGGCGGAGATAAGCAGATTGTTCTTCCACTGCCCGGAGGCGGCATCAAGTTTATCACTTGGAATGCTGACAAGAAGACTATCAATCGCCAGCGTAGCGGACTCGCCAATACTTTCGCTTGGCCCCGATGAATCATGCGCACGTGAAAACCAGGAGATTGACTGATCAAAATCTCCATTCCTGCCGTACGCATAGCCAAAAAGAAGGGCAAAACGCGGGGAAACTTGCGCTACCCCCTGCCCCTGAGAGCGGAAATAGGTGCTGAGAGTCACGAGGGCTGCCTCTGCCGTATCGAGCGACAGCTGTTCGGCAGCGATACGAAAGGTAAGGGCGCGAGATACGGCAGGGCTTAGCCGTCCTTTAAGTGCCTCCTGGTACTCAACGAGCGCTTCGCTTCTTTTTCCCTGACGCAGCATATCGTCGCCGCGCGCGATTGAGATATCGGCAATACGGGTCCCCTCAAGGTCACGCCCATGCGCCCAAAGCTCCCAGGGCATCCTGCGGATATTACGCGACAACGTCAGGTCAGTTGCTGAGCCCGCGATCGGTATTTTTGTTGTATGATCACGATAGGAATGCTCTCGGCTGGTGCAGCCAATAACAAGCGAAACGAAGAGGGCGAAAAGAAGAGCTATCCGTAAATGCTTCATAGGCAGGTATGCTGATGGTGACAAATTCAATACTCCTCGCGAAGCCGAACCTCGGATCTCGCGCAGCTACTTTTTTTAGAGACGTCAGAGTCTTACATCTAGATCCTACATCTAGCGTAGCATGAGAAGCCAAGTCCTACACAACCACCGTAAACACCAGAATCGAAACCTTAGACACTACTGGTAAAACAGTATGATGAGCAAACATCGGTATAGTATTCAGATACTTGAGAATATGTCCAATTCGGTTAATCGACCCGCGCATTCGAGCGGAAGGGACTAGCGAGGCTCTGCCTCAGACCGACGAGTGTTGAACCGAACCGGCTCGCTATCTGCCTTCTGTAATCTGCTCTCAGCGATCTGCAGTCAGCTTTCTGCTGACTGCATCTGATGCAGCCGCAGCTTTCGTGCCAAGAGTTTCTTTTGGCCCTCCCTGTTCTATAATAATAGTACAAGACCACAGTGTACCCGAGAATCGGCTCGGTTCAACAAAGTGTTGAGCCACCGCTTATATTTCGATGCACAAAGTTTGCACCGGGGGCGGCGGCCCAATGCTATATGCTATCCAGCTTCAACACTTCCATACACTGCGGCGGCATGCGCCGAAAGAAGCGCCCAATACCGATCACCGAAGGACCAGTGCCACCACTCCGTAGGGTAATTTATAAATCCCGCTTCCCTCATGGCGTCGATTAGAACCCTTCGATTGCTCACGGCTACGGGCTTGATATTTTTGGCGTAGGTAAAAGTTGCCCCTTGTGTTGCCACTGGATCCCCGTTAAAAGGCGACCCCATATCGAGCTCCTGTCCCGAGGTAAGCTCGATGAGGGTAACATCCACCGCACCGCCGGTCGAATGAGGAGCGAGGCTCGGTGGCGCAACAAATTTGCTGACCTCCTGATATAGCTGTTCGCCGCTCAGGTTAGGCTGCGAGGCTTGAAGTTTACGGCTGTACCGATCAAAAAGGAATTGCTGAACACTAACTGGCCGATGCCCCTCCCGCAGCAGTATCGCTATCCCCGTCGGCAGGTACCTTTCGGCTACGAGAAGCCGCTCCGCTACACTGCTGCGCACTTTCGATATTGATGGCGACAGGGCATTAACAAAAGCTCGTGAAGTATCAACTCGGAACCGATCGTCGGCTGCGAGATCGATGAGACTTTCACCATTTTCCCGAACGGGCACCGCCGCCAAGCGCGGGTCGGACATTAGAATTATTTCTGGCTGAGATGGTAAATTATGGTTGGACATTTCATTTTCCGCAGGTTGTTCAACGGACCGCTAAAAAAGATACACCAATTTCGAGGAACATTTTATTGAGCCGAGCCACCTCTCGAACACACACAGTGGTCCTGTATTATTAATTATAATCGGACTGTGGGGCCTAAGATAGACTGTCCTTTTTATTTCCGAGCGCGCGATTTGATCTTTTTCTCTTTACGCATGCTTCTTCTCCTCCACCTCCAGCTCGGGCTCTTCGGCACCCTTAGTCAAATACAACAAAAGGCCAATCAATTAGTGATTATAAAATCCGAGTCCGTAAATCTCTGTCTTTCAAGATCTCAGCACGAGGAGCTATGCGAAGCATAGCGACTTAAGCATCCGGCATATTCTCAAAAATAGACTCTTGGGTCCAAACTGTTTTGTACGGAGCAACATGGGCCAGATATGCTTTCGATAAATTAGTGGCCACAGGTGACCATTTGACTTCAATTGCCCACTTCTTTGGGGAGACAAAATCAATCTCACCGGTATCAGCGGAGAAATAACCGAATCTCTTATTACTTCGAGCTAGGTACTCATGCGCGCACATCTCCGCAAGTTTGCTGTATGAAAAGTCCTTCACCGTTTCATTGCCGAGATCAAGCGCTAACCAGTAAATGAGAGGATCGGTAAAATATAGTTTCCTGTTTTTCTTAATTCGAAATGCACCAGTAGAGATGTCGATTGCAGGTAGTGTTCTAACCGCAAAACAGCTTTCAAGAACCGAAAGATACTCTTGTATGGTATTATGCGAGCCAAGACGAGTTTTTTGTGCTAATCCTTGATAACTAATGGGCGTTTGCATGGTGAGCGCAACTTGAATGAGTATCTCAGATAAATACGCCTCTTGTTTTCCGAGCCTGACCACGTCACCTGAAAGCCATTTCCAATACGTTTGCAGTGCTTTAAGCGGGACCTTTCCTAACTTACCAGCCTCAGCCACAGCAATCGGAAAACCACCTACACGGAAGTAGCATTGCAGGTCTTCTAACTTACTTTGTGACCAACCAGCCTGCTTGCGCACGGCTCTGAATTCGTGGAAATCCATGGGGAACAAATAGAATTCTCCACCTCCGTCAAATCTCCCCGGCATACGATCCGCCCCAGTCTTCAGATCGTGTACATGGGAGCCCGTGATCACCAAGATGCCGTTGAAGCCAGAATCGATGAAGTGCTTTACCGATCGATCCCAATCTTTTACGAAAGTTATTTCGTCAAGAAGAATGACAGCCCTACTCGCTACAGAACGTAAAATTTCAGAAAGCTCTTTGTATGAGTCCAGCTCTTCACAGCTTAAGTAAAAGCAGGAACTATTTAATTCAGTATAGTGATGCAGGATAGATTTCAACCAGGAGCTCTTCCCAATTTGTCTTGGGCCTCTAATCACATATAATCCTGGAGCAGTTGGAATAAATGGGAATTTGCGCTCAAATGGCATCTTTTTTAGGAATGACAGGTGTCTATCCTTCTCTTCCCAGCCTGCTTGTTCCCAAAATAAGTCCATAACCTACAGTCGTTAACTTTTTGGTCAATACTATACTTAATTTTGGTCAGTCGTCAACCAATTTTTGGTCAGTCGACGTGCATCATAATTCAGCTCCCAGAAACTGTGCTAAATGCACCTTCATAGGGCACTGAATGCAATTGTGGATCTTCCTGACACTCTTCAGTAATATCAGGTAGCTTGATACCGTAAATGTCAATCCTCACCAACACATCATGCAAACAAGTTCCGTACCACCCACTCCTTTAAAATCGCGCCTCTGCTTTGCCGCAGCTCTCCTCATCATCCTCTGCTCCTGCAGCGGTGGCGGTGGCAGCAGCGGCGACAACAGTTCAACTCCACCAGCCGTTTCTGCAACCTGCGAAGATGTAGGCGCAAGTCCCTGGGTCCTAAACAGCACCCCGTGCAGATCAGCTCATGCTGCCATAGTTCAGCTCAAAATCTCCGGCCTAACCGAAAATGCTGTCTGCTCCGCCACTCTAATCAGCAGCACGGCCGCCATCACGGCGGCGCACTGCTTTACCACCTTTGCAGTGGCTCACTCCGAGATACTTGCTAACGGAATTGAGGTGGCGGTGTCCCGTGTTGTACTCCACCCACAGGCTCAAAAAACAGCTCGCGAATACCTTAACGACGTGGCCATCGTCCACCTAGCCTCCCCGGTTGAGGCGGCGCAGATGCCGCTTCTCACCTCACGCCAAGTAACTTCCGGGGAGATGGTTTCAATCTTCGGCTACGGTATAGACGATCAGGGCCAACAAGGCATTCTCCACGGCGGCAACATGCGCATAACGAGCGTCACTTCTACCCACCTCAGCGCCTTCTACGATGGCAGCGGAAGCAACGCCTGCTTCGGTGATTCCGGTGGAGCGGTGTTATCAAGCGCCAGCGTAGATGGTCTGCCTATCTTTGGCATCGCCGGCGTGATCTCGAGCGGCTCAAACGGCACCTGCGCCAATAACGACCTGAACCTGTTTGCAAACCTTCAAACTGACGCTATGATACAGTTTATACTCAACGAAGTTCCGAATGTTGGAATAGTATGAATCAACCACCCACGACCCCCTCACCATCCCAAGCCCCATCGGCTAGACAACCAATCAGCCTTCTCGTGCAGCCCTTTTACCTGCTGCGCTTCGGCCACCTTCCGATGCTGCTCTACATCGGATTATTGGGAACACTTGGGATTTACGGGATCGGCATTGTTCACAAATACGCCCAATCCGCACTGACCTTGCCGTTAGTTCAGTTTAACATCTCCGTGCAGGCTGGAGCTGAATGGCGTCTTGCAGCCTCGCTTATTATCTGGGTATTTCTAGCACCACTGCTCATTACCGCGACCGCACTCCCTGCGCGTATAATTTGGCTGCACAATCGCCTTACGCTTGAACCTCTGATAACAGAGACCGCCACCAGCCTTCTTTATTGCGTACTTAGCCTCTACCTATCTATCCGTCGAACCATATATTACCTCGCACCCGCAGGAGCCCTAGTCATCGTTTATTACTCCTACATAAAACAACACCAGGTGACATTGGAAGCCCAGCAATTTTATCTTCTCGCCTCTGCCGCCGTTGGCATCATGATCCTTTTCAAAATAGTTCCCACATTTGCCGCGGTCCTCGTCTCTGTCTGCGGACAAAACAACCCCTTCAATGCCCTCCAGATTGCACCGGAGGTTTATCGTGGTCAGATAATTAAGCTCTTCTTAATTATCGTTGCCGCTGTAGGCATCAGCGCCGGCATCCATTTCGGATGGCATGGCGGCAGATGGACACCGCAGATGATCACCTGGACCGAGTGTGGCATATACCTTGGTATCCTCTGGTATACGCTCACCATCCTCTCCGTCATAACGCTACGCAGGCTTACGGAGATGACTACGGGGAGATAGTCCTCTCGTAATTGCTCAATAACCCCGGGAGACATTCTGTCTTAGTCCTAGTTTTGGTCCTGGTCGTAAGCCCTGGTCGTGGTCCTTATCTTGGCCATTTGGTCGATACTGGAAATTCCCAGTGCCTCTCCCACCTTGACGCCGCAGACTCCCGTCAACACAATGTTAGACGCCCTTTCGCACCTTCGTCTCACCGTAGAGGATAAACATACCCCGATGATTCATTACCGAGTTGATGGGCAGTGAGAATAGTTATTGCTGCTCTCGGCGATCTGTAGTCAGCTTACTGCTACAGCAGTCGGCTGCCGCTAAAATACGCGCTGCTACGTAGACAGAGCGGCATCGAGCATCGTTTTGATTCTGGTTGAAGGCCGTGGACTGCGGCCGAAAGCTGCAGCTGATGCAGTCAGCAGGAAGCTGATTGCAGATCGCTGAGAGCGGATTACAGAAAATACTCGTCGGTCTGAGGCGTAGCCTCGCTAGTTTTTTCCTCGGGGTTATTGAGCAGCTACAGAGAGAGGACTATCACCATGCGCAGCATGGCGATTACGAAGCGAACATCCCCTTCACCTTATCGAAGAATGTTTTCGCCTCTTCACTGAGCTCATTGTCGTCCAAAACTTTGAGCTTTTCGAGGAGGGCGCGGCGCTCTTCGGTGATGCGCTTGGGCACCTGTATTACGACGCGGACGTGTTCATCACCGCGGCGATTGGTGCCGACGACCTGAATACCCCGATTCTTCAATCGAAATATCTTGCCGGAGGGGGTCCCCGCGGGGATTTTTAATTTTGTTTTTCCTTCGAGCGTCGGCACATCAAGCTCCGCTCCCAAGGCTGCGGTAGAATACGATATCGGCATCTCGCAGATAATTTCACTCTCCTGACGCTCGAAGAGGGGGTGTTTTTTAACCGAGATCTGCACGTACAGATCTCCGGCGGGGCCTCCGCCTGAACCGGCCTCACCCTCACCGCGCAGCTTCAAACGCTGCCCGTCGTCGATACCAGCTGGTATCTTAACACTAAGCTTACTCTCCTTGGCCTTGCTACCCGCGCCGGAGCAGCTCTCACAGGGTTTTTTATTCACCTGACCGACGCCGCCACAAACATGGCAGGTACGACTAATCGTGAAAAACCCCTGCTGGATACGAACCTGTCCATTACCTCGACACTCAGTGCAGGTCTCGGGTTTTGAGCCCTTGGCTGCCCCGCTCCCCTCACAGGTATCACAGGTGACTTTACGCGGAATCTTTATCTCCTTCTCCGCTCCAAAGGCCGCTTCCTCGAATTCAATCTCCATGTCATAGCGTAGATCACGTCCAGCCCGTCCACGAGTACGGCGTCCGCCGCCGCCCATCGCACCACCGAAGAAGGCCCCAAAAAGGTCGCCAAAGACGTCCTCAAATCCAGAAAAATCAGCGCCGAACGGATCGAAACCCGCCCCTCCCCCCTGCTGGAATGCCGCGTGCCCAAATTGATCATACTGTGCACGTTTATCGGCATCACTCAGTATGGAATAGGCCTCAGTTGCCTCTTTGAAACTATCCTCAGACTGCTTATTGCCGGGATTACGATCTGGATGAAACTGGAGTGCCTTTTTTCGATAGGCTTTTTTTACATCATCGAGGCTCGCTGTCCGTGACACCTCAAGAACTTCGTATAAATCGCGACTCGTTATCACAGAAGATTACCTGCCTTGATACCTGCCCTGATACAACGAGAGGGGCCGAAGCCCCTCCCGTTTCGCCCTAAAGGCTACTTATTGTCCTTGACCTCTTCAAAGTCAGCGTCCACCACATCCTCACCAGGCTTCTTGCCAGCGCCATTACTGTCGCTTCCGTTGGCTGCAGACGGTCCACCACCAGGGCCAGCAGCTCCTGCGGCCGTAGCGCGCTTGTACATCTCCTCAGACAGCTTATGCGTAGCCTTCATCAACTCATCACTGACTTCCTTAATCGGTGCCACATCAAGCGATTCTGCGCTTCCCTCGAGCACTCCCTTGGCCTTTTGCAAGGCCGCATCAACCGTGCCACGATCCTCGGGATTAAGCTTATCGCCGAAATCTTTCAAAGACTTCTCTGTGCCGTAAACCAAGTTGTCGAGATGATTACGCGCTTCGATAACCTCACGCCGCTTCTTATCATCCTCCGCGTGCGCTTCGGCATCCTTAATCATGTTCTTGATCTCGCTCTCATTGAGACCGGTGCTTGCCGTAATACGAATCGACTGCTCCTTGCCCGTTCCTAGGTCTTTTGCCGAAACGTGCACGATACCGTTGGCATCGATGTCGAAGGCAACTTCAACTTTCGGCACACCGCGTGGTGCGGGAGGAATACCGACGAGCTCAAAACGCCCAAGGGTCTTGTTGTCCTTGGCCATCTCGCGCTCGCCCTGAAGGACGTGAATCGAGACTGCCGGCTGGTTATCAGACGCCGTCGAGAACTCCTGCGATTTGCGCGTCGGAATCGTCGTATTCTTATCAATCAACTTTGTGAAGACGCCACCATAGGTTTCAATACCGAGGCTGAGCGGAGTAACGTCGAGTAAGAGTACGTCCTTGACCTCGCCCTTGAGCACGCCGCCCTGAACCGCGGCACCAACGGCAACGGCCTCATCCGGATTGACGCTCTTCGAGCCATCCTTGCCGAATATCTCACGCACCTTCGTCTGCACAGCAGGCATGCGCGTCATACCACCAACCAGGATCACCTCATCGATTTTATCAGGGGTCAACCCGGCATCCTTAAGGGCGGTACGGCACGGCTCAACCATGCGATTAAGAAGCTCTGCACTCAAAGATTCAAACTTGGCTCGCGTAAGCTTCATGTTGAGATGCTTCGGCCCGGAAGAATCGGCAGTGATATAGGGCAAGTTAATGTCCACCTCAAGCTTCGAGGAGAGCTCGTGCTTGGCGTTTTCTGCCGCATCCTTTAGACGCTGCAAGGCCTGCATGTCTTTCTTCAGATCAATGCCACTCTGTTTTCTAAACTCCTCCGCAAAATAGTCGACGAGGTTGAGGTCGAAATCTTCACCACCGAGGAACGTGTCGCCATTGGTGGATTTGACCTCAAAGACTCCGTCGCCAAGCTCGAGGATCGAGATATCGAAGGTACCGCCGCCAAGATCGAAGACAGCGATAGTTTTTTCGCTCTTCTTATCGAGACCAAAAGCGAGCGCTGCCGCCGTGGGTTCGTTAATAATACGCAGGACATTGAGACCAGCGATACGTCCGGCATCTTTCGTAGCCTGGCGCTGGGCATCATCGAAATATGCCGGCACCGTGATAACAGCATCGGCAATCTTCTCTCCGAGATAATCCTCGGCTGTTTGCTTCATCTTGATTAAGATCTGAGCCGAAATCTCCTGTGGACTCTTGGCTTCATCCTTGAGCTGAACCCAAGCATCACCATTAGGGGCCTGGACGATCTGGTAGGGGAGTTTTTTTAACGCCTGCTGCGCTTGAGGAGAGCCGAACTTGCGACCGATTAAACGCTTGACTGCAAAGATAGTATTTCTGGGATTGGTTACGGACTGGCGCTTGGCGATCTGCCCAACGAGACGCTCTCCGGCTTCATTGATCGCCACCACGGAAGGTGTCGTACGCACGCCTTCGCTATTGGCGATGACCACTGGGGTGCCGCCTTCCATAATGGCCACGCAAGAATTGGTGGTTCCAAGGTCAATTCCAATAATCTTTCCCATGTGCTAGTCCCTTTTAATTTCTAACAACAAAAACTAATCATTCTAATAAGATAGGGCAATATTCAACGAATCAACTAATGACAATCAATTCGACTATCTAGCTAGCCACGCTCGCCCTAATTATCAAGACTTGTGATAAATATTTAGCCAATCGCTAACTGTCTGTTTTTTCAGTACTTTCCTGCACATCCACAGACGGCACGGCGGCAACTTGCCCATCTTTTTTCTCTATCTGCGGTGACGTAGCAACAACCACCTCCGCCGCCCGCAGTAACCGATCACGGTAGGAATATCCTTTGCGCATCTCACCGACGACAGTTCCAGGCGCGGCATTATCCACAGCCAAGCGACTCAGAGCGCGATGCTTATTCGGGTCAAATGGCCGCCCTAGAGCCCCCTCCGACACCACCTCCCACTTCTTGAGGATGTCGACGAAGAGCTTATGCACCAATGGCACGCCCTCCTTTAGCGATGCCGGGTCCTGCTCCGCCTGGGCTAACGCGCGTTCGAAATTATCCACAACATCGAGCAGATCAAACAAAATCTTCTCGCCCTGATACTTAAGCGTTTCTGCACGCTCTTTGAGAGCCCGCTTCTTATAGTTCTCGAATTCTGCCAGAGAACGCAGGTACTTGTCCTTGTAGTCAGCTGCTTGAGCCTGCAGCTCAGTGATACGAGATTGCGTGGCATCGACCGCTGCAGGCGCCGGCTGTGGCTCTGCTGCCGAGGCTTCTTTTTCAGCACTCAATTCGTCAATCTCTTCGAAATCGGCATCGCGTATCTCTTCCTCATCTTCCGCCGTCTTTTCCGCCTTATGATTCATATTCACACTGAGTTAGGGGTTTCTTAGTACGGCATATGCTATAAACATTAAACGCTGAATTTGCAACCATGACAAAGAGATCTCCATGACCACCTATGAGGGCATCGTCATTCGTTTATACCCGAGCGCAGAGGCAGATCTAGTACTACGCGTAATTACCCGCGAGGTTGGCAAAATAAGTCTACTCGCTCGATCCGCCCGCAAAAGCAAAAAGCGATTCAGAAACCCGCTAGACCTTCTCGATCATGGGTCATTCGAGGTCCGACCCGGCAAGGGTAGCCTGCTCCTCGTTGAATCTTTTACACCCGCCCCCTCTCTACGCCAGTTACGCGAGGATCTTAACAAGATTACAGCCGCGAGCGTTCTTTGTGACTGCTGCGATCTGCTCATTCACGAAGCCGCGGAGGATACCGGAGAGATCTTCTCAACAATGACTTTGGCATTAGAAGCTATCGATCGAAGCACGAGTGTCCGTGAAACACTCAAAGCATTGTATTTCGCTGTTGCCCACATCCTCAATGTCTCCGGCTATGGCACGGCTCAAAGCGAGGGAGCCCCATCAGTCAACAAACTTCGCAAGCTACTGAGCTTCGTTGAGGAGTGTGCAGAAAGAAAACTGGAGAGCAAAAGTGCACTAAGCTTGGTGACCGATGCTCTCAAGCAGGAAGTTCACAACGCAGCCTAGCGGCCGCAACCAAAATAGATAGTCCCTACGGCTGCGCTGTGGGACTCTATGCGAAGCCTTGAATCCTGCTAACGGGTCACAAAGTTTCCCCGCGCAAGTTAATCTATATTTGGTGACACTATCGCTCATTTTCTTGCGGTTCCGAGGGGGGACAAACTTCTTGCTAAAAAAGCAAGAAAAGGATCGATAGTGTCACTCAGAATGAGAGGTCGAAGGTGTGCTAGCTTCCTTCTTCTCGCTCTTTTTCTCATTAGTGACGCTGGCGGAGCCGCTCTTACCTGAATCAGTCGCAGAAGCGCTGCTGGATGCCGCTGCACCCGAAGTAGAGCCGGTGGAGGTCGAACTAGTCGATGCGGACTTACCCGACGTGGAGCCGGTGGAAGAGGAACCATAATCGGTCTTGTACCAACCAGAGCCCTTAAGGTGAAAGGCTGCAGCCGAGACCAGCCGCTTGGCGCAATTTGGACAATCGCCGCGAGTACACTCAGGATCGGCCTTAAGCGGACGGGCGCTTACCTTCTGAACAACTTCAAACCTACCACATTTCGGGCACTCATACTCATAGATTGGCATCGGAACCTCCTAGATACTGGTCACTGATACTGGATACTGTAGCAAATAGAAGTGAATTAATCACCTAGCAGGCAATTTTCAAGGTAATTGCTCAATAACCCCGGGGAACTTAATAGTTCGTGCTCGTGGTCACGGTCGAAGAGTGTGCTGAATCGGCTAGTTACATCGACCACGTTCACGTTTCTCCTACCCACACTTAATGAGTAATTACCTTTCAAGGCACAAACACCCCATGTTTAAGCGCACTACCGTAATCAAGAATGGTCTGCACCAGAAATGCCTGCAGGAAATACATAGCGGCAAGCAGCACCAGGGGTGTGATATCAATGCCATTACCAATTGCAGGGATAACGCGCCGTAATGGCTTAAGAAGTGGCTCGGTCGAAAGGGTCAAAAAACGGACAATAGGGTTGTATGGATCGGGGCTAACCCACGAAATTATGGCCCGCCCAATCACTACAAAAAAAAGAAAATTGAGCGCTAGCCCAAGAACACTGGCCAACGCAATTAAAAGATTACCTAGAATAATCACCGAACACCTCCCTGAGACACAGTTACCTGAGCTTTCTCCCTCTCACCGAACAACGCTGTCCCTATGCGCACGATCGTTGCCCCCTCTTCAATGGCAATTTCAAAGTCAGACGACATCCCCATACTAATCTCAATCCTCCGTTCGCGCCACAGGGATGCGCACTCTTTACTCTGCTCAAGCTGCAGAGCAAGCTCCTTCATCGCCCGATAATCGGGGCGAACATGCTCAGGTTGTTCGTAATATCTAGTCACCGTCATCAGCCCACGTAGGCATAAATGCGAGCATTGCGCGCCAAGAGCCACAGCTAACGCCGCCGTCTGCGCAGGCGAAACGCCATGCTTATGTTCATCGGACGAGATATTGACCTGTAACAAAACATCCTTGCGCTCCCCCCTTTTTGCCGCTTCTTTATCAAGAGCGGTGGCCAACTCAAGGGAATCTACCGACTCAATCACATCGAAAAGCCGCAGCGCATCTTTGGCCTTATTGCGCTGCAAACCACCGATAAGGTGCGCGCTCCAGCCAACAGGGAGCAGTGGCTTCTTGCTCTTAAACTCCTGCGTGAAACTTTCACCGATAACAACCGGCACGGCGCGAGCTTCAAGCTCCGCGCCCACGGCAAGAATGCTCTCCACGGAGATCCCCTTCGACACAGCCACCAGAGTAACATCTCCGCGCGAGCGATTGGCGCGATCCAAAGCACCAATGAGGCGCTGGACCACTTCGTTTACACGGGAGGAATGGTGATCAACTGACATAGCGGTTCTTCTTACCTCAGAGGGGGAGCCAAAAAACTCTTGGCACGAAAACTGCCTTAGGACATTAGGGATATTAGTAAAGACAGCCACATTTTCATAGCGCAGTTCTAGCCAAACACATTCGAAATTTGGGAAATCCCAATAGCTTCTGATGGATGCTAGCAATAAATGGGCAAGAAGTTTCTAAATTAGATACCACTGCTCCTACCCTATTCTGCGCTATGATAACAGCTGGCGCGATGGGCCATTGGCCTTCAGGCCGTGGGCTGTGGCCGAAAGCTGCAGGTGCATCAGATGCAGTCAGCAGAAAGCCGACTTCAGATTGCCGATAGCGGATTACAGAAGGCAGATAACAGGCAGGCGGCACTAGTCTCTTCCGCGCCAATGCGCGGGTCGGTTCAACTTAGTCATTCGCCTCCCTAGGTAACCACCCCATACCCCCGCAGCGCTCGTACCAGGGCAGCGATATCTAATCCAACTACATTGGTATACGATCCACGAATCGCCTTCATCAGGTATGCCCCCTTCCCCTGGATTGCATAGGAGCCGGCCTTATCCATCGGCTCGCCACTTGCAATATACTCCTCAAGCTGCGCGCGTGAATGCGGATACATCACTACCTCGGTACATGCCGACTCGACAAACTCGATCGTATCAGATCCTAGGCTTCCGCGATGCACAATGGCAAAAGCACTCCAAACTTGATGCGAGCTTCCCTGAAGAACGGAGAGCATGCGTAGCGCATCCGCCGCATCCGTCGGCTTGCCGAAGATCTCGTTACCAAACGCAACGGTCGTATCGGCCCCAATAACCCAGGACTGCGGAAACTTATCTACCACCGTGCGCGCCTTAATCAAAGCCAGGCGCTCGACCATCGCCTGCGGCGACTCGCCCGATTGAACGGTCTCATCGGCTGCAGATGCCTCTATGCGAAAGGTGATCCCCGCCTCATCAAGCAGCTCACGCCGACGCGCCGAACCTGAGGCCAAAATTATATCCCTGCCAGGATTAGTTTTAGGCATGTCGCACCAGTGTCCACATAAGCGCTCGCAAAAAAAGCTCCTCAATCGTTGTTGCCCGCAGCACCTCGTTCACCCCTGCGTTGTCTTTGAGCGCCACCTGCCAACTTCTCTGCTCAACAAATAACATCTCTCCGAAATCAACCCCACTTCGGTTTATCTGATCAACCATCCGATCGACAGTCGGCACGGCGAAGAAAAAATGCCGATGCGCCTCCGGAAGCTCGCTAATCTTCCCCGACTGAAGCGAGAGCAGCTTGCTCTCACTCAAAAGCACAAACTCCTCGTAGCCGAGATCAGCATAGCCACGAGCGACAGTCGTGCCCTGCTCGAAGGCACAGGGGAACCCCGCCTGATGCAAGCGCTCACACTCTCGTAAATAGCTGTTCGTGTGCCACATCAAATACGCTATGATTGCACCTGAATTCTATCAAGCTGCTGCACCGAGGAGGTCCCGCCCTCAACAATGGTCAATTCAGACACCCGCGTGATGCGCGCATTTTGGTGCATCTCCTTAACGGTGAGCACGCCGAGATTGCACATCGTCGCTTTAATTTTTGCTATTGAAACATCCACCTTTTCACCAAGAGGTCCACTGTAGGGAACATAGGCATCAACCCCCTCTTCGAATACGAGCTCGGGTTTCTCGGACTGCTTGTAGCGCTGCCAATTGCGCGCCCGATTTGATCCTTCCCCCCAATAGGGCTTGTAACGCTGCCCTTTGAAAGTGATCTTCGGCGTCGGACTCTCTTCGGTCATGGCAAAATATTTGCCCATCATCACCATATCAGCACCAAGCGCCAAAGCCATAATGATGTGCGTATCGAAATTCAGTCCACCGTCCGAGCAGATCGGCACATAGATCCCAGTCTCTTTACAGTAGCGATCGCGTTCTTTGGCGACCTCCATCAATGCCGTTGCCTGACCGCGGCCAATGCCCTTCTGTTCACGCGTAATACAGATGGAACCGCCGCCGATACCAACTTTAACGAAGTCGACATCACCTGCCTCAGCGAGATAACGAAATCCCTCTGCCGTAACGACATTACCGCCACCAATGACAACGGCGGGGCCATATTTATTACGTAGCGTGCGCGCGGACTGCGCCTGCCACTCTGTGTGCCCATCGGAGGAGTCAAAACACAGGGCATCAACACCAACGTCGAGCAACGCCTTGGCGCGTTCCATATAGTCAAAGGTATTGAGCGCCGCACCAACGAAGAGGCGCTTCCCCTCGTCGGTGAGCTCGTCGGGATTCGAATGATGATCGAAGTAGTCCTTACGAAAGACGAGATATTGAAGACAGCCCTGGGCATCGACAATCGGTAGGCACTCTTTTTTACTCTTCCACAATTTTTCCGTGGCCTGCTGCAAGGTTACGCCCTCCTCAGCATAGACCAAACGCTCCATCGGCGTGTAAAACTCCATGATCGGACGGGAGAGATCGTCTTTGTACTCCCAAAAATCCTTGCTCGTCAAAAGGCCCAGAAGCTTGGAGTGCTTCTGGCCACTTTCAGTGATGGCGATCGTCGAATGCCCTGTCTCTTGACGCAGTTTGAGCGCATCGGCCAAGGTGTTGCTTGGCGACAAATTCGAGTCTGACTCGACGAAACCAGCCTTATGCTCCTTAACTGCACGCACCATCTCAGCCTGCGCCTCAATTGACTGCGAACAGAAGATGAAAGCGCAACCGCCCTTACGTGCCAGCGCCGTGGCCAAATCACTACCCGATACCGCCTGCATTGAAGCCGAAACAAAGGGAGTATTAAGGTGTGCGCGCGGCTCCTCGCCGATCTTATGCTTGCTAAGCGCGACCCGCAAATTGACATTCGAAGGGACATGCTCTTTTGTCGTTAGCCCTGGAAGGAGTAAAAATTCACCAAAGGTACGAGAGATCTCATCAATCAGAATTGCCACGCTGCCTCCTTAAGGACCGATAGGTTTCCAGAATGGGGGGATTCTACACAGCACGGGGTAAATGCTCAACAAGTGTGGGGGAGCTAATGTCTATTGCCTCATCAGGAGTTTCCTCCATCACCAAAGCTACGCGGGACAGGACGCCTAAGGCCGAGAGCTGCAGCTGGTGCAGTTAGCAGAAAGCTGACAGCAGAGTGCTGAAGACCGCTTTTGCGCTGGTCGTTTCAACAAACTGGGCAGCCCAAGTTTATTGAAAGGTTAGCCAAACACATTTGAAATTTCCAAAAAACCAATAACTACGGAGGCATGCGAGCTTGAAATACATCTTGGACAAGCCTTCCTACTTCGCCTTGCCTCGCGGCAAGTGCTACGTATGACAAGTCGGCTTGGCTGTATCTCTTTAAATGTGTTTGGCTATGTTGTCCCTTCCTACTACGCCCTGCCTTCCCCCCTTCACCCGGCCTTCCGCCTTCGCTCGGCCTCGCGGCCGAAGCTATGGCGAGACAGGCTGCGGCCGGAGCTACGGGGGACAAGCGCGGCAGGTGCTTCGTAGGACATGCCGGGGGTAGAAACTTCTTGACACTCTTATGGGAATATCTTGCCCCCTGGTTGAACTAGCAGCTTCAACACGTCAACATTCATGAGTGATATTAGATAGTTGCAACAACGAGGAGAAGGGCCATTCTCTAACCTTACTGGCCTCAATTTTGCATATATCAAATCAGTGCTGCGCTCCACGAGGGGCAGTATGGGTCATTTCCACAGGGGGAATCTATGTCTACTTCCGGAATATCAAAATCTGCCGTCTCATCGCTGACACAATATTCGTCAGCTGCTTCACAAACGGCGTCGTCCAGCAGCGCCAGCTCCAAAAGTAGCACCTCCTCGGTCGACTCCTCACTCGGCGCGCTTACCGGCGGCGACTTCATGACCCTTCTCATCACTCAGCTCAAAAACCAGGACCCTATGGACCCCCAAGATCCTACGCAGATGATGTCGCAGCTTTCCACGCTGACCTCGGTGCAGAAACTAGCCTCGATCGATCAAAATATCACCAAAATGCTCGGCGCAAATACGATGCCCGCTTCGTCATATCTTGGAAACTATGTTGGCCTTTCAGCTGACAGCACCACGGTCAGCAACGGCGACGGCGGAACGATGAAACTAAACCTGCCACAAGATGCCACCTCCGTCACCGTCAACCTCCTCTCCGCCGACGGCCAAACGATCGTTGATACGATGAAACTCGGCGCTGCGACCAAGGGCGATGCCTTTGCCAGTCTCAATTTCTCGAAAGCTCCGGATGGGGACTATAAAGTTTCCGTCACCGCAGCCTCAGCCTCTGGCCAAAACTTCAACCCAGCCTTTAGCATCGGCGGTATTGTCACCTCAGTTCGCACCGGGGTAACACCGACACTGATGATCGGTGGACGGGAGGTTCAGACCAGTACGGTGATTGAGGTGGCCACCCCGCCGAATGTGGCAGCCGCTTAAGTCGCTATGCTTCGCATAGCGATAGCCCTCTCAAGGTAAAAAAACTCTGCTTTAAATAGAGCCTGTCCGGAAAGACCCTGTTTTCTAAAAGCTACTTTTCTGGAGAACGAAAAGCGGCAAGAAATTAATAAATTGCCCCCAGCAGGACAAAGCTGACGGCAGGCGCCGCCGCCGCGGTCAGTTTTTCAAGTGAATT
>CAIXSY010000133.1 GCA_903922175.1 uncultured delta proteobacterium | reverse complement strand
CTCATGACAGGTTAAACCCTGAGCGAACGGAGTGAGTCGAAGGGCCGGGGGTAGAAACTTCTTGCCCGCTTATTTGTTCGACTGCTTTTGTGCAACAAATGGGCAAGAAGTTTCTAAATTTGCCATCTCTCTTCCTACCCGATTCAGTAGGATCTTAGAGTACCCTTGGCACGATGGGCCCTTGGCCCTCAGGCCATACTCCGGATTAGGCAAAAGAGATTAGCCGCCAGACGGTCAAGCGAACTCCAAGGCAATTTCTCTCAGGGACAGCGCGCGCAGTCCCTGGGGGAAAAGCAGAAAGATTACTCCTACAGACTGGTACTTCACTACCGTGCGCCAGCAGGGTTTACACGGACGGGATTTTCACCCGTTCAACAACATCGGCGAGTTTCAACTCCTTGCGCATCCCCTCGCCTGGAGCTTATTCTTGGCGCGATTAGTGTTGGTTCTGGTCATGGTCCTAAATCCTGGTCATTGTCACATGGTCAATGATTTCAGCCAGGAACACGACAATGACTTCAGACCAGAACCAAGACCAGGACTAGGATCCAGGCACTTTCGCCCGGAGTTATTGAGCAGTTACAAAAGATTTACCGTAACTGCTCGCCCCTAATCGACTAACGCTGACGTCAAACGTCTTACGCCGGACGTAAAGCGTCGACGTTAGACGTCCGGCGTTAGACCTTGGACGTCAGCGTCATCGGTTGCAGAAATGGTCATTTTGTTAAGAATATACGCATAGCTTAACGAGGGGGCGAGTAGTTACGATTTACCCTTGAAGCGAGTAAAGTGCACCTGGCCAGCACCCTTCACGAGCGCAACCAGAGCGGCGCGCCAGCGCCGCTCTAATTGATGAAATCAATCTTCTCAATCGGCATCAAAAGCACAAAGCGTGTCCCCTTGCCCACCTCCGACTCCACCGTCACTTTACCAAAGTGAAGTTCGGCGATGCGCTGCACGATGGCTAGCCCAATCCCCAAGCCTTCCTTGTCATTCTTTGCGCTCGATCCACGGGTAAACATTGAAAAGATGTCTTTGAGCTCTTCGGGTGGGATACCTGGTCCGTTGTCCTCAACATAGATCTCGGCAAAACGCGCGATACTCTTATCGACGACTGCACGCACAGCGATGTTGATGATAACCTCATTTTTATTATTGTACTTCACGGCGTTGTTGATCAAGTTGGTAAAGAGACGGCGCAGCAGGTTGGCGTTGCCCCAGACGACAGCCGGCAGATCACCCAAGCCGATGCGAATATCGAGCTTGTCGTCAAAACTAAGGTCGCTTACCACCTCTTTAATAAGCTCGGTGAGGGGAACTTCGCACATATGCGCAGCCTTGGCTCCAAGACGGGCGAATTCATACATTCCCTGCACGACTGAGGTTAGACGCGCCGTGGACTGTAGCGTGCGCTTAAGCATCTCTCCGAATTTTACGTCGAGCTTGCCCTCATGTGTGTCGATGATGTACTCGAGCTTCATCGTGATCCCGCCCAACGGCCCGCGGATGTCGTGCGCCAGCGTCGCGCTAAAATCATCAAGCCGCTTATTTTTCTCTTCGAGTAATATATTGGCCTCCGTAAGTCTCGATAGGAGCTTACGGTTCTCATCTTCGAGACGACGGATACGGAGCAGATGGCGTATCGCCGGGGCCATCTCCTCGCGCCAGGCTTCATTTTGGACGATACACTTATGACAACCCGAAGCGTAGGCTTCGGCTACGGCTTGGGGGCTTGTCGAACGGGAGACGACGAGCACGGCGGGCTCAAAATCTTTGAGTCTCAGTTCGTTGATTAGTTTGCGTGGGTTCTCCTGGGAGAGATCATGGTTAAGCACGACAAGATCGTAATCCTTGCCGGAAATCTCTTGACGATATTCAGCCAGATCACCAACTGCGGTTACCATGGCCTCAGGAAAGCTGCTCGTCAGAAGCTCGTCCGTGGCCTGCAGGTCAACCTCACTCTCATCAAATATGAGAATGTGCTGAGGTTTCCTAACAACATCGGACTCCATGCGATCCCCGCTCGGTGTGCACTGCTACTACTTCCTAGACAGCGCACTTCAGATAGTTCTTCAAGCGAATCAGTGCGCGTGAACGAACCTGAGAGGCGCGCGATTCAGTCACGCCCAGTATCTCACCAATCTCTTTCAAATTAAGCTCTTCGTAGAAGTAGAGGCTGATCACCAGACGCTCTTTCTCGGGAAGACGATCGAGGGCGCGTGCGATCATACCGATCTTCTCGCCATTGAGCAGCTTATGCAGAGGATCCTGATTGCTACTGGCGATCATCTCATCAGCTCGAAAGCGCTCCT
This sequence comes from uncultured delta proteobacterium, assembly GCA_903922175.1. GTDB lineage: Bacteria > Bdellovibrionota_C > UBA2361 > UBA2361 > CAIXSY01 > CAIXSY01. Next base: position 42,108 of record CAIXSY010000133.1, on the reverse strand, counting down.
CCCCATGACCGAAGCCGAGCTCTTCAAAGCTAAGCATAACGATGCTGCCCACCTCGCCGAGGAGTTTCTGCAGCTCGTCAACGTCGATGCCAATCTCTAAGGCTACCTCCTCGTCTGTCGCTGGACGACCAAGCTTTTGTTCGATTCTTTGATAGGCCTGTTCTATTTTATGGCCTTTGAACCGCAAGGAACGCGGCAGCCAGTCCTGTGACCGGAAACTGTCCAAAATTGCACCACGTATGCGAAATTGTGCATAGGTTGAAAAGTTGGTCTCGTGTTTGGGATCATACTTTTCGAGTGCATCGACGAGCCCAATGATGCCTGAGTTGAGCATCTCCTTGAGGTCGATATCTTTGGGTAATCTCCCGGAGAGTCGATGCACGACCTTCTTCACCAAGGGCAGATAACTCTTGATGAGATCTTCTTTCTCGTGCTCATCGATACTTCGATAGGCATCTACGGCTGAACGCTTAGGCTTTGCCACGTTCTATATCCTCATAGTTTGAAAGTACGCTCAGGAGTACTCGCCCTACCAACAACACTCCGGAGACTGCAATAGCACCCCGAAAAGCCGTGGTTAATAGCGGAATTCCCGCGATAAAACCCGAAACAAGCATAACCGCCAAAGCAAGCAAACTGATGCCTGCCCCGACTTTACGAAGAAAGACGTGCTTCCTCTTTTTGCCCTTGCGCACAACTCCCGCTTTGGACTGTTTCGCACTAGTTGCCATGGGCGCTTAGCTCCAACAACTGTTTAAAGAAGAACTGCATTCCACCCTTCACCCGCAAATCATAGAACTCTGCATCCAACTTGCGTGCCAATGCCGCAAAAGCCAGCGCCGCTGGACTACTTGGATAAATCTCCACCAGCGCCTTTTGGTTCCTTACGGCTTCAGCGGCCGCACTATCCTGGGGAATAAACCCGAGATTGCGTAACTCTACATGCAAGAATCGTTCTACAGCCGAATTTAGCCTGTTAAACGCAGTTATTGCAGTCTTGGCATCTGCCACTTCGTTAACCAGCACCGAGAATGACTTCTCTCCATAGTTCTGACTTAAGACTTTTATGAGCGCATAGGCATCGGTAAGCGAGGTGGGCTCGTCGTTGATCACCACCACAATCTCCGAGGAGGCGCTATTGAAATAAAGAACATCAGCACCGATTCCCGCAGAGGTATCAATCAGCAAATAATCGAATTTATGGGCAATTTCCTCTATTTCCTGCATTAAAATCATGCGCTTGGCAGTATCCAAGCTTCCCATTTCTTCTACGCCACTAGCGGCTGGAATAATGGAGATCCCTTCGGGACCGCTAACGAGGATCTCCCCCAGATTTTTGCGTCCTTCGAGAACGTCATTAAGGGTGTGATGCGGAGCTAGACCGAGCATCACGTCGACGTTGGCGAGCCCCAGGTCGGCGTCTAAGAGCAGCACGCTCTTCCCGGCTCGGGCTAGGCAGACAGCCAGATTGACCGTCATCGTGGTCTTTCCCACCCCTCCCTTGCCACTTGTAACACTGATGACGCGTGCAATCCCATTCATGCGTGCCTTTTCAGCTAAATTTGTAGGCCTTTGATATTGCTTGGCTTTCCTTAGCGTCTCTGCTTGATCCTTCACCACTGCTACCTTATTTGATTCAAAAAGTGTTTTTATCGGCTCATCTTTATTGCTACGAAATTCTCGTATTTCCGCACCCCTCAGTGAATCGTCCGAGTAAGCATCCACCCTAGGCGCCGCGCCGAGGCAGGCTCGATATCCTCCGGCACGCGCTGCCCCGTGGTAAAAAAGGCAAACGCCTTCCCCACCTTGAGTGCCGTATTGATTGCGGGGCCGATATAGGCGCTCTCGTCGACCTTCGAAAGCACCAGACGCTGGTACTTCAACGGCTCATGCGCTCGCGCTACGGCACACAGATCGACATCGTTCGATGGTGCCGGGAGAACCAACATGCGCTCGATCTCACCAAATGGCTCAAGATTTCTAGCTAATTCACCAATCCGAGCCCCCTCGCGCACACCACAACCCGGAGTGTCGACAAAAACAAGATCAAGTGAGCTAAAGGCCTGTAACGCCTTACGCAGCTCATCAACGAACGGCCGCTTCGGATCGAGCAGCTTAAACGGCATGTGCATAATTGAAGCGTAGGTCTGCAGATGAAAACCCGCCCCGACCTTGAACGAATCGGCAGCAATCAGTCCGATGCGAAGATGAAAGGCGGCATGCATCTGTGCCGCGAGCTTGGCGATCGTTGTCGTCTTTCCCACTCCCGGTGCTCCAACGAGGGCCACGACGCGCTGTGTCCGTGGCAGAGTCGGATCAAAGTGTGCAAGATGCATCAAGCTATCGCCGATAATCTTATCCAACGGCTCACCTTGGCTTAGCAAACGAGTATCGCTATGAGCGAGAAGCTTTTGACGTAGCCCCGCATCAAGGCCTTGGCTGATGAAGATGTTTTCAATCGTCTTTTGGCCCTCGACGTAGGGCTGTCCCTCCCCAGCGACAACCTGATCAAGCATGATCACCGGCCCTCGAGCCTCTGCCTGAACCTCGAGCCCGGCAAACACTTCAACCGTGTTTCCCGTAAGCTCTTTGGTCGATAAAATGATCGCCTCAGGTCCCAGCTCTTCCCTGAGCCGCTCCATTACTTCGCCTCTGCTACCGCGAAATGTTCTCGTGCGCATATCAATTCACCGTTCCTTAGGAAAAACCTGTTACCAGCGACCTCTATTCAATCGCCACGACACCAACCGACTGCACCTTCGTATTCGGCGCAATCTCTTGGTGCGCCATCACCGCCACACCCGGCACAAAACGCTCAACAAAATGCGCCAGAGCCGGTCGCACATGGGCCGATGCCAAAATCACCGGCGTCTGTCCCATCTCCGCAAACTTCTCCGTTATCTTACTAATCCGACTTATCAGCTGCTGCGCCGTCCCTGGTTCCAGTGCAAGAAACGATCCCTCATCCGTTTGCTGTACACCATCGCTCAGAGCGCGTTCCATCGCTGGATGGAGGCTTGCCAGCGGCAAGACTCCGTCAGTCGTCACATATTTGGCGGTGATCGTACGCGACAGCTTGCGACGCACACACTCGGCAAGCTTTTCAGGATGCTTGACTGTCGGCGCCCAATCGGCCAAGGTTTCGAGGACGGTGCGCAGATCACGCACCGAGATCTGTTCACGCAGCAGATTTGAAAGCACTCGCTGCACCTGGCCAACGCTCAAGAGACCCGGAATAAGCTCTTCAACAACTTTGGGCGATACCTTTTGCACATTATCGATCAGGTGTTGGGTCTCTTGACGCCCGACAAGCTCATGCATATTCGAGCGAATCAGCTCGGTCAAATGCGTCGTAATCACCGTGGAGAGATCAACCACCGTGTATCCGGCGAACTGTGCGCGCTCCTTGTCACCATCGGCTATCCACAACGCATCGAGGCCGAACGCAGGCTCCTTCGTCGGCACCCCCTGAATCTCCTGCGTAACATTCCCCGGATCCATTGCCAGCATGTGACGCGGCTTGAGTTCAGCCGAGCCGATGATGCCACCCTTGAGCATCAAGCGGTACTCAGACGGCTTAATGCGCACGTTGTCACGGATATGGATAGAGGGAACAACAAAGCCATAGTCGATGGCGAACTGGCGTCGCAGCGAGCGAATACGATCAACCAAATCCCCACCCTCGACAAGAGAGACCAACTCATAGCCCACCTCAAGTTCGAGTGTGTCAATCGCCAACAGCTGCGTCACCTCTTCGGTGCTCCCCGGTTTTGGTTTCCCCTCCGCCTCGGCGGCTCTGGCGATCTCTTCAGGTTTTTTCTTGGCTGCAGCTTTGTCTGCGCTATCACGCCGTATCAATCCTCCCGCAACCGTAGCCATTGAAAGCACTATAAATGGGAAAAACGGAAGTCCCGGTAAGATAGCAAGCCCAGCGCAAACGGCAGAGGTAAAAAAGAGCGGCTTGCTCGATCCACCTAACTGTCCAACCACTTCAGAGCCAAGATCAGCACCCGAGCCCGCACGAGCCACGATTAAACCTGACGCTACCGAGGTGATAATTGATGGAATTTGGCTGACGAGACCATCCCCGATAGTGAGTAAGGTGTAGGTCGTCGCCGCCTGCTTCCAATCCATATTGTGTTGAATTATACCGACGAAGAAACCGCCGACGATATTGATACCGCAGATGAAAAGGCCAGCGATGGCATCTCCACTTACGAACTTCGCCGCGCCGTCCATGGCTCCGTAGAACTCAGCTTCACGCGAAAGATCTTTGCGCCGCTCCTTGGCCTCCGTTTCGTTGATCAGTCCGACGTTAAGATCAGAGTCAATCGCCATCTGCTTTCCCGGCATGGCATCCAAGGTGAAACGAGCAGCTACTTCAGCGATACGTCCGGAACCTTTGGTTACCACCTTGAGGTTGACGAGGGTAATCACCATAAACATCACACCGCCGATGGCGTAGTTGCCACCGACAACAAATTCACCGAAGGCCCGAATCACCTGCCCAGCAGCCGCCAGGCCCTGATCACCATTCAAAAGAATCAAACGAGTCGAGGCGATGTTCATCGAAAGCCTAAACATCGTTGTCACGAGGAGTAATGCCGGAAATGCTGAAAAGTCGATGGGGCGATCAATGTAGAGAGAGACAAAGAGCACGATCAAGGCGATGGTGATGCTCAGGGCGATACAGATATCGAGCACCATGGTTGGAAGCGGGAAGAGCAAGATTCCCAGAGTGCCGATCAAGGCGAGCGGAATTATCGTATGCACGGCGAACGACACCGGCTTCTTCTCCTTGGTCAGCGGCAATGATCCGAGCGCGACTGCGCGCGGCTTTCGCCCTGCTGTTCCTGCTGAAGCTGCTGCCATAGTGTATTACCTCTTCGTTCTCTTTTCTCTTTCCTACTGCACCAACGCGACACAACCGACCTGGCTCCCCCAATCTCTCAACTCTTTTAGCTCGAACGCGCCGACTGCGTCTGAGCATTTCCACGACCGGCATGGGGATTCTTTAAGCGATAGACATAGGCCAAAACTTCCGCCACTGCTTTAAACAGTTCATAGGGAATCTCAGAGCCGACTTCGGTTGAACTGTAAAGGGCCCGCGCCAGCGATCGGCGCTCAAGCACCGGTATCCCGGATTCACGTGCTATCTCCTTAATGCGCTGCGCCAGGAAGTCCACCCCCTTAGCCACAACGAGCGGTGCCGTCATCTTGCCGCGTTCATACTTAAGCGCCACGGCGAAATGCGTTGGGTTCGTAACCACGACATCCGCCATCGGCACCGTTTCTTGGATGCGCTGCATGATGCGCTGCAATCCCTTCATCTGAATACGACGCTTGATCTCTTCATCACCTTCCACCGACTTGCGTTCTTCCTTGACCTCTTGCTTGGTCATCTTGTTAACCTTAAGCCACTGAAAGTAGCCCCACACATAGTCAAAGATCGCTAGCGCGATTAACACATACATGATCTTCCAAAAGAGCACGCCCATAGCTACCCCGGTGAACTCAAACACCTCGTTAATACTGAGGTGCATGAGACCGATCATCTCGGGGGCAAATTGCTTAAGCCCAAGATAGGCTATGGGGAGTATCAGGCCGAGCTTGAGGAGTGATTTTAACGTATTGATCAACCCATGGATCGAGATGATTCGGCGCATTCCGCTGATCGGGTTGAGTGTCGAAAAATCGAAACGGATCTTTTTGTCGCGAATGTTCCAGTCCGATTGCAGCATTACGGCAAGGGTGGCGGTCACCGCCACGGCAAAGGTAATAATGAAGATATCTGGTCCAACCATGCGCATAGCAGCAAAAACCTCGCGCTGGACAAGCACATACGTAAGCGCTTCATTGGCTCCAATCAAGGTATATTCGCGGACTAACACCGCCTTCATGTCATCAAAAAGCCTATGCACAACGAGCGTCAACACCATAAAGCCGCTCAGCAGCGAGGCCACGGTCACCGTATCAAAGGAGATGAAGATACCCCCCTCTTTGCGCAGCTGACTCATCCTGCGCTCAGTCGGCATCTCCGTGCGTTCTTCTGCGGTGGATTGTTCTGACATAGTTACCGGTACGGTCGTTTATGCTTCCCTCCCAACACGCCGAGTGCGGGAGAGAAAAAGCCTTACCGGGCTATGAGCAAGCCACGTGCCTAACAATAACGGTGGCTTAGCAGTATAAGCACCTGAATTTACTGGGGGCGATAGTTGAGCTGAATTGCCGAGATAGTGAGCTTGATGACGAGAGTGTCAAGATTCCAACGGAGGGGGCCTGGCTGTCATCATCGCTACCGTCACGCTGCTGCGCGTTACAACCGATCAAAGATGCAGGGGCATTTTGAGAAGAAACGGGGCTGAAGAGAGTACCATGTACTTTTTTAGTCTCCACAATGTACTAAGAGAGCGCTGCTCTAATCTTATCAACTATTCAATTTGTGCTCGAGCGTTGCCCTGCGCAGATCTAAAGCAGCAATTCTGTTGATATCATCAAAAGTGTTCTTGTATCCAACTTTGGCTACTCCGCCATCGGTGGCGACTTCTAGACTACGCAAACAAAGACTCAGATCCGCGCGAGAAGGAGAAAAAATGCTAATGTCAGATAACGCTGAGGCACTACGACATAACCGCACGATACCATCACCCAGACTACAGATTTGTAAGGTCAAAGGAAGGTCGTTTGGTAACTTAAGTGCCGCTATCAATGGGAACACACCACCTAATCCTACCTCTTGACCTAGACGAATTTCAACAAACCTTTCAAAAGGATCTACTCCTCCTATAGCGCCATTGAAGGACCTTGCATCAACTAAGACAATCGAGCCAGGTGCTACGTTGCCACTTTTTCTATAATAACTATTCGCCATTTTCCGGAAGAGATCACCTGGCAGAAGGTAAAACTGAAATACAGCAGCCCGACATCCGAAACGCTTCCTAGCCCAGCCGCTGTGCTCAAAAGAAATAATATCAGTTTCGGACATAGGTAGTCGAACCTGGCTGTGTCGCTCAGCTAGGACCACATCCGGCCTAGCCTGCGTTGGGTGGGAGGTGGCCTTACCAGGCCTGTCGTTACAGTCGAAGGGAGATCTGACGGTAAGCGGCAGCGGTTTGCTGAAGTCAGGCATAGGTAGTCCTCCAAAATTTTCTAATTCCACTCTCGGTTATGCTCAAAATCTCGGAGGATGTAGCCTTATATTTTCGGTTCCTCAGCAGAATTCGTGGGTAGGAATTAGGGATTTTTTGAAGAAGCCTCCTCTAAGTCGGACTCGTCATTGGTGACATCGACAATGATAGGCCTTGAGAAGAAAAGAGTGGCGAGCAGAAAGAATGATGCGATGGAGAGGACGGTCCAGAGGAATCCATTGACCCAGAGGACGACGAATATAATGGAGAGGTAAAAGGTGCGTTCGAAAGCAGCGATGATGAGTCTGGTGTGATCGAAAGTCATAGTTGTCATAAATGATGTTTAAGGTAAAAATCCTCTGGAAGAAGAATACTTACTTGGAACGAGCCAATGCAACTAAAGAGTATCTTAAACTTCGTAGAAAAGCATCCTGGATTTGTTTATGAGCGATGCTGTCTGATATACCGTCCGCAAAAAGTCTTGGCGGACCCCCGAATAGCGGGGGCGGCCGGCCTGTCCTGAGCGTCAGTCGAAGGGAGCGCCGCGCTCGGTCTACCCTTTTTGTGGCGTTATCAACGGCTGTAGCATGGTGCAAGAAAAGGGTAGCCCTCCGTCCGCCATTAATGCGTTTTTTACGTCAAGACTTTTTGCGGACGGTATATCTCCCATACCTCCCCAACCACCACCCCCGCAGCAGCGGCAGTGAACGCATCGAAAGATAGTATCCAAGAGAAGGGATCATGGCGTTGCACAAAAATTGGGGGTTCCCAATGAGGTACAGCACAAAGGCGGCGACGACATAGGTTGCTATGGTCAAAGCTGCGATGCGGGTACGGCTTCGCTCCCAGGCCTTGTCGTTTTCGACACGAACATTACGCGCCTTAATTTCGGCCAACTCCTGCTCTATTTGGGCAATGCGCATTTCGTCCATATAACAAAGCTATCCAAGCTCATCGATGTCCTTCAAAACCTCTTCTGCATGCTTGGCCACTTTTACTTTGTCGTAGATCTTTACGATCCTGTGCTGTGCATCGAGGATAAAGGTCATCCGCCTAATTCCTTTAAACTTAACGCCCATGAATGATTTGGTCCCATAGGCGCCATAGGCCTTGCACAGCGTAAAATCGGGGTCACTCAGCAACGTAAGTTTCAGGCCATGCTTTTGACAAAAGCTGGTTTTTGATTTTTGGGTGCCACCAGAGATACCGAAGATCGTGACATCCCGTTTTTTAAACGTTGCTAAAGTACTATTAAAAGCTCGTGCTTCAATCGTGCACCCTGGTGTGTTGTCCTTGGGATAGAAATACAAGACGACGAATTTGCCTGAGGTTTCCGCCAACGTGTGGCAACAACCATCCTTGTCCTCAAGCTTAAATTCAGGAGCCAAGCTTCCAATTTTTAGATTTTTTACCATAAGACTATATAGTACGAAGCTGTATGGAAAGTAAACGTAAGGGGGGGGGCTATACCGTCCGCAGGAAGTCTTGACGCAAAAAAATGCATTGATAGCGGACGGTATAGGAAACTTTTGCCGTCTTTCTCCGAAGCTATAGCAGAAGAAAAACAGTTTTCTTCCTCAACTTATGGAGGCTTTCTCTCATGATTCGACCTACTTCACCTTCCCCAACAATCTTGCCTGCATCAACGCTTGACCGGACATGCTCCACTGATACCAGTGGCTCCAGAAATACAAATGCATCCTGTGCCACTCCTAAGATTGGATGCAGAGGGTCCGAGATTGCACTGCTATGCTCATGCAATCCCTCACTGGGCTATGAAACCCTGATCGATACACTTACGTTATCTGTAAATGAGCTAATCAGCTGCATAACCAAGCTTTTCCAATCGCTTATGACAGGCACTGGCACCAGCCAAGTCCCCAATGGAGCGCCGACATCAACACCAAGCAACTCTACCAACGCAGGCAATACGTCATCAGCCACTAACAGCTCAGGCTCCGCTACAAGCGCAGGCTCCGCCACAGCGGCGGTCGACAATCTAAGCCAAGAGTTTTTGTGGAAGCCGGTATCCGAGAAGGATGGCCGCCTCGCCATTCTTATCCCTGCCCACCTGACTGGCGATGTCGCCTCGGTGCAGATATGCGACAAGCAGGGCAAAGTGCTTGCCAAGGGTAGGTATGCCAACGTCGGAAACGGCGGACGTGAGCACTATCGCTTCACCAAAAAAGGTTCGTCTTTCCCTGACGGCTCGGTCGTCAATATTAAACTAAACGATAGTACCCAACTTCGCGTTACCATTCCTCATACAAAGGATAGGATAGCACGAAAGATGCGCTAGAGATGGGGACTAGTGCCTCAACCGGAAAGTTTTTTCACTTGGCCTTGATCTCCCGCTTGGCCGTGGCCTGCTCTCTTCGACCTTGACTTCGACGTTTAAGCCTAAATCTAAGGGGAATTGGCCAAGACCAAGCGGGAGTTCAAGGCCAGGTTCAAGAGAAAAACATTAGTTTTAAGTGAAAAAACTTTCCGGTCGAGGTACTAGTTACATCGACCACGTTCACAACCGTTCGACAAGCTCACGACAGGCCAGGAGCACGTTCACGTTTCTCCTACCCACACTCTTATATCTTATCTATATTCGGAGAAAATCAGAAAAAGTTGCCTAAGCGCGACATCTTGCATCGTCTGAAATCTGGCTGAAGGATCGGGGGCGGGGGGCGATAGGTGTTACGGCTCACAGAAGGCAGAGTGCGAGGACGCGGCACTAGCGCGCGGGTCGGTCCGACGTGTTGATAAAAGGGGAGGGGGCACACCCCGCCCAATAACATCACCGCCCAGCGCGCATAAACGAAAAAAAGCGCAGCCCAATGTCGCCGAGGCCAACAAGACCATCGCGAAGAGCAAAAAATAGCGGGTCAAGGAGTGGTATCTCAACCTTAATCCCCGCAAAGAGAACCAGTGCGCGCAGAGCGCACAGGCCAATTACGATCTTTATCGTTAGCCAGATCTGAGAGAAGAGTTTGTCCATAGAGAATCCGTGTCATCCCAGCCAGACGCATGAATAAATCAAGCAAAACCTAAAATACCGTAGAAGCAGACGTCCGATCGCTGTTCAACCTCGGTGTTAACTCTGGCTACTATAGAGCGTGCACCTACTTGAGGCCGATATTGAGTTAGCGCCTAGAGATTGAAATTACAACTGTCAGCGAGAGAAGGCAACCTTAACAGGCTAGGCGCTAGCGATAGGTTGACTAGCCCCGTTCGAATCAGAATATTCATATCCTTGCCTGAGGAGCTTGAGTGTTGTATTCGTATATATACTCAATCTCGCTAGTGGTAGGTCCTTTAGGTAAACAGTTGATAAGACACTATGAAGTTCCTTCTTTTAAATCCACCGTTTCTGCCTCTGTACTCTCGGTTCTCTCGAAGTCCGGCTGTTACGAAGAGCGGAACGATCTATTATCCGATATGGCACGCCTATGCCGCCGGGGTGCTCGAACAGGCCGGCTTCGAGGTTAAATTAGTAGATGCTCCAGCTGCTAAGCTGTCTCGTGAGGACTGCTTGCGCATTGCCAAGAATTTCGCCCCCGATGTTGTGGTAACCTATACGGCCACACCGAGCATCTTCAATGATGTTCAGGTTGCTGCCGATATCAAAGAGGCTCTGCCCAACAGTTTTGCCGTCCTTACCGGTCCGCATGCCACAGCGCTCCCAAAGGAAACGCTTGAGTTAGATTCTCGCCTCGATGCCGTTGCAAGGGCTGAGTACGATTATACTTTGGTCGAGCTCGGCAAATCATTACCCAGTCGCAGCGCGCTTGGTTCTATCGGCGGGCTAACCTATCGCGATGGCGCGGAAATTCGGTCAAATTGCGAACGTCGCTTTGCTGAGGCGGACGCTCTAGATTCGATGCCTTTTGTCTCGTCGGTTTATAAAAAACATCTTAGAGTTGAGGATTACTTCTACGCCCACTGTCGGTACCCGGTTGTCTCCTTTTTTACGAGTCGCGGGTGTTACGCCAAGTGCAGCTTTTGCCAGTACCCAAAGCTCATGTTTGGCAACAAGCAGCGCCAGCGTAGCCCCGAAAACATCGTCGCCGAGTTCGAGTATGTACAGAAAGAGCTTCCGCAGACGCGAGAGGTTCTGATTGACGACGACACTTTTTCGTTTCACCAGGAACATACCCACGCATTTTGCGAGTTGATGATTTCGCGGAAAATAAAGATTCCGTGGACCATAGAGGGGCGAGCGAACATTGAGTATGAAACTCTCGCCCTCCTAAAAAGAGCCGGATGCCGCATGATCGTTGTTGGGTTCGAGAGCGCGGACAATCAAATTCTGAAAAACATGAGAAAGGGGGTCTCTCATGAGCGCATGCTAAAATTTGTTGAAGATGCAAAGCGAGCAAAGGTAATGATTCATGCTTGCTTCATGGCGGGCAATCCCGGGGAGACTCGGCAAACTCTAGAAACTTCACTCGCATTTGCCAAAGAGATTATGGCTGATACCTGTCAATTCTTCCCGCTTATGGTGTACCCCGGTACCGAGGCCTACGACTGGGCACTCAAGAATGGCTACCTTACAACAACTGATTTCGGGCAGTGGCTAACCCCCGAGGGGATGCACAATACCATTGTTAGCACGCCGCAACTGAGTGCTCGGGAGCTTGTCGAGTTCTGCGATTACGCGCGGCGAGCCTACTATCTAAGTCCTGCGTATTTGTGGTATAAGCTTAAGCGGGTTGCCTTTAACCCCGAAGAGCTCAGCAAGACCTTTAAATCAGCGCGTACGTTTGCTAAATACCTCCTTTTCAAGAATACATTGGCAAAGCCGGTGCTTTCGTCCGGAAACTCATAGGTGGGTTACTCTCATGGCGACGACAGCGGCGGGCGTCAGTACGTTTCTGTCATTCTATTTCGATAGTTGCCTACGTTCGGCAGCCTCAGCGTTGGGCTTGGGGCTATGTGAGCTTCGCCGCCTTCTTGGTGGCTCTGGTCGTGGTCTTCCGACGGCGGCACACATTTACGTGGTTCAACTGGGACACCTCGGGGATGCCCTTATCACGATCCCTCTGCTTCGTGCCTTGCGCCAGGCCTATCCGCAAGCAGTGCTGCGGGTTGTGACAGGCGCCGCGGGAGCGGGCGTGTTTAGGGATTTTGCGGGAGTGCTCGTGAATGATGTTGTGGAATATAATTCAAAAAAATTTGCTCGCGGCGCATGGACGGAGAGTACGGAAGTGCCTCGTTTTAGCGGCGCCCACCTGATTATTCATGTCCGGGGCGACCTTCCACTACTGCTCAATTATTTCACCAACTACCGAGCCGCATTTCGACATTGCCTTGTTCCTTACAGCAGATTGCGCATGGCGCCACTCTACTTACTGGGGGTAAGTGCTGTTCCAGCAACGAAAACACACCAATACGATCGCATTCGGGAGGTGGGGCATGCGCTGGGACTCAATCTCAGCCAACTGCCAGAGATCGAAGTGGAGCAAGCGTGGGTGGATGCTGCCCGCCTCGTATTCGGGCGTCACTCGCTCGATGCTGAGCGGGCCATCATCATACATCCTGGCGCACCGTGGGAGTTTCGACGATGGCCACTGACGCGATACGCCGCCATCATGCAGTCAATTAATGCGAAGAGTGATTTTCGCATCGTCATCATTGGAGGAGAAGAGGAAAGAGCCCTCGCCGCTGAGCTGCGGCGGCTCGGAGCTGATTTTATTGACTTGACAGGATTGCTGAGCCTCACGACGCTAGCGGGGGTGTTGCATTTATGTCGCCTCTACATCGGTAACGATAGTGGGCCAGGGCACCTCGCTGCGGCTGTTGGCGCACGCACCCTGACTCTGTATGGGCCGCAAGAGCCGGAGCTCTTTGGTGCTATCGGCGAGCAGTGCGTACACCTCAGGGGGGCAGTCTATTGCTCACCGTGCTGGCAAGTGCATTGCCAGCATCCTCAGGATACCTGCATGAACAGAATCGGCATTCGTGAGGTGGAGTTGGCAGTGGCCAGGATTCTGCAGTTGCAGATTTCCGTGGGATAGGGGAGATTCTCGTGATAGCACTGCGCATTAATGCGCTTTTAGAAAAGTAGGGAGCTGGCATGGGGTTTACCGAGCTTCTAAGTAAGTTCGCAATTGTCGCGCGGCTCGCGTATTGGGCCTCCACATTCATCCCCCCCTGTGGCTGGCTTCGTAAGTATAAAAATTCACTCAGCTTGATTCACGAACGACGTTCGGCGGCGGTTGTCGTTTCAACTATGCCCTCGTCAGTTCGCATCGCGATTTCATCACTCTGTAACTATCGGTGTCTTTTTTGTGAGATTCACAAGGATGAAGTACTGTATCCAAAGCGGGCAGCTACATTTCTCAACCTTTCAGATATCGTAGCCTGGTCGTCGTTTTTAGGGGATGCTTCTGCGATTTCCTTCTTTGGAGGATCTGCAGAGCCGCTGATGAACAAGGCCTTTCCCGAGATTATTAAATACCTTAAGCGTAGATTCAACTCGCGCTTGATGATTAACACCAACGGGCGTTTGCTGCGGGAGCAGATCGCTGACAGTATGGTTGATTGCGGCTTTGATGAGGTCCTTCTCTCGTACCACGCCGGGACCACCGAAGGATACAAAAAGTTAATGACCGGAGATGTCGACGCGGTCGATGCCAACATCGCCGATTTGACTAGAAAGCGTCGTGATGCCAAATCAAATAAGCCATTCCTGCGCTTCAATTTTGCCCTACATAAGGCCAATGCGGATGAGGCGCTTGTTGTGGTACGTAAGGCGAAATCCCTTGGCGTAGATGAGATCCTAATCAATCGGTATCACGGGGGACGCAATTTACTGAGTCACGATCTCGTCGCTTTTGATTTAGATATTGCCAACGGTAACCGCGCACTTGATCGGATTTATGCGGAGGCTGCTGTAGTCGGTACTGCCCTAAATCCACAGAGGCCCGCGTATTGGGAGACGTCGCCGAGTGCTGATAAATGGAGCGATGCAGATTTTGATTCCGACCAGGTCTGCTCTTATCCCTGGACAGACCTACACTTTGATCCATGCCTAGATAGTCCGCGTACATTTTTCGTTGGGCAGTGCAACCGGATTCAGCTTTTTCGGCTTAACATAGACGAACTCCCCCTCGACAATAAAAAAAATGTACGACTCCTCTGGAATCATCCAGTACTGCAATACTTGCGCAAGACCGTTAATACAGCGAGTTGCAACAGTTTGTGTCGCTATTGCAAGAATCGCTGTCGAGAGAGCGTGCGTAATATCGACGAAAGCACATATTCTCGGCTCCGGGACGACGCTATCCGTCGGTTCTTTGTGGAGTTTAGAGCGCATGCTACCTATGAAGAGATTCCAGGCCTTCGAGTGCTTGAAGACAATCCCGACTCTGATGAGCGTTACATGCGAGCGTCCGCAGAAAAACTAATCGCTGTAAGCGGACCATCCCGAAATGGCTAAAACAGAGGGAGCGCCGCGTTTTGCGCGCCGCTAATGGAACAGCCATCTTAGGCGATGGTTTATTGATAAACGCCACAACATATGCGCCCCCATAATTCTCGCATACCCAAACCGTGAAAGACATTTCGGCTGGCAATCTCGAAAGAGAACCCGATCGAGGATCTGCTGCATAAATGAGAGATACTGGTTACCTACACTATCGATATGCAAAACTGAAATCTTAGATCTGTATGACTCATACGCTCCAGCCATGCTATCGATGATCGCTGGTACCTGCTCCACCTCCTCAAACAACGCTCCTCCCTCACCTATAATCTCGGGGTGTCCGCCGTCCCGAAGGGCGATACAGGGCAAACCGCAGTGAAGCGCTTCAAGAAGCGAGTTTGAGCAAGGATCGCTCTGTGATGCCGTGATGTATATGTCTGCAGCTTTAAGCGCCCGGGCCAGCTCACTACTCCCCACCGGTCCACGAACCTCAATATTACGAAAACTAACAGGAGAGTTCCCGATGAAGAGCATCTCAATCCGGGTAAAGTCCAGCAGTTGATCCAGCCGTTGATAAGCAAGAAATCCTTTTTTCCAGTTCGGTGACCAGCTCGAACAAATCAAGCGAATCTTGCGCAGAGGTGAAAATAAGATTCGCCCGTTTGTGTTAAAAACTACCGGATCCGGGGCATTAACAATCGTCTGCCTAAATGGAGACTTTTGTAGTCCGAACTTAAGATTCTGGAGGCGTGACCAGTTTGACTGAAACACTGTTCCGTCCGCCATTAGACTATTAGTGAGATTGACCAATCTATCGCGTTGGTCGCTCATAATATTGTAAAGGCGGATTGGTCCGTCGACCCTATGGATAAACACCTTTTCGGGATATCTTAATTTTGCAGCCGCAGCTTGCGGCATATATTCAAAGCTGTTGTAAAGAACGACGTCAGCTTCAGCCAGGTTCTCCGTGTAGACTCCACGCATAAGCGCGTGCTTCTTTAGTGCTTTGAGGAATTGATTTCCGCCGCCGAATGGACCATCTTGAAGTTGATATATAAAGTGAACTTTCATACGCAGTAGTTAGCCTAAGCTTTATTTGTGAATACTGTAAAGACGTGCATAGATCCTGCAGCGGTACAAGCTAGCGTGCGCCAATGGCTCGAAAAGTCATCGGCAGGCCTCGCTGATGGGCGTTTTCGCTTTTGCCTTGCTGGAGGGATGGTTCCTTGTAGTGGGCAAGGAGGGCTAGTCGCAACATGTTTCGGGATCAAGGTAGCGTGGCAATGCGGGATATGGGAAGATTGGCCACTAGTCCGTCGAGAGGCATGTATCAGTTTCATAAGATGTTTTCAGGATTCAACCGGGTATTTCCGGGACCCTTGGCTACTAACGGCAGCACGGCCTGGTTGGGGGGAGTGGGCGCGCGCCCTAATTGGGCGGGTTCCAGTGCGAGAGCTCCTTAACCGGCATTCTGCTATTGTTCGAGCAGAGACGAGGCAAGCCGCATCTACGCTATTGATGGTTGGAGCATTCCCCAGGTATCCATTACCACTCGAGATTTCTCAACCAGAAGAGGTGGAAAGCTTTGTGCGTCGCTTTGATTGGGGCAACCCCTGGACGGCAGCGAGTCACTTAGCTCACGCGTTGGTTTTTTTGTGCATAAATTATAAGGCATTTGGAGGCCCTCCCCGTTATCATGAAATTACAGATCGAATATTAAGCTTTCTTGAAAGTGTAAGAGACCACAAAAGCGGAACTTGGTTTACAAGATCGCCGTCGCCAGCAATAAAGGTTAATGGTGCAATGAAGGTACTTACGGGGCTGCAGTGGCTAGGCCGGCAGTTGCCTGATTGCCGTGCGCTTATTGACTTCGCACTGGCTCAGCCTTTTGAATCTGATGGCTGCGGATTTCTCAACCGATTTTACGTTGTTGCGCAGTCCGTGACAGGATGTCCCCCCGGCTACAGAGACCTACAGGTGCGCGCACTGGCGGAGAGAGTCGTGGAACACGCTGGCCAGTACTACCGGGATGATGGGGGCTTCTCATTTTATCCGACGCGCGCCCAGACGCATTACTATGGTGCCCGTGTGTCGAACGGCAACAATCTCGCCGATCTTCACGGGACGGTAATGCTGAGCTGGGCACTTGCTCTCGCGTACCGGAAACTAGAACTTCCAGGCGCCAAGGTGTGGAGCGTACCTAATGCGTAACAGTATTTATCGATTGCATTCTATTCTACTTTGCATTTGTGGGTGCCCTAGCCTTGCTTTTCCCGGTTTTAACTGTGCCAATCCATGCGTCCGCAGGATCCGACACAAGCCCATTTCTACTCGGCGCGTTTTAGTGCATGAGAACTTTCTTTCATTACGAGAAAATGCGGAGTGTCGAATTCACCTACGGTGGCTTCTCCCTTGTCTTGGGAAAGATAGGTCCTTTAGTTCGAGATCTCACGAAGACGGCGATACGCAGGGGCAAAGTAGCGTTCCACAACATCTTTCCATCCATACTGACCTGCTGTAGCTAGGCCTGCATCAATAACACGTCTAGCGCTCATGGGGTCATGCGCAAGGTCCAAGAGGTGTTGGGCAGCTTTCATTGAATCCCCTATGGGGTAGATAAAACCATTAACGCTATGTTGGATAATGTCCGGGACGATCCCGACCGGAGACGTCACGAGGGGAATTCCACAAGCAAGGGCCTCAAGTACGGCCATGGGGAGGCCCTCTTCACGCGAAGAAACGAGGTAGCAGTCGAGAGCCTGATAATAACGCGCAACCGAATCATGCGTCGGAAGATAGTCATGTCGAAATGGAATTCCAGCATCCCTAAGACGGTGCCTGACGTATCCCCGAGAGGGACCAGTCAATAAAACATGTACCGGATGATGCGTAGAGAACGCAGCGAGGGTTTCTACGAGAATATCGGGGCCCTTAATTAGCTTCGGGGAATCTCCAGCCCCCCAGCCATCGCCATCCTTTTGAAAGGAGCCGACCACAAAGGCATCAAGCGGAATTCCAAGTGAGGTGCGAACCCTATCGCGCTCGCCCTGCGGCCAGGGATGGAAGATTTGTAGATCAACGCCGAGTGGGGCGAGAAGGATTTTATCTGCGGGGATGCCGAAGCTGCGCATTCGTAGGGCTTGTAACTGAGAGGAGGTATGCCAAAGATCGACTATATTAAGGGCACGAGAAACCCATGAGCAGCTATCACCGGGAAAAAGGTGGTACCAACTGAGCATTACCCGGTTGCTTCGGTGTGGTTCGCGGAAGACTCCGCCTTTTCCTAGGAAAACGTTCAAGGTCCCGAAGTGCAGAACCTTGTGGCGTGTCCCACGCGCAGTGAGGCGGCACTGAACCCTGCCGCAGGTAGTCTCTAAGCAGTGCGTTGACAATGCGCTGCCTACGTTGCGAATAATCCAGTCGGCATCCTCTCCAACATAGATAATCGGGGCGCTGCTTAACCTATTTTTGGTGGCATCGAGCACCGCTCTGGCTTTACCGCGTAGCAGGGCAGAAAGAGAGTGGGGATAAAATAGAGAGTGCGACATGGGGGATCTGGTGATTCAGCTCATTAATCGGTAGTATGCGCATTTGTGAGGAATTTTTCAAACATAGATTCGATCTTTACGGGGTAGTCAGATGGTACTTGTAGCCAATGCTACTCTCACGCAGCGAGCCTTTCTTTCCTTCTCCAGCTCGGCGTTATTGTCACTTGCCCGCTTTCTTGTTGGGTTCGTCGTCACCCCGATTGTTGTTAGTGGGCTGGGACTTCACCTTTATGGCGTTTGGGGTATTCTGCAACAAACCGTTGGTTACCTAGCGCTGGGAGACCTGCGTCCAGTAGGGACGCTTCGCTTTAGTTTGGCTATTCGCCAACATCTCCCGGATGTTTCCGAAAAACGCCGCCAGATTGGCGCAGCGGTGCTGCTGTGGGTAGGTACGCTCCCCGTCTTTTTTTCAGTAGCTGCTGTTGCCTTGTATTTAGCACCAAAGTTCATAGATGTTGACCGCGATCAGATCTCTGAATTGCGTTGGGCGCTTGGAGTTATCCTTACAGCAGTGGCGATTGAGCGGATATTTTCACTGCCCGAGAGTGTCCTTCGCGGCATGAATTCCGACTACAAAGCGATGGGACTGAGCGCGTTGAGTGTCCTCGCTGGGGGGGCAATAACAGCATGGTTGGTGCTTGCTGGGCACGGTATCGTAGGAATGGCACTAGCTAGCCTCTTGTCGGTATCACTAGCGGGGACAGTGCGCTACGTCGTCGTCCACAGGGTATTAGACTGGTTTGGAATCGAGTGGCCATCGCGAGACGAATTTGGGACATTCAGCCGCCTGAGTGTTTGGTTGTTCTTATCAGCAATTGGTAGCCTTTTGCTTCTTGCTACCGATATGATGGTGATTGGTATTCTTTTTGGCCCGACCCGAGCTGGGATTTATGCAACAACCGGTTTGGCACTCCGATTCGTGGGGCAGCCTCTTAATCTCTTTCTTACCTCCGGCAATGCTGGGTTGGTTGGACTATGCGGAAAGGGGGATTGGCAACGCGTTGCCGAATTGCGAAGTGAAATGATTGAGTTGGCGACGTTCCTAAATATAGTACTTGGCGTAGGGGTGGTGGTTCTCAATCGCTCGTTTCTTCAACTGTGGATGGGAGGTGATTTTTACGGGGGAGACTTACTGAACGCTCTTGTGGTGACTTCATCGCTCGTGGTTACACTATTTCGTATTGATTCGGTTATAGTTGATAGTATCTTAGAGTACCGACGTAAAGCCATTGGTCAGTTCTACGCCGGACTCATAGGAATGCTGATAGCCTTTGCTTTAGCCTCCCGATTTGGTATTGAGGGCTGTGTTTTGGGGTTTCTCTGTGGGGTTATTACAATTACGATCTACCAGGCGATTCTCATCAAACGCCACCCCCTTGGACGCGCGCAACTCCGTCCGTATGCTGGAGTAAGGGCACTTGGGGTCGGTTTGTTGCTACTGATGGTCGCTTTTTTGTGGGGAGATAATGTGGTCGTCCAGACCTGGGGGGCCTTTCTCTGGTGGGGGTTTGCGCTGGTAGCATGCACTGCTATTGTAATGTTTCTGTTTGGGCTGAGCCAAGAGACCCGCTCGCGCCTTCTGGCCAGGATATTGCACCTCGTACGTTGAGTAACAGGAAGACCTAGGCGGTGCTCGTTTAGGTGGGTTGTTGGAGGGTTATGTGGCTTGAAAGCTTACTAAGAGGAACTACCACACGGCTGCCTTTTTACGGGATGCCGATTTTGGCAGACTTATTGGCTCGTCGTTACTATACGACGACAGTCCGTCGTCAGCTCACTATTGGAGACATTACTCTCGATGTCGATCTTTCGAATGCCGTCATGCGCAACGCCTACTTCGGTATTTTCGAGAAGCATCTTCTGGCCCTTATGCGGCGAGTTCTTAAGCCAGGAGGAGTATTTGTAGACGTTGGTGCTAATATTGGCTATCTGAGCAGCCATGCCAGGCGTCTCGTAGGCGGCGGCGGTAGTGTGCATGCATTCGAACCAGTCCCGGAGTATGCCCGATACCTTGAAGCAGCCGCGCAGTTATCTAACATAAGAAATATTTTCATAAATCACTGCGCCGTTGGGAATGCCCCAGGCCAGGTAACTATAAGTATTAGCGGAGAGAGAAATATTGGATGGAACACTATTGTTCCAGGATTTATGGCCAAAGTCGATGCGCAGCGTAGCCTCGATGTTCCGATGGTGACTCTAACTAAGTATTTCGAGGATCAAAACATTCGTCAAGTGGACCTGATAAAGATTGACGTTGAAGGATCAGAGATGCTGGTGTTTGACGGCCTGCGAGGTTTTCTCAATAGCGGTGCGAGCCCGATTATAGTCAGTGAGATCTCTCCCGCTGCGGCAACACTATTAGAGCTGCCGCTTTCGACACTTGTCGATGAAATGGCGAGTCTTGGTTATCGTGCATTAAAATTCAGTCGTCGTGGATTGCGACGCATCTATGCGGGTGGAGTGTGTCTTGAGAGAGCGGATCTGTCCCTCCTGGACAGAACCACGGACATTGTTTGGATAAAAAACGAGGACCTTCGGCTTAAGGAGTGGGCTCAATGAGCACTAGCAACGCACGCTGGCGATGTGTTCTGTCTGCGGCTGAACTTATTGTGACGGCTATTTTTCTTCTAGTGTCGGCATGCTCTGTTAGCGCGGATTCATTGCAAGTGGCAGATTATCCCATAGGAGCCTTTGCAGTTCACGAGGACATGCTTCAACTTGCGAGGGAAGAGGGCTTTGATGTTGTACATAACTACAGATTTGAGGAGGGGCATGACACTGATGCGCAGCTAGCGCGATATCTTGACCGTGCTCACTCTTTGGGGTTAAAGGTCTTGGTTGGTTTCGAGCGGGGGATCAACTATACACCTGAGCGTGTGAGCCAAAGAGTGGAACGTTTTCGCAGCCATCCCTCGGTTTGGGCATGGTATGCGGGCGACGAGCCTAAGGCCGCAGATCATAAACTTGTAACCCATGTCATCGAAGCAATTCATACATCCGATAGTGGACACCCAGTAATTGTCGCCAGTGACGATCCAGTCTATCAACAAGCGGCAGATATGCACTTCTCATACACCTACCCGATACGGGATTCTACACCTGCCGACTTGATCAGTTTTCACCAGTCCTCTCGCCGAAGTGCTACTCTCAAGAGACCGTTTTTTTCACTGTTGCAGGCTTTTAATTGGGCGCACTATCTGCCTTGCTCTAAGGACAGCAAGTTTCGCCACCCGACGATTGAGGAGATGCGTTTCATGTTGTATTCAGGCATAGCCAACAATGCGCGCGGTGTATTTTTCTTTTCATTCCAGACCTTGCCAGCTGATGATGACTTTCGAACTTTTACTGCGGTGCCGCTGATTAATGAATTTATCCGCCTTCGTCAAATAATAAGGCAAGGAGTGCGACTCGGGGCGATTGCGGGGATGGAGGGGCTTAGACCCGGCTCTTGGGCGGCCTGGCGTGGGGCAGCTGGTGTAACTGTAGTTCTTGTGAATGCTACTGCATCTCCCCAGGTACTGCGACTTGCCGAACAGCGTTGGATTTTGCAGGGAGCTTCTATTGTACCCGGGGGGGTCGAAGTGCCGGCATGGGGCGCGGCCATGCTCAGTTCCTCTTTCACGGTTCCATTACCTTAACGTGCGTGCCATGGACAAGAAACCAATTTTATCGGTCATAATGCCAGTTCGTAACGATCCTCGCTTTCTAGGGCGGGCGGTGGAGAGCATACTTGGGCAGACGATGGGTGATTTTGAGTTTCTGATCGTTAATGATGGATCTACCGACGAGACTGGCTCTATTTTGGACCAATACGCCACGCAGGATCGACGCATACAGGTCTTCCACCAGGAGAATATCGGGCTCACGAAGTCACTCAATAGGCTTGCACACCTAGCCCGTGGCAGTTTTATCGCACGCCAAGACTCTGATGATTATTCGCACGCCGAGCGATTTGAACGGCAGCTTGTCGTGATGAAAAGTAACCGGCAACTCGGGCTTTTGGGGACTAACTGTTATATTCTCAGCCAGGAGGGTAAGGTTATTTGCTGTGAGCGTATAACGACGGGAGAGAAAAGAATTGCCAAGAGGCTTCCTCGGCGAAATTGCTTCGTCCATGGGTCGGTTATGTTTCGCTCCGAGGTTTTCCGGGAGACAGGGCTGTACTATGAAGAGTATCGTTATGCCGAAGACTATGATCTTTTTCTACGGATATCCGAAGAGTATGCGGTTGATAATATCGCTGAAGCGCTCTATTACTACCGCATCAATCCCGCTAGTATCTCAGTTCAGAGATCACGCGAACAGTTACGTATGGCCATGATCGTAAGGGAAGCCTGCCGGATGCGCCGGGCAGGGGAATTTGAGGCATGGACACCCCAAATATTTGAGGCACTCAATAAAAAAATGGATGGATTTTGGGCCCAGCGCAGGCTCGATAGCGATACTGCACTTGCCCGGGGCCGCAATCTAATGCTCGGGGGGGATCGCAGGGGCGCAGCCCACGCCTTTTTACTTGCCAGCCTAGCAATTCCGAATCCTAAGGCATTCTTTCACTTGCTTCGGGCGCTTACGGGAGTTGGCCATGGTAGCGTTAATGTGTTTGAGTAGGATGGGCACGCGGTTACAATCGATTTTCTACGAGAACGAAAATGAAACAGATAATAAAGCGCATACTATTATCCCTTCGCATTGCCCGCCTGCTGCATAAGCAGTTGATTCGAGCTAGCGACGCTCTTGTGTCAATCATCGATCAGCAGAGTATCGTTCTCAACGGGGGCGTTCACCCAAAGCATCGCCTCATGGCGTATGAGACGTGGTTTAAGGAGCAGATTCAACCGGGTTGGCGGGTTGTGGATATTGGCTGCGGTATCGGTATGACGAGTGCTTGTTTGGCAGATAAGGCTAAACAGGTCTTTGCTATCGATTTTCACCAGCCGACGATTGAGCGTGCCAGAGCATCGCACAAGCATTCGACGATCTCGTTTGTATGTGGGGATGCCACGACTTTCGATTACAAAACCCTTGGAGAGATCGATTGCGTGGTTATGTCTAACGTACTTGAGCATATTGAGGACCGAAGGCAGTTGCTGAATAATCTACGAACACAGGTGATGTGGTCCCCAGGACACGCCCCCATTCTGCTGATCCGCGTGCCGATGATTACACGCAGTTGGCTTGTGCTCTATAAGCGCGAGCTTGGTATGGAATGGCGATCTGACCTTACCCATTTTATCGAGTACACCAAGGAGCAATTTACCAAAGAACTGAGTAGTAGCGGGTTGGCGATTGATCTGATAGAGATCACCTTTGGGGAGATTTGGGCCGTCTGTTCAATCTCAACCTAGTGTCTATGGCGTGGAGAACTGCAATAGCAGCAATATATGAGGTAACAACAACCAGGAGAAGAGTTGACGTCTCCATCTCTGCGATCTCTAAGGAGGCAAGAGCGAACAATGCAGACGCAGTCAAGTAGCGTACGCTGACTTGAGCGTGGCTAAATCCAGCCGTAACAAGCTTTTGGTATATATGGTTGCGGTGGGCTTGGAATAGTCGATCGCCCCTGCGGATACGGCAGCAGAGTGTGTAAAACGAATCTGCTAGCAAGGGTAAGAGGAGGAGGAGGACGAGAAGTAGCGGCACTGGTGAAAACTGCAATACTGATTGACGCAAGGCCACATAGCCAAGAAGGTATCCAAGAAAGGTACTGCCGACATCTCCCATAAATACTTTTGATGGATCCCAGTTGTGCGGCAAGAAGCCAAGTAGCGCAGCACAGGTACCTATAGCGAGAGGGATCTCAAAGCCAACTGACTGGTTAAAGAGGAGACAATCCACCGCCAACACGAGGCACGAGACCGAAGCGACCAACCCATCAATCCCGTCCATGAAATTTATCACGTTAATGAAGGACACAAGGATAATACTGGATAGTGCGCAGATGCCCACCGCATAAAGAGAACTGACTGGCTCAGGAACAATCTGCAATAGACCGAGGCTGGCCATTAAAGCACACACGCTATGGGTGAGGATGCGAGGCAGCGATGGCAACCCCGCGACATCGTCGGCCATGCTCACCGCCGCCAGGAGCAAAAGACCGGCGGTAAACCTCCAATCAGCACCGGAACTTTGGACAAGAGCGCCATAGGCCATGGCTGTCGGGATAAAGATTAAGCCAGCGCTACGAACCTTGGGGTGCGTATGACTACTACGATGATTCGGGTAATTGAGTAGGAAGGCATACTTTTCCGCGAGATATCGAAACGGGAACAAGAGTGCGAAGGTAGCACAAGCGAAGGCGCCGGTGATGAGGAGTAGAAACGCAATCACGAAGGTGCCCTCGGAGTGGTGCGCCACGCCGGCGTCGCAGCTCCTCGCATGACGCGCAAAAAACCAAGAAATAAGGCCGCATTTAGGTTGAAAAAATAAAATGGCACGTAAAGAAAAACTGGTAGGCGCCGCCAATGCATAAGGATGCAGCCCGAGAACGCAAGGAGATAAAAAAAGACCTGGGAGAGGAGGAGTATGTAGAAAACAGGCGAGTAGGCAAGGAGCAGGCTGAGTATTATGAGCAGGATAAGAAGAAACGGCGCTGCCCACCGCAGCGCCCGATGCGACCAGAAAATGAATGATCGCGTACCTACTACAGGATTAAGGAGGCAACGCAAATCCCAGAGAGCTAGATAGTGCCCAGCTCCATCTCGCACGTGACGTTCGAACTCATTCGAAATACTCGGTGCTACCTCCTCGTAGGCCAGTGCTTGAGGCTCGTCGAGGCAATAGAATCCAGCAGCAACTATGCGCATAGATACGAGAAAGTCGTCATTTATAGTGTGTGGAGGGAGTGGAACGAAGAGGCTTCTACGGATTGCGTAAAGCGCTCCATTCGCCCCAGCCACATAACCGAGAGAGCTCTCCAGAGCCTTGAGCCTGCTCTCATAGCGCCAATAAAAGCTCTCACCTTTCCCACTAGTAACACCACTGGGGTTCGAGAGGACCAGCCTTCCGCTGACGCAGCCAACCTTGGAGTTCGAGAAATATTTGACAAGTTCACGTATGGCTTGGGAATCTAATATAGTGTTCGCGTCTGAAAATATTACTATCTCACCAGTGGTAAAGGGGATGGCACAATTAAGTGCGCTGGCTTTGCCGGCACGGTCAAGGTCAAGGATCTGCAAACGAGCACCGCTACATTGGGCAAAACGCTTAGCAGCAGCGACGGTACCGTCAGACGATCCATCAGAAGCTAGGACCATGTCAAAAAGTTCCCTGGGGTAATTTAAAGTGAACGAGTTTTTGAGCTTGCGCTCGATTACGCCTTCTTCGTTATAAGCAGCAACTATTAAGGAAACAGAGGGGAGATCATTGGGTAGAACAGGATTCGTAGTTGGAAAATGGTGGAAAAGTGCCTTGCGCGCGAGAAGGCTTAGAAAAATAGGATAAAGGAGATAGGTATGAGCCAGCAAGAGGAGGATCGAGATAATCGCGAATTGGAACATCGTGTACCTGCATAAGAACCGCTAGCGTAGCCTCTATGTTAGAAACTTCTTGCCCATTTGTTGCACAAAAGCAGTCGAAAAAATAAGAGGGCAAGAAGTTTCTACCCCCGGCATGTCCTACGAAGCACCTGCCGCGAGGCAGGGCGTAGTAGGAAGGGACAACATAGCCAAACACATTTAAAGAAACAGAGTCAAACCGGAGGTTTGTCCAAAATGTATTTAATGCTAGCATCCATCAGAAGCTATTGGGATTTCCCAAATGTCAAATGTGTTTGGCTAGCATTAGCATGAGATTAGGTTGGAATAAAGAGCTAACGCATGAAGATATCAGTTGTTATTTGCACAATTAACCCGCAGGCTGGTATGGCGCGCTGCTTAGGGTCGATTAAGCGGGCTGGACACCCGCTTGAGGTTCTTGTCGTTGACCAGTCTTCGCATGAATGGGACGGGTATGCTGAGTTTTACTCAAAAAGTTTAGGTTTACGGGTGCTGCGTCCCGCAGTTCATTCTCTTTCAACTGCGCGAAATGTTGCCATTATGGAGACAGTCGCTGACGTGTGCGTTTTTATTGATGATGACGCTTGGATCGAGTCGAACTATTTTCGCGTCATAGAGGAACTCTTCTCTAGTACTGCAATTGACTTGGTAGGAGGGAGAATTCTGCTTCCTGATGGAGGGTTGCCCTATGCTCATACGCAGGGCGTCAAGGAACAGGTGGTTTCGCGCTCATGCTGGGATCTCGTTTTGGGGGGGAATCTTGCGGTGCGACGTACCCTTTTTAGCCAGATTGGGGTATTTGATGAGCACCTCGGGGCGGGTACCCAGTGGGGAAGCGCCGAGGAGAGCGACCTGGTGCTGAGGGCATTATATCGTGGGCACCGAGTGTGCTATGTTCCCAGGTTGATAGCATATCACCACACCGAAGCAAAAGGACACTCGAACCGCACCTTGGCGGCGAAGCTTCGGAGGTATGGTCGTGGTAGTGGTGCACTGCATGCTAAGCATTTTGTTAATTTTGTTAATTTGAGAATTTTATTCTCCTATTTTGTCTCTTTGCTTAAGCCGCTCGTTCGGATTATCCAGTTCACGCTTGTTGGCGACTGGGGACGCATCCGAGTGCATGCTGCTATTTTTATCGGCCGAATCGAAGGCTTCGCCGAGTATATGTTTAGGATGCCGGGGATCGAGTCAACGCCGCTGAAGCCCCCAATGGCGAAAAGCGACACTCCTGGATATTGTTAGCAGATATGGGTAAAATACTTCTTTATGCTTATACGCTAGTCTTCCTCTACGACATCCCAAAGTGCTATGGCCTCCCTGTGTCGCCGAAGTTCCCGTTGATGATACTATGGGCATTCTGTGCGATTGCGCCGAGGCTGATTCGTGGTCGCAAAATTCTCTTTGGAATGCCCCGTAGTCTATTACTTTTCTTCCTGTTCACCTTTGGCGTTTCGCTTTATCAGTACTCACTTCGAGGCTCTCTGCTTTCGATTGAGTGCCTCTTGGTATATGCTTGTTTTGTAAATCACTTCGACTCTCGCCGAGACGAAGTTCTACCGTATCTTAAGTATGTTGTCGGGCTGCTGTTGTTTTCATGTCTTTGGCTTATCGGAAGCAGGGTTGTAGGCGAACCTTTTTCGCACTTGCGCGAGAGTCTCTATGCTGGCCACGTAGACCGGTTTGAAGCAGGCTTGTTTACTATTATTGAGCGAACTGGTCTGACATTTAATCACTTTATAATGGGGTACCAGATCGCCGCCGGCATGGTTCTTTCCCTATTTCTATCATTTTCTTCCAAGGGAAGTGCTCGTGTGCTTTGGATCAGTGCTGTAATAATCTTTTCGGTGGGGGTTATCTATGCGGCCCAACGCTCAGTTCTACCTGCTGTTGTACTGCCACTTCTTCTATCTTCGGCTGCTCGGCGCCAGGCTAGGTTGTTTCTTGGGCTCATATTCTGTATCATCTCAGTGGTTTTTGTCGTCAAGTATCATCCGTTATCGGATGATGATGCCGTTACCATCGACACTCGTCTAGGCGACAAGGAGGATCCTTTCGCGCGTTTGTCGTGGCAAGTTGCGGCTTTGAGCGTCATAGCACAGAATCCGCTTGGCGATATTCTTGGTAATCTAGATTGGGAGCGTCAGTCGCAAGATAGTGGAGCCGATTTTAGTCTCCATGAGTACCGACCACAGGCCGTCCACAACTCATACCTTGGCATGGCACTGCTCTATGGTTGGGTTGGGGGGGCATTAGGGGGATTGGCATTGTGGCGGGTTTGTCGGGTTATGATTTTTCCATGTTTCCATCGCATCCGGATAGGGGCAGAATTTGATATTGCGCGCGAGATCTGCGGTTTGGGGCTTCTAGCCTGTCTAGTCAACGGACTGTTTCACAACGCTAGCTTTTTTACGCAGGAGCCATCGAGTTGGCTGTTGCTTTGTGTAGCAGGCGCTGCGGCCACTATGGCCCATCGAGACCGGGCGCCGACGGCGAACTCTAGTGCGCAAGAAGAGTTTTAAATAGCAACTGGTGGGAATTGATCCATTGCGGCAGCTTGAAGCGATCCTCAGCTCCTTTTCGCGCTGCTTGATGATACGCATGCCACTTTGGAATTATCTTAAGCACCGCTTCCCCTACTTTCTCAGATTCGGGTACGTGCTCATGTTCCCAGTCCTGAGGAACACTGATAAGTACCCCTCTGTCGGGATAAACAAGCTCGGGAAGGGCACCACTGTCGCTGGCCACAACAGGAACTCCACACGCCAGGCTTTCGATAACCGTAGTTGGGCATGCATCCTGAAATTGAAGATGGAGGAGGATGTGTGATTGCTGGAGGAGAAGTGCTGCCCCCTCGCTGGTGTATTCAGGAACAAGGGTGACGTGATGGGTAAGCCCAAGTCGCCCTATCGTTTGTTTAACCTCTGCCGCCGCGCCATGCCACAGTAGTCTTCCGGCAATACACAAGGCACAGCTCGCCCCCTGGTCGAGCATGTAGCGGAGAGATTGGAGCGCCCCAAGCACGCGGTAGGAGTGGTGATGGCTTCCAAGAACGATCAGCCGCACGGGATCAAGTGGAGGTGGGACCTCGGCGCAACGAAAAAGTTGAGTATCGATGCTGTTGTATATCACCGTGCTTGAGCCGGAGAATTTACCAAGAAACAGATCAGAGCAGCGCTTGCAGAACTCACTCTGGTATATAACGTGGTCCGATCCGTGGAGAAGCTCCGCGAGGGGCTCATTAATTTTTGCATACCGAGAACCGGCCCAAGCCGGATAGCCCACACCATTTTGGTTCCACACAATACGTGCCCCCATACGTCGAGCAGCTCGGAGCCATACATCAGCGAAGCGATGACGAGCGCTGCTCACCATATAAAGGATATTGAACTCGTTCGTACACTCAGGGAAATGCTTCACGAGGTCTTGAATCTTACCAAAACCGCCGAATCGGCGCGCCCCGAGAGCTGAGAGTACGTTGGCATAACACAAGCGCGCCTCTCGCGAAGGGGCCAGTCGAAGGCCCCTTAGTGCTAACCTGACTGAATATAAGCTGCGCGCGCTTACATGCCAGGTGCTGCGAGCTGCCTCCAAAAATTTACTTTTCACTGCTTACCTACGCTCATGATTTGTGAAGTCGCCACCGCTATCAGAGGGTGGCGCGCACACTAAGGATATCGTAGACTAAGAACGTGCACACGCCAAGACCTAAGGATCGTCTTGAAACAACCGATTCGTAGCATGCTCAGTTGTGGAATTTGTTGTATTGTAGTGGTTTCACTCGCATAATAGGTAGAGGAATCGGCATGGCGGCTGAAAAACAATTTGAAAAGTACGGTAAGATGGGGGCTTATCATTGGGATGCTTTGAGCCGAAACATTCTCAAACACCACCTGTTTACTGCTACGCGTTATCAGCTTAGCTTAAAGCTTGCACAAATCTCCCCTAGTTCATCTGTGGTCGACGTCGGTTCTGGCGATGGTGCACTCATGTTTCTTATTCGCCAAAAATTTCCAAGTGCGCGTGTCGTCGGAGTTGAGCCAAGCGCAGATGGCCGATCGGTGGCTGTTGAGATGTGGCGGCGAAAGGGGATCGGTTTTGAAGTTCACGAGGACTCTTCTTCGCTCTTGGCGAATTCGTATGATGTTGTTTTCTGTGCAGAGGTCATAGAGCACGTGCAACAGCCACTTTTGCTATTGCAAGAGCTACATCGGATTCTTAAGCCTGGTGGAAGATGTGTAATCTCTACGCCGGTTCGCCTTACGGAGACCCCGTGGGATGCTGAGCACGTGCGCGA
Source organism: uncultured delta proteobacterium (assembly GCA_903922175.1). Classification (GTDB taxonomy): domain Bacteria; phylum Bdellovibrionota_C; class UBA2361; order UBA2361; family CAIXSY01; genus CAIXSY01. The sequence continues at coordinate 12,226 of CAIXSY010000133.1, read as the reverse complement.
GTTCTTCCCGCAGGAGTTTAGCTCACTGGTCAGTCAGATGTTCGAGGTTACCGAGCATAGTTTTTGCTCTTCGGTCGCAGCCGTAGGAGCCTATCAGTGGCGCCCCTGGCTTACCCGTCACCGTCCAGTATTGGCCTATGCAATGAATGCTCTTTCGTTGTGGTGCGGTGCAAACCCCTTCCTCTTTTTCAATCCACTCAACAAGTTCTGGATGACCCAGATTATCTCTGCTATTAAACGATGAAGCTTAAGAACCTGTATCTTATGTTTCGTAAGGCCAATCGGAGGATATCATACCGACGGGTCATACTGGACATGCTTTTAAGCAAATTCTGCGCCCATCTGGAGGGCGTGGTTCTTGATCTTGGAGGGAAAAAAGCGGCAAAGCGAGGATACTTTAGGCCGCCAAATGGGACGGGAACTAGATGGTTCTATGCTAACATAGAGCGAGCGACTCAACCTGATCTGCTCGTCGATGGAGAACATCTCCCTATCGAGAGCGGCTCAGTCGATGCGGTTGTCTGCACTGAGGTACTTGAGCACCTTGCCAGTCCGAGGGCAGCTCTGTCTGAGAGCTTTCGGATCCTCAAACAGGGTGGTAGTTTGTATGCCTCGATACCGTTTCTTTATCCAGTTCATGCGGATCCATCTGATTTTCAACGTTGGACAGCGATGGGATTAAATCGATTATTTAACGATTGTGGCTTTTCGAAAGTAATCGTCGTTTCCATGGGTGGGAGCCTCGGCACCATTGGGCTACTAGTTGAGCTCGCCGGCGAGTTCAGCGCTAAACACGTGCCGTTTCGTCGAGGTTTAGTATGGAGTACCTGGTTAGTGGGGCGCATCCTTCAGTCGGTTTCTCTCGTTTTTGATACATCTGCTGAGTCGGAGGAAAGTGCTAGAAGCTGCCCGCTTACGAGTGGGTATTTCGTTGTCGCCTGCAAGTAACCATATGGCAAAGAATGTAGCCTTTGTTATCTTGCGAGAAGTGCGCGAGTTGATAGAATGTCATTAGAAACGTCTAGCACATTCGTCGCACAAAACGAGTACACGAGTACTACCAAAAGTGGATATGAAGTTCTCGTACAGCCGACTTTCTCGCCGTAGCACTGGCGGCGAAGCTTGGCGAATGAGGACTGGGCCGCATAGCTAAATACATTTAATGGAACAGAGTCAATTTAGGGGTTTGTCAAAAATGTATTTAAAGCTCGCATCCCATCAGATGCTATTGGGATTTCCCAAATTTTGAGTGTTTTTGGCTAGTTTTTATTAGGGGTATTGGTCGTGCTCAAGCGATTCTATGTAGGGGTTATTCTTGGCTATCGTCTCCCGTTAATCTTGATATTGAATGCCTGTTTAACCCTAGCAGGATATACACTGGCGGCCTGCTTACGCTTCGATTTTGATTGGAGCGAGGTAGTCCCATTCCTTGGGTTTCCAGTGCTGTTTTTGCTTCTCTATCGAGCTTCCGCTTACACATACTACGAATTGAATCAAGGGTATTGGAGATATTCATCTACCCGTGACCTCGTAGGAATTATAAAGGCCCACGTTGCCTCAACCACTGCCCTGGCGGCTACTATAGCAATATTACGCCCTGCGGTGTTCCCTCGCTCAATCCTCTTCATTGAGTTCGTACTGTCGATTCTTTTGCAGGGCGGTGCGAGGCTTCTGGTTAGGCTACTTTGTGAGCGCTTCATCTCCGGGATTCCAAGGTTCGCGAATCGGGCTCGGGATGTACTTATTCTTGGGGCGGGAGACTCAGGGCATCTCTTAGTCAAAAACATCCTTCAACAGCGTCGCTTGAGTTACCACCCTGTAGCCGTACTTGATGATAACGATAACTTGCAGGGCGCCGACGTGTTTGGAGTGAGGGTGGTAGGCAGACTAGCGGATCTGCGGCGGATACTTAGCTCATCTCCTACCGTCGCGGCAGTTATCTTGGCTATCCCGTCACTGGCGAGGACCAGGGTCTCTGATATGGAAGCAGTATGTGCTGAAATTCACATTCCGCTTAAACGCCTACAGTCATTTGAAGATATCGCCTGTGTCGATGTCTTTGACCAAAAAGAGCCTATCTCCGTCGAGTCCATTTTACAGCGCGAAAACCACATCGAGCACGAGGAGGCTATTCGCGCTGCCCTTCAAGGCAAACGTATCCTGATTACGGGGGCGGGGGGCTCCATCGGGTCAGAGATCGTCCGCCAAGTTCTTCATTTTCAGCCATCCGCAGTGACCCTGGTAGATAATAGTGAATACAACCTATATCGGATAGAGCGCGAACTAAAGGGGCATCATTCGTCACCTATAAGGATGCGCGCCAGTCTTAATAGTGTGGCCGATGAAAAGCGTATGCTGCGGCTACTTCTCGACGAGCGACCTGAGATTGTCTTTCACGCGGCGGCGTATAAGCACGTTCCGCTACTTGAGGCCAACGCCTATCATGCTTTTCTTAACAACGTTATCGGCACTCGAAACCTGCTTAAGGTAGCAGCGCAGAGTGGGGTGCGGCACGTCGTCATGATTTCTACGGACAAGGCGGTCGAGCCGGAAAGCATCATGGGATGCACGAAGCGCGTAGCCGAGCTGCTCGTTCAGGAATATTGGCGCGGGGCAGCGCGCGAGCACAGTGATTCAGGCTTTTCGACGAGTATTGTACGCTTCGGTAATGTCATTAACAGCAACGGCAGTGTTGTGCCACTCTTTCGTGAACAGATCCTTTCTGGTGGCCCCATAACGGTAACTCACCCCGACATGGAGCGCTATTTTATGTCGATCCGTGAGGCCGTGCGCCTTGTCCTCATGGCAGGCACTCTTGGGCAAAGTGGAGAGATCTACCTTCTCGATATGGGAAAGCCCATTAAAATTGCTGAAGTTGCCAAGAAGATGCTGGCACTTTACGGCAGGCGCGATATTCCTATTGTGTACACAGGCATACGTCCAGGCGAGAAGCTCACCGAGCAGCTTTCGGCATATGGCGAAGACAAGCAACAGACACCGTTGCGTAAGATATATCGACTTAAACAGAAGTCTACCGATTGCATTGATGTTCGAAGGTGGATAGTTGAGGTTGAGGAGCGGATGGCTAATCTTTCAGACGAGGAGATCGCCCACGAGCTGCGATCCTTTATCACAGCATCGATCGCGTCCATACCGCTCGCCGAGCCTAGTGACAGCGCTGCCGCACGGGCTTGATCGGGCGCTTTAGCCAGCGGCTTACCCGGACGAGTGTTGAAATAACTGACCAGGTTTTGTGGCCCGTATAACAGCCAGCTGCAAACCTGCGAATGCAGATTTACAGACGACCGCGGACATGCTACTAATTAGTCTACAAACCTACAAATGTCGATTTGTAGCTAGCGTGGAGGTTTGCTCATGGCATATGGAACGTTATATGGACGAGACAAAGAATTGGCTGCACTGAGCAAGCTAAAAGACAAGAAAACGTCATCTCTGGTTGTGATAAATGGGCGCCGTCGTATCGGCAAGAGCGCTTTGGCCGAAGAGTACGGCAAATCGTTTAAGAAGTTCTATGAGTTCCAAGGCATATTCCCCAGAAGAGAGGGGCCGAAAGTTGATCAACTTCAGAATTTTGCGGAACAGGTTCGTGCTCAATTTGGAACACCAAAGCTCTCTTTCCAGGATTGGACAGAAGCCTTCTCGTATCTTGCTAGACTAACCAGCGAGGGAGATACCCTGATCTTGCTCGATGAGATCTCCTGGATGGCGACCGGAGAGGCGGATTTTGCCGGGCGACTAAAAATTGCTTGGGACGTTCATTTTAAAAAGAACCCCAATCTTGTCATGATCCTCTGCGGCTCAGTATCTTCCTGGATCGAGCAAAATATTCTAAAGAATGCGGAGTTTGTCGGGCGAGTATCGAGCGTGATAAGGCTCAAAGAGCTTGATCTTAAGCCGAGTGCCAAATTTTTTGGTAACGAACAAGATCGCTATCGGCCTATTGAAATTGTTCGACTCCTCAGTATCACGGGTTGCATTCCTAAATACTTAGAGGAGGTAAGCACCAAGGACTCTGTCAATGCAAATATTAAGAGGCTCTGCTTCACCTCCGGCGGCTACCTATTTGAAGATTTCGATCGCATCTTTTCCGACGTTTTTGGGGCCAAATCAGGGACGTACAGAAAGATCGTCTCCGTCTTAACTGACGGTCCGCTTTCGATCGGCGAGGTATGTGTCAAGCTCAAACAGGCACAAAATGGGGAATTTACGAAGTCGCTTGAGGATCTGGTTCAATCTGGTTTTATAGCTCGCTACCACAATCACAAGCCTGATGGAACATTGTCTAAGCTTAGCCGCTTCAGAATTAGCGACAACTACTTGCGCTTTTATTTGAAGTACATTCTTCCCAACAAGGAGAGGATCGCAAAGGAAAATTTTACCTTTAACAGCCTGGAAGATCTCCCCGGGTGGCAATCTATTTGTGGATTGCAGTTTGAGAACCTGATACTCAATCGATTACCGGAAATCCTTCCAGCCTTGGGGCTGGAAGGTGAAAAGATTTTGTCTGCCAGCCCGTATTTCCAGACTAAGACAACCAGGAGTGAGGCTTGCCAGATAGACCTTTTAATCGCATGCAAAACCAACAGCTACTATGTGTGTGAGGTAAAATTCAGGGAAAAGATTAGCCTGGAAGTGATACGAGAGGTAAAAAAGAAGATCGCGGCTTTGAAGTTCCCTAAGCGATCCTCGTTCAGGCCGGTCCTGCTCTACTCCGGTGAATTGGATCGTGCTGTCATAGACGAAGATTATTTTGATAGGATTTTAGATATTGGTCGGCTCTTGAAATCATAAGGCCCTCGCATTATTGGTGCCGGTGACGAGCAACTGCTCAATAACCCCGGGCAAGTCTTTGTCCTAGTCTTGGTTCTGGCCTGGCGTGAGGTCCGTCGAACGGTCATGGAGATCGAGTGAGGACCACAGCGTCATATTACCACCGGGGCGCCGGCGAGTTACCCAAAACGTCGAGCCAAGCTCTCCAAATACCGGCCATGAGGGTTACGTCGGCCGCACTTGCGGCTAAGTCATACTCACCTTATTCCTTGCTCGGCTAATCCAAAAGGTTGTATAGTATGGTTTAAATATCCGAAGGATTTTTAAACCATGCTAACTCGCGAGCTTAACCTACCCAAAGAACAGAACTTTTTTCTTCTTGGCCCAAGACAAACTGGTAAAACTACCTTAATACGTGCTGCATTCGCGGGCAAGCTCAAGGAGATAAACCTGCTCCTTTCCGATACTTTCCGTGCCTATGCGGCGCATCCAGAAAAAATCAGAGAGGAGCTCAAGGCTACTCCTGACTTCGAAACCCACGTACTCATAGATGAAGTCCAGCGCATTCCCGAACTATTAAATGAAGTTCAGGCTTTAATCGATGGTGGTTTTAAACAGAAATTCATCCTTAGTGGTTCTAGCGCTAGAAAATTAAAGCGTGGGCACGCAAACTTATTGGGTGGGCGAGCTTGGAGTTACCGGCTTTTCCCCCTTACTTTTCCTGAAACCCCGCCAAGCCTCTCGTTGGAACGAGTCCTTAGCTGCGGACTGATTCCTAAGAATGTTCTTTGCAACGACACGGATGCTCAGGAAAATCTGCGGTCATATGTTGATATTTATCTAAAAGAAGAAATTGAAGCTGAGGCTTTATCACGCAACATTGGTGGTTTTATTAGGTTTCTCAAGACGGCTGCGCAATCAAATGCAGAGCAGCTAAATTTTTCCAACATTGCCGATGATGTAGGCTTATCTTCGGTAACCATAAAGGAGTATTTTAAAATCCTAGAAGACACGCTGATCGGCGCAATATTACCCGCCTATGCGTATTCTGAAAGGAAGCGGCACAAGACAGCCCCCAAATTTTATTTTTTTGACACGGGAGTATTAAGAGCAATACAAGGGAAAGTTTCAGTACCTTTAGAGCAAGGGACATTTGATTTCGGAAATTGCTTTGAAACCATGGTGATCAATGAAGCCCAGAAAATATCTAGCTACTTAAGAAAAGACTTTCAGCTTTCATTCTTAAGGACAGCAGGCGATGTGGAGGTAGATCTTTTGATCGAGACTCCCCGTGGTGAGCTGTTCGCTGTCGAAATTAAGAGCAAGAAGAGACCTGTGGCTATGGATTTTGGCCGCGGATTTGCTGCCATTCGAGATCTCAGAAAAGATGCCAAGTGCATCTGCGTATCAACAACGGAAGTTCCCCTGTTGGTTGAGGGAGAGGACGTTTTGCCCTATGCGAAATTTTTTGAAATGCTGAGAGCGTTGTAAGTAACGTAGCTAGTCCGCGATTAACCTGCTGCCGCGTTTTCCTCACACGGTAACGGAGCTGGTGTTAGCGCCGGTCAAAAAGCGCGGCGAATTGGTATCTGCTCAATATAACCCCGGGTGAACGTGCCTGGATCCTAGTCCTGGTCTTGGTTCTGGCCTGTGGTGAGCTTGTCGAACTGTCTTAAGTCATAGTCGTGATTATTGGCCGAAATCATGGACTGATTGACCAGGACCATAACTAAGATAAGATCTACCCGGGGTCTATGAGCAGATACGGCGGTTCAACCAGGGACTACAATACGACTGACTCTTGACAAGTATACGCCACCTCGCTACATAGTGGTCCTAAGAGCGGAAGTGATTTCATTTGAAGCAGTGCAACGCAAAAGGCGTTCTAGGATAAGAGAGCCCCTATGTCTTCAAGAATATTATCTTCTACTTTTTTTCTCTGCGGATTTCTCATCGGCCCGTCCATAGCAACAGCTGCCACACTCACGCTTAATGACTGCAACGGCATGCCGCGTGTAGTGCAGGAGATGAAAGATAGCGAGCTGGCGGCTGTCCACCTGACCCTGCAATCTCGAACTGCTGCAGCAGATAATCCAAACCAAACCGCTATCGTGAACGAGCAAACCGGCGCGCAAATGACTGCGTCCGTAAGGGGCGGGGAGGCCGTGGTTGAAGATGTTCGGGACGGAACCTGGCAGTGGTGTGACCAGCAAAACTGGGTGCTACAAGATGCTCGCGTGCTGCTCCCGAACGAGCGTGGCTTTACGTCAAAATCGGCACTTGGAGCGGGGGTCGCGGCTCTCGCCATACCTGCAATCGTGCTCGGTACGCGGCAGTCGGGGTCAGACTCTGAGTCCTTAGGTACCGAGCCCGTTCTGGCAGCCAAGACAGTCGAGCCAAGCTCGCCAAATACCGACCACGAGCAGGACGTTAGCCGCGCGCTGACTCAGCCACCAGACTCGAACCAGGACTGCGCTAGGGCGGCGCGGTCGTCTCGGCGCTCGCCTTGCCGCAACGAAGAGACTCCTCCTCCTGTTTCCCCCTATAGCTAACTTTTTTGGAGCGCGTATTAAAAATGTGGAAGTACCTTCTTATCGGGTTGCTGCTTAGTGCGAGCCCCTGCATAGGTCTCTGTGCCTCTGAGGCGAGCTCCGCCAGGTTGAGTTTTACGTATTCCGGGACGGGCGGTGAGCTTAGCCTCACCAACACCTACGACGCGGTGCCGCAGAGGTCCTGCTTCCTGCGTTTTCGTGCCTCCATTTATTACGAGGGTCAAAGCTCGGCGTACTCAGTCATGAACCTTACCAGCCGCCGCGGTGTACGTTCGAGATTTCAGCGCATAACGCTAACTAAGCTTCCCGGCGTACTTACCAGAGGAGGAAAGGATCCCGTACTCACCATACAGAGCAAAACGTACTGCCCCAATCGCGTCTTTGTCTCGAACGCTGTGGCTCGTTTCGTCGTCTGCGGCAAAGGCGGAAAATCAACCTCTCCGGCAGATTTCTTAACTCTCCTAAGCCTTAAGCTTACCGCCAAGCGCTTTGAGTAGGCCGTGGTAGGCGCTTCATAGGCGCCCCGTCTCTTCGATCACCTCCTTTAGAAACTTCTTGCCCAACGTTGCAAACGTTGGCATCCTAACGTTATGAACGTTGACGACATTAACCAGCTGTTATCACAGAAGAACTCGCCTCTTTCAACGAGCCTTCCGAGGCTCAAGAGCCTGACCGGGAGTCGCTTTATCTTCGAACCTGTGGAAAGTCGGGTCGCGAGGCCACGCTTGCTAATGCGATTTCAGGTGCGGCGCGCTTTGGCTTGTCCAGCAAGAAAGCTAAAGCCCTGATTAAAGAGATGTGCACGATAGTTCGCGAGTGGCGCCATTATTTTAAAGAATGCGGAGTATCTGCGCAGGATATAGATAAACTTACTCCCTCGTTCGCCCAGAGTGAGCTAGGCTAGGTTCGGCGTGTCCTTACAACGCAAATTCCGTAAGCACTCCTGTTATTTCAGCTAAGGTTTCGCCACCCATTACCCCACCTCTTTTAGAGAATCAAAACCAAAAAATCGCACCGCCGACTCCCGACCATTTATTATCTCGGCGAAACGCTTCTTAAGATCATCGTCGCTTATACCCGGATGACGATGGGAAATTCCAGACAATGTAAGTAGACGAACCCCTTTGCAAAGGCGCAAGCAATGGGCCAATCGCTCCCCATTTGAAAAGCCGCGGATCTTTTTATATAGCAGCTCTTTTGTGACTGCGGATGTGTCTTCTGCGCCAGTAAAATCATCAAGCATATTTTGTGTATAGAGAATACAACTGCTTTTCCCGAAACGAACAATAGTAGCGTTTTGGCGATCGCTGGTCAATTTGAATTAAGGGGAAAAGTAGGGGGAGCAGCGCTACAGACATTTAAAAAGTCGGTAACGTCTCTACTTTCTCTAGACGAAGATTATTTGATAGGATTTTAGATATTGGCCGGCTCTTGAAATCATAAGGCCCCTCGCATTATTGGTGCCGGTGGCGATGAGATCTGGTAGCCGATGAGATCTGGTAGCAGGTAACTCACCCTTGCTTCGAGTGGCTTAAAATAAAACGTAATTGCTCATTAAGTCTGGGTAATTCTAAATCTTGAACATGAACTGGAACTGTTCCCGATTCCTGCTCCTGCCCCTTATCCTCGTGATCGGACTAGGAAAAGGGGCAGGAATCAGGAGCAGTTCAAGTGCAAGTTCAAGCAATTTCCTTTTACCCGGGGTTATTGAGCAATTACAATAAAACGCCATAACTGACTGTAAGTAAAGCTTTTTTATCGTGTAGTTGGCAATGAACCGCTAGGACTTCCCGTTGCCCGCGTAGTATTTTTGGAGCATACTCCATAAATAGGGCTGATTTTCGGAGCACGGTCCGTTTAGAAAATTCTTGGACCTAAGCTCCCAGGCAAGCGGTGCATTGGTCAATTACCATACGATAGCCAAAGATCTGAGGATCGATGACAAAACGGTGAAGACCTACTTCGAGATTCTCGTAGACACGCTTGTCGGCTTTCTTTTGCCGGCTTATGATAAGTCGCTTCGCAAGCAGCAGCTCAAGTCGCCGAAGTTTTACCTATTTGATTGTGGCGTCAAACGAGTGCTCGACCCCAGCCTTTCGGTGGCATCGCCGCTCTCGTCTCAAGAGTTTGGCTTGGCCTTTGAGCATTTTGTTGTTTGCGAAATGCTACGCCTCAAAAGTTATCTTCGGCGTAAAATGTCTTTCTCGCACTTCAATACGGGTAGCTCGGAGATTGATTTGGTGGTCGAAACCCCGGGAGTTCCCGATACCTTTGTCGAGATTAAAGCCACCGAGAAGGTAACTGCTCAACAACCCCGGGTAGCTTAATAATTCGCTCTGCCGTGAGCTTGTCGTGCCCTTGGTCGAAATTATTGAGCTGATACCGAAGGGGCTTGAAGCCGGAGCCGAGCTAGCTTAAGTTATTGCTATAAACCTAGTACGGAGCGCAGCTACACATGAAATCCCCTAAGATTGGAATTGTCGGTCTCGGCTATGTCGGCCTTCCTTTGGCATTGGCATTTTCCGAGAAGTTCCCTGGGACGGTGGGCTTCGACCTCAACGTTCCAAAGGTCGGCATGATAGTGGCGGGAAAGGACCCGACAGACGAGGGGTTTGACGAGCGGATCCGTCGCAGCTCATTAAAGGTCTCCACGGATGAGTCTATCCTTAAGGGGTGTACCTTTATCGTGGTTGCGGTGCCGACGCCGATCGATGTCGACAAAAAGCCGGACTTAACACCGGTGGTTAAGGCTAGTGAGACGGTAGGGCGGGTGATTCATGGGGGCGAAACGATCGTCTTCGAATCTACGGTCTACCCTGGGGTAACCGAGGATATCTGCGGGCCTATTATCGCCAAGGTGTCCGGATTGAAGGTCAACGTTGATTTTAAGCTCGGATACTCGCCGGAGCGTGTTAATCCGGGCGACAAGGAGCATCCACTCGAGAAGATTAAGAAGGTTGTTTCTGGGGAGGACGCCCAGACGCTTGATCTCGTAGCTTCGGTCTATGGTTCAATAATAGAGGTTGGGGTGCATCGCGCCCCCTCGATTAAGGTGGCCGAGGCGGCAAAGGTAATCGAAAACACGCAGCGAGATCTTAATATCGCGCTGATGAACGAACTGGCGATTATTTTTGACAAGATGGGTATTTCGACACGCGATGTGCTCGATGCGGCCGCAACAAAGTGGAATTTTCTACGATTTACACCGGGGCTGGTGGGTGGTCACTGTATCGGCGTTGACCCGTACTATTTGACGACCAAGGCTGAACAGCTAGGCTACCATCCAGAGGTGATCCTCGCCGGGCGTCGAATCAATGACAATATGGGGCGCTGGGTTGCGCAGCGCCTGGTAAAGACGATGGTTACACTGGGCATTCAGCCCAAGGGGGCGCGCGTGGGCGTGCTCGGGGTAACGTTTAAGGAGGACGTCTCTGACGTGCGGAACAGCCGCGTGCCCGATATTATCGCCGAACTGCGTGAGTTCGGCGTTACGGCCCTCGTCCATGACGCCCTAGCTAGTCCGCATCACGTTAAGGATGAATACGGAATTAGTTTGTCACCGTGGAGCGAGCTTCACGATCTGGACGCCATGGTCGTCGCCGTGTCGCATCGCCACTACCGCGAGATGCCGATGGTTGAGCTTTGTAAGCCGCTAAAGGACGGTGCTGTTTTGGCAGATATTAAGGCTGCGCTGAAGCGCGAGCAGGTTCCGGCGAATCTGCACTATTGGGCGCTGTAGGGGTTAATAATGGTAATTACTAACGAGGCTCTGCCTCAGACCGACGAGTGTTAAACCGACCCTGCTCGCTATCTGCCTTCTGTAATCTGCTCTCAGCAATCTGCAGTCAGTTTCTGCTGACTGTATCTGATGCAGCTGCAGCTTTCGGCCGCAGCCCACGGCCTTAGCCGTCTTGTCCGACGAAGCACCGACCGCGAGGTCGGGCGAAGGGGGAAACTCCTGATGAGGCAATAGACGTTAGCGGCCACTACGTCAGCGTTAGCCGATTAGGGGCGAGGAGTTATTCTGCGAGGATCTTAACCAGCCCCGCTCCGATCTTCGGGCTCTCAACACAGATAAATAGGGTGTCATCACCCGCGACAGTCCCGAGCACTCCCGTTGGCGTCTGCCTGTCGATGGCTGCGGCGACTACGGCGGCATGGCCTGGGGGAGTTTTAACCACAACGATATTGCCAGCGCTGCGGGCACTGACCACAAACTGTTTAATCGCCGTCTGCACCGATGCTCCGTGCTCCGAGCCGGCATGAGGGAGCGAGTACTTAAGCCCACCAACATCATGCACTCGGACTGCGCCAATCTCCTCTAGGTCACGCGAAATAGTTGCCTGTGTAGCCTTAAAACCAGCATTAGAAAGAAGCTGCCGCGCCTCACCCTGTGAGCGAATGGTCTTTTCGTTAATCAGCGCCACCAATGCGGCTTGACGTTTTGTTCTCATTTTTATGCACCTCTTATTCAATTAAGGCATATACATCCGACTGTATAGTTATGCAAAGGGTAGCTGCTCGACAACCCCGGGTAGCTTAATAAATTCGTGAGCGTGGTCGCGGTCGTGCTCGAAGACCGACCAGGACCACGACCAGGAGCACGCGCACGATATTCTTTACCTGGACCTAATGAGTAACTACTAGTACCTCGTCCAATAAGTTTTTTCATAGTACAAAAACGCCGTACTAATAATTCATCGACGTTGACGTCATGACGAGGAACGGGATATGCGTTACGACAGGCGCTTATGAGCTTACGTTGAAAGTCTTACGTCACCACGTCTGCATTAGGCGCATGTCGTCCCGCGTATGCCTTTCTTCGTTCCCGTCTTCCGTTCAACTAGCAAAAATGTGAAAAAACTTTCCGGTTGAGGTACTAG
>CAIXSY010000132.1 GCA_903922175.1 uncultured delta proteobacterium | reverse complement strand
TTCGGCCAGGATCGGATCACCCTCCCAGAGGTTAAGCCTCCTAACACCAAGCAACCTTTTCATTGCCTCGGTTACCTTCTTCTGCAACTCCTGGTAGAAGTACACACACAGCTCGGCATCTTGGGGAATAAGTAACATATGCAGATGGTTTGCCTGCCAGTGGTGGTGGCAAATGGTTGAACCGAGCCGCGCATTCGCGCGGAAGAGAGAGTCGAGCATCCTGTAATCTGCTATCTGAGATCTGCAGTCAGCTATCAGCTGTCTGCATCAGATTCAGCTGCAGCATCAGTTGCGGCCGCAGCTGCATCAGATGCAGTCAGCGGAAAGCTGCCAGCAGATCTCTGAAAGCAGATTACAGATCAACGCTCGTCGGTCTGAGGCAGCGCCTCTGCTAGTTCTACCCCCCTGGATTTCCCTCAGTGACGGCGCGGCGCTGAGCGAGGCCAGATAACCACCCGACACTTAGACCAAGTGCCGAACCACTGCGTTTGGACATTTGATAAGCGGAGGATTTAGAAAAGCTGCTTCGTGGTGCCGCTTTGGAATGACTATTTTGATGACAGTGGGCACACCAATGTGTAATTGCTACACCGCCGCCATGCTACTAGCGGCGTAGGGCTGGTGACATTGTCTGCACCTTATGTATCGCTATTTCTCTCGAAAAGTTTCCTGCGCCCAATAAATAAAGCTACCCTGTACCGGGGCTTTTGTACCAGGGCTTTTCATTCCATATGGCCTAATGTCTACTGCCTCATCAGGAGTTTCCCCCTTCGCTCGACCTCCCCACTTTGCCTTGCCTCGCGGCAAGTGCTACGTGGGGCATGCGCGGTCGAGGCTACGGGGGACAAGACGGATAAGACCGTGGGCCGCGGCCGTAGCTGCATCGGATGCAGTCAGCAGAAAACTGACTTCGGATCGCTGAGAGCCGATTACAGATCAACACTGGCGCGATGAGGCAGAGCCTCTTTAGATATCTTAGCAGAGGCGAAGCCTCTGCTAGTTGCCGCTCTTCGTAAACGACGTGCTGCTCAGAGAAAGCGCCGCTACGGTGATCGCCTGAAGATTTTCGGACTGTGCCATAGCCGCGTTTGCATTTTGTCGAATCATCAACTGGAGCTTGGCGGCAACTTCATCCGCAGTTGCCGTCGTCGTAATCTGATTCGATAGTTCAAGCAGCGCTAAGCCGGTCTCTCGCACCAGTGTCATGTTATCAGCGATGAAAGTCGTCGCCTCATCAAGCGCCTTCATATTGACGCCGATCTGCTGCTTAAGCGCTTTGAGATCGGCAAGCATGGTATAGGCCAGCGGTCGGCTGCGAATAGTACGCGTCGCGTCAAACAGAGAGGCGAACTCGTCGAGCAAATTCGAAAAGCCCCCCTGGTTCAGAGCTGAATATCCTTTAAGCACACCAATGGCGTCATCCGAGTTACTCGCCGTTACCAGATCAATCGCCCCGTCGTTGTTGAGGTCGGCCACAGCCAGGTTTCTCTTACCCAGAGTCTGCGTTCCATAGGTTGAGTTCGTTGCCACCGCATGGAATGTGCCGTCACCATTTCCCGTAAAGATATCAACACCGCCGCTGTTGACGATGGAAACCGCCACGTCCGGCAAGGTGTCGCCATTATTGTCGAGAATCCTCACGTCCCCCGGTGTCCCGCTCAGTGCTCGTGTGACGCCTATACTGAAGGTGCCATTTCCATTACTGAGCAGGACATTCATCGTGTTGCTGCCGGCATCAGTGGTAACCAGATCTTCACGTCCGTCAAAATTCAAGTCGGAGAAGGCCATCCCATGCAAAGCTCCCGTCCCAGCGCCGGTCGAGATCGCAGCCTTAAACGTACCGTCACCATTTCCAAGACGAACATTGATGGCGGAAGCATTCATGCTCGCCACCATGTCGGCCCGACCATCGCCATTTATATCGCGCAGGTAGGCTTCATTCGGCGCAGCCGCAAGGTCATAAGATCTTGAGGCGAAAAAGGTGCCATCGCCGTTACCAATGCGCAGGCTGATGCTGTTACTCGTACCATTGGAGGTGATGATGTCAAGCTTGCCGTCGTTATTAACATCTCCGCTATGAACTGAGGTCGGCCCACCATCAACAGAGAGTGAGGTGTAGGCTGCGAACGTACCGTCTGAGTTACCGAGCAACAACGATACCGCATTTGCTCCCGGCTGGGTGGTGATTAGATCGACACGACCGTCACGATTGAAATCGGCGGCATCAATTGCGTCGGGAGACACGCCACCGACAGCAAAAGTCTGCGATGAACCAAATGAACCGTCGCTACTTCCAAGCAATACGCTTACGCTCGAGGTGGTGCGATCTATCGTCGCCGCATCACTCACGCCGTCTAAGTTGAAATCGTTGAGCACAATCCCGACTGGGCCGGTGCCTGCGCCGGTGGAGTAGCTCGCCCGCGTCTGGAATGTGCCCTGACCGGTATAGGTCGTTATCGCATTAGTGACGTAGGAGCGGATACCGTTGCCGCCATTATCAACCCCGATAATATCCGGCACACCATCGCCGGTGATATCAGCCACTCCAACTTGGCTAATAGTACTGCCCCCAGGATGGGTAACCGGCGCCAGAAAGGTGCCGTCGCCGTTGCCCATGAGGAGGCTAATGCCACTTGCTCCGCCAAGAGAGTTCGCCGCCGCCAGATCAATGATACCATCACCGTTAAAATCGCCGCTCGCCACATCGTTCGGGATAACTCCAGCAGCATAGTAAAGCGGAACTTTAAAGGTGCCATTGCCGTTGCCAAGAGCGACCGCGACCGCCGCCCACCCATCAGCCCCGGCGAATATTAGATCCTGAATATTGTCGCCATTGGTGTCAGCTGCTGTGACGCCTACGACACCTGCTCCCGCATAGGTTACCGCGGCCTTTAACGTCCCATTGCTGTTGCCAAGCAACACCTGATACATGGCGCCGCTAGCATCATTGGTCACCACATCTTTAGCGCCATCACCGTTCAGGTCAAGAACGGTGAGATCACCAGGGAATAAAGCGCCATTGGCGGCATAACTCACCCCAGCCTTAAAGGTACCATTGCCATTTCCAGTGAGGACACTCACCGAATGGGAGCTAGCCTGCACGGTCACCAGATCGAGGATCCCATCACCGGTCATATCGACGGCTGTCACGTTAGCAATACTGTTGGCGCTTCCGTCGGCTTTGTAGTCGTTATGCAGATTGAAGTTTCCGTCCCCGTTTCCAAGCAGAACAGAAACGCTGCCGCCGTCAAGACCAGTGACAACATCTATATTTCCGTCCTGATTGAAATCTCCGCTCGCGCCTTGATGACCGTTATTGCCAAGAGCGTTGGTGACCGGCGCACGGAAGGTGCCATCACCGTTTCCGAGTAATACCGATCCTAGGGGACCAGAGCTACTCGCAACGAACAGGTCGTTTTTCCCGTCCCCAGTGAAGTCCGCAATTATTTGACCACCTGGGGCCGCGACCGTGGTCGCGTTCAGCGTATTCGTAATTGTTCCGTCACCAACGGTGGTCGATGTTCCGGCTTCGGCACCGCGTGCGCGAAAGGCATCGGGTGGGATGTATACCGGACGCTTGCCCTTCTCGTATTGGCTCGCCAGAAACGTATCACCGCTGGTGGTCATGAACTTAGCAAATAGCGCAGCAACACTAGTGGAAGTTTTCTCGTCCAAACCGATAATCTGAAATATATTTTTAAGGCCATCCTTATCGAGCAGGTTGTTACTGCCCACCTTCGTTGCCTTCTCAAGCTTTAAAAACTCTTGTGCCAGCTTCTTAAATCCGAGGGTTAGCGCACCGCGGGTGTCATCGCTGATCGCAGGCCGCGTGGCGCGCGTCGTCAGATCAATCATCTTATCGGTGATGCTGAGTAGCTTACCCAGCGTGTCTTTCGAGATGTTGACGAAGCTGATCAGGGAGTTAAGACCCTGCACCGCTGTACCATAGAGACGGGCACCGTAACGCAGCCCCTGGTTGATCGTCGCATTGGATGAGGAGCTTAGGGCTGACTTACTTTGGGAGGAGCCTCCAGACGCAAGACCAGTAAGCCGTTTAATATACCGGGCATCGAGCACATTGCTCAGACTGACAATGGCCATCGAGGGGACGCTCCGCCTCGATGCTCCACACACACGTAATCATAGGTTATGATTCGAGAAATGGGTAAAAGGGCTCAGCGCTGCGCTGGCGCGCAGCGCTAAGAGGAAGGCGCTTTTTGCCTTAGCATAAAGACTTATTAATTCAGGTGGTTACACTGCCTGCGCCTCAGTGATTATTTTCAGGTGGAGGAGAGCCACGGGAAGCAAGGCTTTTCTCAAAAGAGCAACATTCTGACGGATAGCAATACGGGGAAACGCAGAGACGACGGATCGGTTGCCGTCCGTCAGCTATTCTACTTTACGAGCGCGTTGAATTTGACCATCTTACTTCCACCCGGAAACCACGCAGTGAGCATATAGGCACGCGCGCTCATGCGACGAGTGGTTCGCCCCATCACACGACACTCGCGCTCATTAAATATGAGTCCACGAGCCAACTTTCCCGATAGAAGGCAAGAAATCGGCTCTGAATTATTTAACTTGAAAGAGTATGAGATCAAAATATTCCGGCGCCAGACAATATTTCGTGCAAGCCCCTTTAGCTTGGGACTTACAAGCCTTTCACCCGGGAAGCGTATCTGCACCACTGCGCGCCTATCGCACATACCCAGCTTCGTGCCTGCAAAGCCGAGGGACGTCACCGATATTTGTGTCTTGGGGTCTTTGAAAGGAAGAATATTCTCCTGGTATACCTTTGGATCGCGGACCAGCAAATTAGATGAGTCGAGTGTGTTTGAGTAATAGTCGTCAGCGAAGCGTGGCAGAAGGTGAGCCTCAACGATACCAGTTGATTGAGAAACAACATCAAAGCGAGACGAAACTCGATATTGGAGCCAGATGTCAGAATAAGTTGGAGAGTTGGCATAAAAAGAATACCAGGGCGGCGTTCCGTGAAGGAATCGCAATGCAACGGTATCGCCGGGTGCGCACTCCAGCGGTGATAACTCAAACACCCCTGAACTCTTCACCTCATGCACAGATTCCGCCGGAAGCCAGCCCACAAGGTACTTTCTCCAGGCGTTGGGATGCCTAAGGCCTGAGCCCATGACATCCCCGGAATCGGCATATTCCCGGGACTCGCAAGTACCACTAAGCAGCGTGGCACGGCCCCTGGGATTGGTGCAATCTAAACGATTCGCATGCATCCATCCAAAGTTATGGCCAATCTCATGCGCTATAATCGGAGTTATTGGTGGGGAATCATTGAAATTGAATGGGAAATAATATCTGCTTACTTTCCCCACAAGGTTGCCATTGGCGCACCCATCGTCGTAATAAGGATTATCAATCCAAAGGACAATATGGTCATAAAGACCCAGATTCGCTACCGAAGCATTTGCTGCTTCCAGCATCGCGTTGCCAAGAGATGGTGGTAAGTTATTATCCCCACCTAAATTTACGCATTTTTGACGCTCAGCCGAGAGTTTAAAAATCCCGAAGGTATCTATATCGACCGTTAACTGACCAAACGATACATCTTCAAAATAGGCCTTCAGAGAACTCGGTCCGTCACTGAGTTTATTTTTTATGCTCTGTAATAAATCGGCGTCAGCCCCCGAAGACTTGCTGTCTTCATAGCGAAAGAGCACGAGCGCAATGCGGCGTTTGCCCAAAACAGGAGGAAGAAGCCGAGGAGCATAATTAAACTCGTCGGCGACAGCGACGCCATTACTTCGCTGAAATCCACGAATTACAGCATCGCTTCCATCATACGGCCTCCCTTCAAGCCTTCCCTCTTTATGGCTGAACTCGACTTGCAAAACAGTGCCATCTGTTAATATTAGCTGTCTCTCGATTTCGTGGTATATGCCGCGCCATTCTTGCAGTTCGCTCCACGCTTGAGCGGGAGAGAAGACGATTAGTACTGCGGCAATAGTGGCGGCAGCGAATTTTGCAAAACGAGTAAGTTGCATGGATATAGGAGTCCTCGATATATAATACTTGCCAAAACCGGTGGCGAGAGACCTATTTAGGAGGAGACGATACCTACGCCTGTCGTCAGACGAAGAGGAATCATCGGTGTAAGGCTGCTCTGAATTGGTCGGAGGTTGAGGTAAAGAATTTGCTGACGCGACGGCTTTATATCTCATCCCTTCTCCAAAAGTCACAACGACCAAGCTAAGGCCTCTTACGCATGACGTGAGCTTCCTGGAAAACTGCACACTTGAGAATATCAACTACTCTACGGCTAGTCAAAAGGCGGAGGCGAATTACGAATTACCGCGACAAGACTTATTGCGGATGGTATATACAGCTCGATAGGCGCTATAGTTACTTTACTATGGAGAATTCTCCTAATCCGGCGGATACGAGAAAGTATTTTTCCGGGAAGGAAGTTGTACGACTGTCTCCTACTAGTTTGTTGAGTATTAATTTTTTTGTGAGGAGCTTTTCTGCTATGAAATTGCGCGTGCTCATCTTATTTTTCCTTCTTAGCTCACCTATCTCAGCTTTAGCCGGTGACGGCGCAACGTTACTTTTCAAAGAAGGCCAGGTTGCCTATATCAGCAATGGATACTCCGCCCTTGTGCAGGAATACAAACGCCTTGAGGGAAAGAATGCTACTCATAAGATCGTTGAGCTAAACTTGGAGTCGAGCTCATTTCTCATAAACATCGCGGAAATAGTTCTTATTTGTCGCGATCGCTGCACGAGTCTTGAAGTGAACGATCCGAGAAAGTCCTCGCAGAGGGAAAAATAAGAATTAGCGGTAATTGCTCGCCCCCTCGTCAAGCTGTGCCTGTAGCCCAACAAAATGACCATTTTTGAGAACCGACGACGCTGACGTCCTAGGTCTAACGCCGGGCTCCGGCGAGCACCGTCGAGTCGACGTCTGACGTCAGCGTTAGCCGATTAGGGGTGAGCAGTTACAATTGGGGAATGTATGTGGACGGTGATCTGCTATCTGACTTCGGCACCTGACGGCAGAGATCTGATAGCGGATTAGGCGTTTGCACAGGCGTTGGTCTGAGGTGAAGCCCCACCAGATTCCTTGACTCTTGAAACGTATACTAAATGAGTTGCATTTTCGAAGCGAGATTCTAGCCAAACACATTTGAAATTTGGGAAATCCCGACAGCTTTTGATGAAATACGAGCGTTAAATACATTTTGGACAAACCTTCCTACTTCGCCTTGCCACGCGGCAAGTGCTACGTAGGACAAGCCGGTTTGACTGTGTTTCTTTGAATGTGTTTGGCGGCCGTAGGCTGCGGCCGAAAGCTGCAGCTGCATCAGATGCAGTCAGCGGAAAGCTGCCAGCAGATCTCTGAAAGCAGATTACAGATCAACGCTCGTCGGTCTGAGGCATCGCCTCGCTAGGGATATTAGTCGTGCGGCCGCGCGAGCGGTCCGCACGACGAATATCTCTGAGACTCCCTAACTCCCCTCCCCACCCCGCACGACGATCACCGCCAGGCGCGTCGCCCCATGGGCACCAACGACGAGAGCATTTCCGATGGCGGCCGAGCGCGAAGGCCCGGTGATGATCACGCTCGAACTCCATGCGGGATCGACCTTGAGATCGGCCAAACAATCTTCGAGTGAAGCGATGAGCTGCGTTTCATAGGCAAGGACGATATGCTGACTCGGCAAGGCCGAGATTCGTCGTCCACCTTGAGTCGAGGCTCGTAAAACAACACTGCCCGTGCGCGCGATCAGATAATCTGCACCGGTGATGCCGACATCGAATTGAGCAAAGAGATCGTTGGAGATATCACTGTTCTGTGAGATCGCCCCATGCGTCAAACGTCTCGTTAGATCACTACTTGCACGAAGCAGTTCATTGACGATCGGACACTCGAGGTATACAGCACGACGATCCTCATCGCCCAGCAGATTAAAAAGCACATCGACAGCTTCCACCTTCGATGACACCTGATAACACTCGCCCATCAGGCTGCGCAGCCTCTCGGCAAAATGATCGAGAAGGCGATATTCATCGGGGAAATCGCGGAACAAACGGGCCCCCTGCCCATCTTCGAGCATAGTCCCGACAAAAGGGCGCGCCTTTTTCAATGCCCCGAGTATGTCACTACGGCTTCCCATGTTTGTTCCACCAGTCGCTAAAAGTTTTCTCGGCTAGGCGCGGCAACAGTTCACGACGCGCCCCAGGCACTAACCGTCGCACCAGATTCACCCCCCAACGGACTAAGGTGTGATAGTGCGCGACCCGACGGCCGCTCTTGAAGAGGAAGGACCAGGCCTTAATCCCCAACCCCCAGAACCAGCCGCCCTTTCCTACAAGCTGCGTGTAGACCCTGTTCATGAGCAGCATTTCGGGCAGAGGAATTTTAAGCGGGCAAACATCACCACAAGCTCCACACAGCGTCGAGGCAAAGGAGAGATGATTCCAAGCACCAACCCCCTTCATATGCGGAGTAATCACCGCACCGATCGGCCCCTGGTAGGTGGTACCATACCCCTGCCCTCCGATAGTCTTGTACACCGGACAGACATTAAGACATGCGCCGCAACGAATACACTTCAATGCATCACGAAACGCATCCTCGGCATAAAGCCGACTGCGCCCATTGTCGAGCAGGATCACATAAAACGCTTGCGGCCCATCCAGCTCCTCAGCCTGTCGCGCCCCGCGCACAAGAGAAGCGTAGGTCGTCATGTGCTGCCCGCTGGCAGAGACCGCTAGCAATGGCAAGAAGAGATCCAAATCGGCAAGACGCGGCAGGACCTTCTCAATACCGGCGATCACCACATGCACCGGAGGGCAGGACATACACAGACGTGCATTGCCTTCGTTCTCGACGACCACCGCCACACCTTCGTCCGCGATCAAAAAGTTAGCACCACTGATACCGATATCAGCGCCGGAAAACTTTGGGCGCAGATGTCGACGCGCAGTCAACGTCAGGTCCTGTACCGTGTCGGTTAGCGCGGTGCCGAGTTTTTCGTGAAATAACTGGGC
Organism: uncultured delta proteobacterium; assembly: GCA_903922175.1. GTDB lineage: Bacteria > Bdellovibrionota_C > UBA2361 > UBA2361 > CAIXSY01 > CAIXSY01. The sequence goes on along the minus strand of CAIXSY010000132.1, from coordinate 1,114 downwards.
CACCTCCTCCTTCGACTTGTGCAAGCAAGAGGCCACGAGATGAGAGGGCTTTTCGTCCGCCAGCTGCACCACAAATTCGCCGACCTCGGTCTCGCACACTTCGACCCCGGCTCGCGTAAGCACCTCCGTACACTGCACCTCCTCCGTCGTTGTCGATTTGGCTTTTACGACCTTGGTCGCATGATGCCTCGTGGCAATCGCCACGAGGTGTCTCTGCGCTTCATGCGCGTCTCGCGCCCATAACACCCTTCCGCCACGCTCCGAAACCTTTTGCTCGTAAGCTTGAAGCAGATCAGGAAGATTTTCCAATGTATACTGCTTCAGTCGCGCCGCCTTAGTTCGCGCGTCCTCCCAATTAATAAACTGCCTGCGTTTCTCTATTTCACAAGCCTGATCGAGGGTAGAGAGAACTCTCAGCATCCGGCGGTGCGACTCGTGCTCACCTGCTTTAATAGTCGACCGCTCTATAAAAAGTGAGTTGTCTGACATATCCCCTCAGATAGCAACCGTTATCTTCATGGCTTCCACCAGGAACTCAGCAAGGTGCAGAACGCGCACTGAGAAATTATAAAACTTCGCCTCTTTGCGCAGATGCAAGATACAACCGGGATCATTCGCCACAATAGTCTCGATACCCCGGTCCAAAAACATCTCCAGCTTGGTATGCGCCATTCCCGAAGCAATGCCATCGAAGCGAGCACAGAACAGCCCGCCGAAACCACAACATTCCCGATCCCCTACGTGAACTACTTCACATCCGCTAATATTCTGAAACAAGAGCTTCAGTTCGTCCTTAAGCCCGAGATAACGCTGCGAATGGCAAGAAAGCATCGATCCAACTTTCCCAAGAAAGCACCCCTCGATCTTCTCACACAACCCCTCTCGAACCAAGAATTGTGAAAGTTCAAAGGTATGCTCGCGGCACATATCCGCGCCGTTTTCGTACCTGCTGCCTTTGAACAACTGCGGGTAGCACTCCTTGACCATCGCCGTACAAGAACCAGATGGACACACCACCGCTTCGTCACCCGCATGCACCTCGATAAATGTTTCGGCGACTGCACGAGCCTCATCAATACGCCCCTCACTGTAGACAACTCGGCCACAGCACGCC
>CAIXSY010000131.1 GCA_903922175.1 uncultured delta proteobacterium | reverse complement strand
GTCCTTCGTTCCTTCGTGTTAAATTCATTAAGAAAATTGTAACGCGAAGGAACGAAGGACGCGAAGGTTGGAATATTTCAGAGTCTCCTTAAGTCGCTATGTTTTTTGCGCTTCTTTAGCTCCGAACCGAGCGTCGCTCATATACGAGGCCAAACGACGTCGTGACGATGATCGCTGCGCCGAGGCTCTGGGTTAGATTCAGATGCTCGCCGAGCATGAGCCAGGCCACGGGCGCGGCAAGTACCGGACCGAGCGCACGCAGCGCGGAGACGAGCCAGCCGGGGAGGCCTTTGAGCGCGTAAAACCACGTCGTGGTAGCTATGACGGAGTACAGGAGCACATTTATCACCAGGGAGCTCGCCCCAAGGGAGATGTGGGCAGGATTGATCTCGTGCAGGGGAGTGCCGAAAATAAGTAGCGGCGTAAAAAGGAGCAGGCTTCCGATTTGGGTTACGACGGAGATGCGCAGTGCACCAAAAATTTTGGCCAACCGGGCAGAGAATCCGTAGCCCGTGGCGTTCAAAAGAATGCCACCGATGAGCAGCAGATCGCCGAATTGGGAGCCACCCAATGAAGCGTCGCCACCAAACGAGAGCAGGAACGCGCCACTAAAGTGGACACCGAGCAGCAGAATGGATGTTCTGGTAACTTTTTCGCGAAAACAGAGAACGCCCAAAAGCAGAACAAGATATGGCTCAAGCTTGGTAAGGAACATGACCTTGCTGCTGCTTGTATAGAGCATCGACGAGAGTACAAAAAAGGAGGCAAAGACCTGGCAGAGGAGGATCGTTCCCAGGAGTGCCGGGAGGTGTGGGCGGATCTCGCGCCATGTGGGTAGTCTTTGGCCTTGGAGCAGAAGCATCAGTAGCAAAATTGTACTAGCGATCAGTCGCTGCGCGGCGGCGCTGTTGAGCACGCCGAATACCGCCACCACCTGCGAGATAAAGATCCAGGCGAAGCTTGAGGTAAACGTTGAAATGAGCGCTGCCAGCAGTGCTGTACCGGTGGAAGGGAGAGCATGTGGTGTCGCGTCAGGTTGATCGGTCATTAGAAACTTCTTGCCCATTTGTTGCACTAAAGCAGTCGAACAAATAAGGGGCAAGAAGTTTCTACCCCCGGCCCTTCGACTCACTCCGTTCGCTCAGGGTTTAGCCTGTCATGAGCGAGCGCAAGCGAGTCGAATGAAGGGACAACATAGCCAAACACATTTAAAGAAACAGAGCCAAACCGGAGGTTTGTCCAAAATGTATTTAAAGCTCGCATCTTATCAAAAGCTGTTGGAATTTCCCAAATTTCAAATGTGTTTGGCTAGGCTTTAGATCATGAACTTTCGAACGGCGCTAGAAATGCGGTGACCTCGCAGAAGATACAAGGCTGTCCCGCCTACCAAGCGATACTCTTTTAAAATTGGCTCCTGCATCAGCGTCGTCAATAAGGCCAAAGCTTCTGGACCGACGGTCTCGATGTGCATGCTGCCTCTTCCTTAAGATTACCAAATACGACTCGACCAAAGGCCTTTGACCTCGGATGGATACTGCGCGATTTAGAAAAGACCTCGCGCACGCGTTCCTCTCCGTAAAAAGACCTCACCTGAGTGAAGTCAGCGAGTGAGCCACGCTCAACCACCCGTTCAATAACAAAGAAATAGAACTGATTCCATTCATCGAGGGAGCTGGGGAAAACGCAGTCCCAGAATAGGTGCTTGGGTAATTGTGGTCCCTCAGTCATAGATTTAATCTTACTCCGGGCAAGGTGGTGGAGCAAGAAGGGCACTTCGACAGGGGGCGGTTACCTTTTTAGGTTAAAGGCTTCGTCGTACTCCACAGACCCAGAGGCGCCAACTAAGTAGCCTTGTTTAAGCTCTATCAGCATAAAGGCGTCGGGATTTCGTGCCAATGCACAACTAATTCCTCGATCTGTAGCTCGTGTAAAACCGAACCGAGGGTAGTAGGTAGGATGACCGAGGACGATAACTGCCCCAGCCCCTAGGTCTTTACATTTCTTTAGCCCGCATTGAACCAGCTGTGCGCCGATACCATGACGCTGTTTGTCCGGAGCGACAGCCAAGGGCCCGAGAGCCATGATTTTTAGTTTAGGAAAACTCGGCAGACTAACCGGCGAAAAGATCACATGCCCTACTACTGCGTACTGTTCCTCGGCGACGAGAGACACGAGCGGGGCTACTTTATTTTTGCGCAGCGCAGCGATAATAGCCGCTACTTTCGGTGTTTCGAACGCAGCCGTATTTAAGTCAGCGATGGCTGGCCAATCCTTCTTTTTTTCTTGGCGGATTTGCATATAAACAGAGCTCAGTTCAGCAGAGCGTCGCTGCGGCCTACTTTCGGCGTTTATTCCAATACGGTGTTGTCTGTATCCAGCGATCGATTACTCCGGGTTGGTGATGAGGCTCTCCAGGTAATTGGGCGTTAGCAGAGAGAACGACAGATCCACGGTCGGGACCGGTGTGTACGAAGCAAGAAGGGAAAGATTCAATTACGTGCTGTGAATTGCAGACTCCGCCTGGCAATTGCACTACTATGGGATGTTGTATTTCTACTATATGCCCGTCGCCTCGAAGCCAGAGGATATTTTGTTTGTTGAGTGGGCCACAAATAAATCCCTCCTTCAAGCGACTCGATAGCGTTGCGATAGTTTGAGCGAGACGATCTCCGTATTTGTCCAAATGTATCAAACAAAAACGCACCACACCCTGAACATGGTCAGCAGTCTCTGCTCTAGCAAAATGTTCGAATCGCGGATCCATGGCGAGCGCACGGCAAAGCAGCTTCATGTCAAAAGTGGAGCAAATAGGTGAATTCGCGGGCATAGACTCTCCTTAAATAAACAGTCTGTCATTAGTTATGCGCCAGATCGGGAGATGAGTAGCATAGTTTCTTTTGGCCACCCGCATAGGGCCTAAGCGACTTTATACATCTCCCTACATAGACTTAGCAGGATGGGATCAGAACCAATAAATTGTCACAAAAATGAGCAAATGGTCCCCCAAACCAAGCATTTCCTGCCAAAATCATGCCAAATTACCATTATTCCCCTTTAGTTTCAGCAAGTTGGCATTTCTAGGCCAGAGTGGCGGCGAAGCCGCCGCTCTATTTGCAGTAAATCCTCATTTCTGCTACAAACTTCCTACTTCACGCCAATCTCAGTTGGTACCTTTTTTTTTCGTGTTGGTAGCATGGAAGAAAAGTTCGCCTCAAGCCAGTTCTGAAATTGTGGAGTGAAGCTAAGAGTAGAAGAGAGACGAGCCGTGTGAAAACGCGGAGAACTGGTTTCCATTATTGATAACTGCTAATATCACTCTCGCGAATTTCGTGCGTGTTTGACCGCATGTGTTCGTGAGTAGCAGTATTCATCAGATACAGATCGGAGATATTTAATGGATGCAGACAAAGGTTCAAGCGGCGCGGACGCCAAGTCGAAAAATCCGATTGAGTTTATTCGCGAGAGTATCGTTGAGCTGAAAAAGGTGCACCACCCCACTCGCGCCGAGACGATACAGGCCACGATGGTGACGCTCGTTATTATGATCGTGGTGGCCTTATGTTTGTTCGTTCTCGATATGACTTTTAAGACGTTGATGCATTCGTTTTTAGCGTAACAAGTTTTGTTTTGGCTGAGGAAAAGATGACGGCTGACGACACTACTGCGGAAGGCACGGGAAAGACTGAAGAGCAGGCTGCGGGATCTGCGTCGACGCAAACTAAGGCGCCGATTGCTGAAGCGGCTGCGGCGATCTCTCCTGAGGCGCGCGCTGGATTGCGCTGGTATGCGGTGCATGCCTACTCCGGTTTTGAGATGAAGGCCAAGCAGGCGCTCGAAGAGCGCGTGCGCTTACATCAACTAGAGGCTTTTTTCGGCGAAGTTAAAGTTCCGCAAGAGACGGTCGTAGAGCTGGTGCGCGGACAGAAGAAGACCTCCAATCATAAGCTTCTACCGAGCTATATCCTTGTGCAGATGAAGATGAACCAGGATACCTGGCATCTGGTGAAAGAGACTCCCAAAATTACGGGCTTCGTTGGCGATCCAACGGATCCGTCACCGCTGGGTGATGATGAAGTAGCGCGCATGCTCAACCAGGAAGGTGAGGGTGCCGGGTCGACGCGCACGCGTACGACCTTCGAGCAGGGCGAGACGGTCAAGGTTGTTGACGGTCCGTTCACTGATTTTAACGGTACGATTGAAGATGTGAAGCCGGAGAAGGGTAAGGTCAGGGTGTTGATTAACATCTTTGGTCGCTCGACGCCGGTGGAATTAGATTTTATTCAAGTGGAGAAAGTTTAAATGGCAAAGGAAATTACAGCCCAAGTCAAGCTCGTGATTCCTGCTGGCCAGGCCAATCCTGCTCCCCCGATTGGTCCAGCGCTAGGTCAGCACGGAATTAACATCATGGAGTTCTGCAAGCAGTTTAATGCTAAGACGCAGAAGCAGGCGGGTGAACTAACACCGGTGATTATCACCGTGTATAAGGATCGCAGCTTTGTCTTCGAGGTCAAGACTCCGCCGACGTCATTCTTGCTGCGCAAAGCGGCAGGGGCAGAGAAGGGTTCGGGTGTCCCCAATAAGGACAAGGTCGGTAAGGTTACCAAGGCACAGGTTAGCCAGATTGCTAAGATAAAGATGGCCGACATGAACGCCTATGACGAAGAGACCGCGATGCGCACCGTGGCGGGCACAGCTCGCAGCATGGGCATCGACGTGGTGGACTAAGAGATTCATCTTTAGTGACGTAAGAAAACGACGTACGAAGGTACTGGTAATTGCTATGGCAACAAAAAAAGAAGGCAAACGGATACGAAAGCAGCGCGAAAAGGTGCAGGTTGGTAAGCTTTATTCGCTCGAAGAAGCTTGCAACGTCCTCGTTAGCACCGCTTCAGCTAAGTTTGATGAGACGGTCGAGGTGGCGCTTATTCTCGGCGTCGATCCTAAAAAGGCGGATCAGAACGTGCGTGGCTCAGTGCCACTGCCGCATGGTCTCGGAAAGAAGATCCGCGTGGCGGTATTCGCCAAAGGTGAGAAGGCCGAAGAGGCTCTCGCCGCTGGGGCGGATGTTGTTGGCGCCGAAGATCTGGTTGAGAAGGTCAAGGGCGGAATGATGGATTTTGATTCCGTCGTCGCGACTCCGGACATGATGGCTCAGGTCGGTAAGGTCGGTAAGTTGCTTGGGCCTCGTGGTTTGATGCCCTCGCCCAAGGTTGGGACCGTTACCTTTGATATCGGCGCGACGGTTAAGTCAATTAAGGCGGGCCGTGCTGAGTATCGCGTGGATAAGAGCGGTATCGTGCATACCTCAGTTGGCAAGGCCTCGTTCGGCGGCAAGAAGGTATATGAAAATGCGTTGGCGATGATGGCCGCAATTAATAAGGCTAAGCCTTCATCGAGCAAGGGTATCTATGTGCAGAAGGTAGTGCTCTCCTTGACCATGGGTCCGGGCGTGCCGGTCGATATCGCCTCGCTGCGTGCGGCCTAAGTACAATTGATTTTAACTGAAGAGGACTTAACACTATGGAAAGAGCAGAAAAGCAGGCCGAGGTGGAATATCTCTCGGGGTGCTTCAGCAAAGCGCCGATTGCGTTTTGTGGTGACTATCGCGGGCTGACCGTGGCTCAAGTTACAAAGCTGCGTAAGGATCTTCGCAAGGCTGGTGCGCATGCCTGTGTCGTCAAGAATACTCTTGGGCGTATCTCGGCGCAGAAGGCATTAACACCGATGGCCAAGAGTGCGGCAGAGGTGGAGAAGTTTGTCGGCATGTTTAAGGGGCCAAGCATGGTCGTGTTCTCGGGCGAGGACCCGGTCGCGCCGGCGAAGGTTCTGGCAGATTTCGTGAAGACGAACGATAAGCTGAAGGTCAAGGGTGCCTATTTCGAGGGAGCCTTTGTTGATGCGGCTGGTGTTCTTGCACTGTCGAAGATGCCTGGCAAGAAAGAGGTCCTTTCGATGCTGCTCAGGGTTATCTCTGCTCCCGCGACACAAATTGTGCGGTTGCTCAGTGCCCCGGCTACGCAGACTGTGCGTGTGCTTGATGGACACCGTCAGAATATTGAGAAGAAGGGATAGCTTAGTTTCAAATTTAATTGGCTAGTTTTGTTAACATTATAGGAGCGTAAAATGAGTGATGTGACTGTTGAGCAGGTAAAAGATTTCATTAAGAATATGTCTTTGATGGATGCGGCTAAGCTGGTTAAGGATCTCGAGAGCGAGCTTGGCGTTTCAGCGGCGGCTCCGGTGGCGATGGTTGCCGGTGGTGCAGCAGGTGCTGGTGCGGCTGCAGTTGAGGAGAAGACCGAGTTCACCGTTTCCCTTGATAATGCCGGCGCTGACCGCGTTAAGGTGATCAAGGTGGTTCGCGAGATTACCGGGCTTGGCCTCAAGGAAGCTAAGGATCTTGTTGATGCTGCCCCAAAGACCGTCAAAGAGAACGTTGCCAAGGCTGATGCTGAGGGCATGAAGAAGAAGCTTGAAGAAGTTGGCGCTAAGGTTTCCTTGAAGTAACTCTTCTACGGAATAGTTAGCCGCTCCTTCGGTTTGGGGTTGCCCCGTCCGTCGTACACATACCACGTGATGGGGTAACCTCATTGTTTTGTTAGATAAATTGATACGGTGCTCGTACGAGAACAGGTAGTTATATTACCTGGCTCCTCTTGCAACGTTGTGCGGGCTCAAGTATAGTCTCAACCGCATGTATTTATTGGAGAGTTCTAAACTCCTAGGCGCGAGTCCTCTTTTCGTGGCGAGAAGAAGATGCGCAATACCAACCATAAGAATCTTTAAGCAAAAATAAGACAGTAATTGTTTCGTAGCGCAACTTTTTCCATTTTTTTATCAGGAAAAGTTTCAAGCGTGTACATTAGAAACTTCTCGCCCAGTAGTCGTATAAAATGAGTAAAACAAAAAAAATGGCAAGAAGTTTCTACCCCCGGAGGGACAACATAGCCAAACACATTTAAAGGGATAGAGCCAAGCCGAAGGCTTGTCCAAAATGTATTTTAGGCTAGCATACCTCTGAGGTTACTGGGTTTTTGGAAATTTCGAATGTGTTTGGCTAGTTTTTTACAGTTCGTCTCTGTCCCGGTCGCTAGGCCGGAGCGGGGTCGTTTTATTTGAGTTTCAGTTACGCATGATTGGCGAGATAGTTCGCTTAACCTGTGTAACGGCTTCGTGGATACCTTATGACATCACAAATAAAGACCAACTTCCGTGTCCGTAAAACTTACTCCAGGATCGCGGAGGTCACCGAAATTCCGAACCTCATCGCCATTCAAAAGAAGTCTTACGAACGATTTCTTCAAGCTGACATAGAGCCAGACAAGCGTGAGGATATCGGGCTGCAGAAGGTCTTTAAGTCGGTTTTCCCGATCAAAGATTATAACGGCACCGCCTCGCTTGAATTTGTCTCATACACCTTTGGGACACCGAAATACGACGTCGATGAATGTCGCGATCGCGGCATGACTTGGGCGGCCCCTTTGCGCGTTACCATTCAGTTGGTGCTCTGGGATGTTGATCCCGAGACAGGCAAGAAGAGTCTAAACGCCTTGAAAGAAGATGTAGTCTATTTCGGCGAAATTCCGCTGATGACCGAGAAGGGTACGTTCATGATTAATGGCACCGAGCGTGTCATTGTCAGTCAGCTGCACCGTTCCCCGGGTGTGTTTTTCGATCACGACGATGGTAAGAGTCATATTTCAGGCAAACTCCTTTACTCGGCCCGTATTATCCCGTATCGCGGTTCGTGGATCGACTTTGAGTTCGACATCAAGGACATCCTCCATGTGCGTATCGATCGGCGCAGGAAGCTCAACGCAACAGCGCTTTTGCGCGCGCTAGGAATGTCGGCCGATGATATTTTGGCGTTCTATTATAAGATGGACGCGGTTACCTTTGGTAAGCGCGGTTTGGTTACCAAGAAGTTTGAGCCTGAGCAGTTGGAGGGACAAAAGTCGTTCCGCGAGATCAAGGCTGGTGGTAAGGTTCTCGTCAAGCAGGGCGGGAAGTTTAACCGTGCGGTTATTCGCCGTCTCAAAGAGGCCAACCTCACTGAGATCGAGGTCGATCCAGAGTCCGTTCCGGGCATGATCGCTGCCGATACCGTCATTCAGGCTAAGGAGAAGGTCGTCAACCCTGAGACGGGTGAAGTACTGGCTGATAACGGCGAAGTGCTTGTTGGTTGGGCGCTGATTAAAGAACGCCTCGAAGCGGTAGTTAAGGATCTCGACGAAGATGATGCGCAGGAGCTTTGCAAGAAGTTCCAGGTCGTCGTCCTGGCGGGTGAGGAGCTGACCGCGGATAAGGTCAATTCTAAAGGCGAGGTGGTGGAGCAGGGGAGCCTCTCGGCTCTGAGAGAGCGCAAGCTTGACACCATTCGCGTGCTCTATATCGATGAACACCACATCGGCGATGCGCTGTGGAAGACGCTTGATACGGACAAGCTTTGCCCGGAGAGAGAGGATCTCTGTCTGCGACTCCTTGGTCGGCCGACCACGGACGCACTTATTGAGATCTACCGCAGGCTGCGACCGGGCGATCCGCCGCGTCCAGAGACTGCCAGTGCGACGTTTAAGAATCTGTTCTTTAACGCCGAACGCTATGACCTGTCTGATATCGGACGTTATAAGATCAACCACAAGCTGTATGTCTCGCAGGGCAAGGAAGCTCCACCGCTCGATCAGATCATCCTTTCACAGGATGATATTAAAGAGTGCGTGCGTTACCTCCTTGAGTTGCGTAATTCAAACGACAGCGTGCGTTATTCAATCGATGATATCGATCACCTTGGTAACCGCCGTGTGCGCGCCGTTGGTGAATTGATTGAGAACCAGTTCCGTATCGGTCTCGTGCGTATGGAGCGTGCAGTTAAGGAACGCATGGGTATGCAGGACGTTGATACGCTCGTGCCGCAGGATCTGATTAACTACAAGCCGGTTGCGGCAGTGGTCAAGGAGTTCTACGGCTCGTCACAGCTGTCGCAGTTCATGGACCAAACGAATCCACTCTCCGAGATTACGCATAAGCGCCGTTTGTCGGCCCTTGGGCCCGGAGGCTTGACTCGTGATCGCGCCGGATTTGAAGTGCGTGACGTTAACCCGACGCACTACGGCCGTATCTGCCCGATTGAGACACCAGAAGGTCCGAATATCGGTCTTATTGCGTCGCTCGCCGTGTACGCTCGAATCAACGAGTTTGGATTTATCGAGAGCCCGTACCGGGTGGTCGATAATAACAACTGCGTTAGCGAGGATATCGTCTACCTTTCGGCCCTCGAAGAGGAGCGCGAAACTATCTCGACGGCCACCGACAGCCTCGATGCCAAGGGGAAGTTTTTAGAGTCGACGGTTCCGGCCAGGCGCAATGGCGAGTACATTCTCGCCAATAGCCCGGAGGTGACCAAGGTTGACGTTTCTCCGAAGCAGATTGTGAGTGTCGCCGCAGCGCTGATTCCGTTCCTTGAGAACGACGACGCGAACCGCGCACTCATGGGTTCAAACATGCAGCGGCAGGCGGTGCCGTGCTTAAGAACCCAGGCGCCTCTTGTGGGGACCGGCATTGAGGGCACGGTCGCACGTGACTCGGTGGCGGCTCAGTCAGCTCGGCGTGGCGGAACGATAGTTTCGGTTGATGCCGATCGTATCGTTATTAAGGCGGATAAGGCGTCGGATAACGAACTGGATACTGGCGTCGACATATACAACCTGGTCAAGTACCGGCGTTCGAACCAGAACACGTGCATCAATCAGCATCCGATTGTGCGCGCCGGTGAGAAGGTTGCCACGGGCGAGGTTATCGCTGATGGACCGAGCACGGAGATGGCGGAGCTTGCCTTGGGCCAAAATGTGTTCGTCGCCTTCATGCCTTGGAACGGTTACAACTTCGAAGATTCGATCTTGCTCAACGAGAACTTTGTCAAAAAAGACATGTTCACGTCGATTCATATCGAGGAATTCGAATGCGTTGCCCGCGATACCAAGCTCGGCAAGGAGGAGATCACGCGTGATATTCCTAACGTTGGCGAGGAGGCTTTGGCCAACCTCGACGAGTCAGGCATCATCTGCATCGGTGCCGAGGTGCGGCCGGGTGACATCCTCGTGGGTAAGATTACCCCGAAGAGTGAAACCCAGCTGAGCCCGGAAGAAAAATTGCTGCGTGCAATTTTCGGCGAGAAGGCAGGTGAGGTGCGTGATACGAGCTTGCGTCTGCCGCCGGGCGTTGAGGGAACGATCGTCTCTGCACAGGTGTTCTCACGTAAGGGAACTGACAAAGACGAGCGCATGCTTGCTATCGAGAAGCGTGAGATTGCCCGTATTGAGCAGGACCAGCGCGATGAGATCAACATCATCCGTGATGCGGCGATCAAAGAGATTCGCGAACTGCTGCTCGACAAGACAACGACTGCTCGCCTTGTCGATGAAAAGCGTAATCAGCTTATCGCCAAGGGGACGGTGGTTACGGAAGAGCTGCTGCAAAGTGTGCCCTTCGAGTACCTGCGCGATGTGCAGGTCGGAGAGGAGTCGGTGCAGGAATCCTTGAATCGTGTTGTCGTGCGTACGGGGCAGCTTATCAATAATAAGCGGGCTTTCTTGGCCGAGAAGATTAAACGCCTGAAGGAGGGTGATGAGCTAGCACCAGGCGTGATCAAGATGGTCAAGGTCTTCGTTGCTATCAAGCGCAAGATTCAGGTCGGTGATAAGCTTGCCGGTCGTCACGGTAATAAGGGTGTGCTCTCGCGCGTCGTCTCCCAGGAAGATATGCCGTATCTTGCCGACGGTACTCCCGTCGACATGGTGCTCAATCCTCTTGGCGTGCCGTCACGTATGAACGTCGGGCAGATCCTTGAGACCCATTTGGGACGGGCCTGCTTAGAGGTTGGACGTATGCTCACCCGTGAGCTCGACAAGATTGTCGATCCTTATACCGGGGTAGCTCGTCCAGAAGCCTCGCCGGAGCTGCGTAAGGAGATCGTGGCGAAGATCCGCAAGATCATCGACGAAACTCTGCTCAGTGATCCGAGTGGGATGTACACCAACAATCCGAAAGGATTGGCCCGCTCGCAGAAGGGGGCCAAGTTCGTCACCAATATGGCGGATGAGGACCTGCTCAAGTTGGCGCGGCGTCTGATGCCCGGTATCCATGTGGCGACACCGGTGTTCGATGCCGCTTCAGAGCAGGACATTCAGGATCTGCTGGCCTACGGCGGGTTGGATCCGTCGGGCAAGGTGCAGCTCTACGATGGCCGCAGTGGCGAGCCGTTCTCGGAGAAGTGCGCTGTTGGTGTGATGTACATGCTCAAGCTCGATCACTTGGTCGATGATAAGATCCACGCGCGTTCGATCGGTCCTTACTCGCTGGTTACCCAGCAGCCGCTTGGTGGTAAGGCTCAGTTCGGTGGTCAGCGACTCGGCGAAATGGAGGTGTGGGCTCTGGAAGCGTATGGGGCAGCCTATACACTCCAGGAGTTCCTCACCGTCAAGTCCGACGATGTTGCTGGTCGCACGCGCATGTACGAGTCAATCGTTAAGGGCGAACACGTGCTCGAGCCGGGTCTGCCGGAGTCCTTTAACGTGATGATGAAGGAGCTCCAATCGTTGGCGCTTGATGTTGAGCTGGTCGAGGATAAGACCCAGGTGGTCGACGAGCAGGTAGAGTCTGGCGCGGTGCCAGCAGCAGTGCTGCCGACGGCGGTGGTATAGTGCAAAAGTGAACGCAGCAATGAACGCAGCAATGAACGCAGCAATGATATAGTTCGGCGCGTTGACGTGACGAAGTGGTCAAAGTCAGCGCGTCGAACTAAGTGTTAGAAGATTTGAGGAAAACGAAAAACCTTAGGAAAACCAATGGACGATCTATTTAGTCTCTTTGAAAAGCCGAAGAATCCGATCAAATTCAACGCTTTAAAAATCTCCCTGGCGAGCCCGGAGAAGATGCGAAGTTGGTCGTTCGGCGAGGTTACCAAGCCGGAAACGATCAACTACCGCACCCTCAAGCCAGAGCGTGATGGATTGTTTTGCGCCAAGATCTTCGGCCCCGTTAAGGACTACGAGTGCATCTGCGGTAAGTATAAGCGCCTGCGTCATCGTGGCGTCGTCTGCGAAAAGTGCGGCGTCGAGGTGATCCAGTCTAAGGTGCGTCGTGAGCGCATGGGCCATATCGAGCTTGCCAGCCCGGTGGCGCATATCTGGTTCCTCAAGAGCTTACCGAGCCGCGTCGGCTCGATGCTTGATATTACGCTACGTGATCTCGAGAAGGTTCTCTATTTCGAAAACTACATCGTCACCGAGCCGGCCAAGAGCGAGTTCAGCGTTGGACAGCTTCTTACCGAGAAAGAGTACCGCGCTGCGCGCGAGAAGTTCGGTGCCGCCTTTGAGGCCGGAATGGGGGCAGATACCGTCTTCGGTTTACTGAAGAAGATTGATGTCGAAAAGGAATACGCCCAATTGCGTGAGGATCTCAAAGAGACCACCTCGGAAGCAAAGAAAAAGAAGCTGGCCAAGCGTCTTAAAGCTTTCTCTGCTTTTAAGACGAGCGCCAACAGGCCGGAATGGATGATTTTGACGGTCGTCCCGGTTATCCCGCCAGATCTGCGTCCGTTGGTACCTCTTGATGGCGGCCGTTTCGCCACCTCGGATCTCAACGACCTCTATCGCCGGGTGATTAACCGCAACAATCGTCTGAAGAGACTGATTGAATTGCAGGCTCCGGATATCATCATTCGTAACGAAAAGCGCATGCTACAGGAGTCGGTTGATGCGCTCTTTGACAACGGTCGTCGTGGTCGTACTATAACGGGCCCAAATAAACGTCCGCTCAAGTCGCTCAGCGACATGCTTAAAGGAAAGGGTGGCCGTTTCCGTCAGAACCTGCTTGGAAAGCGTGTTGACTATTCCGGCCGTTCCGTAATCGTCGTCGGCCCGGAGCTGCGCCTACATCAGTGCGGATTGCCGAAGAAGATGGCACTCGAGCTGTTCAAGCCCTTCATCTACAACAAGCTTGAAGAGCGTGGTTATGTGACCACGATTAAGAGCGCCAAGAAGATGGTGGAGAAGGAGAAGGGGGTAGTTTGGGATATTCTCGACGAGGTGATTAAGGAGCATCCGGTGCTTCTCAACCGTGCGCCGACCCTGCACCGTCTCGGTATTCAGGCCTTTGAGCCGTTGCTGATCGAGGGTAAAGCCATTCAGCTTCACCCGCTCGTTTGTACGGCATTCAACGCCGACTTCGACGGTGATCAGATGGCCGTGCACGTGCCGCTCTCCATCGAGGCTCAAGTTGAGTCACGCGTGCTGATGATGTCGACCAATAACATCCTTAGCCCGGCGCATGGTAAGCCGATTATTGTGCCGTCGCAGGATATCGTCCTCGGCTTGTACTACATGACGCGTGAGCGTCCGTTCGCCATTGGCGAGGGACGGGCTTACACCGGCGCAGACGAAGTTTCGCTGGCATGGGAGGCTAAAGAGGTCCACCTTCAAGCGCGGATTAAGTGCCGTATTGACGGGAAACTGGAAGATACCACGGTCGGACGCGTCATCCTGGCGCAGTTCTGCCCCAAGGTCTTGCCCTTCAAGCACTTCAACAAGGTGATGAAGAAGAAGGAGATCAGTAACCTAATCGATGAGTGCTTCCGTATCTCGGGCAATAAAGCCACGGTGATATTGGCGGATAAGCTCAAAGATATCGGATACTCCTTTGCGACCATCTCCGGCATCTCGATCGGTATCCAGGATATGACCATCCCAGAGTCGAAGCCCAAGCTGCTTGGCGACGCTGATAAAAAGGTGGCTGAAATTGATCAGCAGTATCAGGAAGGTCTGATCACCCCAGGCGAACGCTATAACAAAGTGGTCGATATCTGGTCTGACGTCGGTGATCGTATCGCTGAAGACATGATGCAGGGTATCTCCAGTCATGAGTTTAAGGACGAACAGAGTGGCAAGACCAAGCGTGGGCCCTCGTTTAATCCCGTGTACATCATGGCCGATTCCGGCGCCCGTGGATCCAGTCAGCAGATTCGTCAGCTGGCCGGCATGCGCGGTCTCATGGCTAAACCAGATGGCACCATCATTGAACAGCCGATTAAGGCTAACTTCCGTGAGGGCTTGAGCGTCTTGCAGTATTTCGTGTCCACACACGGTGCCCGTAAGGGTCTCGCCGATACGGCACTCAAAACAGCGAACTCCGGTTATCTCACACGCCGACTTGTCGATGTGGCTCAGGATAGCATCGTTTCCGAGGTCGACTGCGGTACGGCAGAAGGTCTTGAAGTAACCGCACTTGTCGAGGGTGGTGAGGAGATTGAACCGCTAGCAAACCGCATTCTTGGACGTGTTGCCGCCGAGGATATCTGTGATCCGATAACGAACGAAGTGCTCTGCGAACGTAAGCGCGAGATTGATGAGGAGAAGGCAGCCAAGATTACGGCAGCTGGACTTGAGAGCGTGATGATCCGTTCCGTGCTCACCTGTGAAGCTAAGCGCGGTGTTTGCGCCCTGTGCTACGGCCGAGATCTGGCACGTGGTCACCTGGTCAACATCGGTGAGGCGATCGGCGTCATTGCTGCTCAGTCCATCGGTGAACCGGGAACGCAGCTAACGATGAGAACGTTCCACGTCGGTGGTGCCGCCTCTGGGCGCGCTGAGCAGTCATCCCTTGATGCCCGCGCCGGCGGCCGTACACGTCTTGAAAACGTGCGGTTGGCTCGCCGAAAGGACGGAACTTCGGTGGTCATGAGCCGTAAGGGCGAGCTGATCATCGTTGACCCGAATGATGGGCGTGAGCGTGAGCGTCACGAACTCGTTTACGGCGCGCGCCTGCGTGTCGAAGAGGGCGCCGACGTCAAGTCCGGTCAGCTGCTCGCTGAATGGGATCCGTTCTCGGTACCGATTCTGAGCGATGTCGCTGGCCGCGTTGAGTGGCAGGATATCAACGAGTACACGATGGAAGAGCGCACCGATGAGCGCACCGGCTTTGCCGAGCGTGAAATTGTGCAGTCGAAGGACAAAACCAGCGACTACCGCCCCCGTATCGTGATTTACGGTGAAACCGGTGAAACGCGGGTCTATAACCTTCCCGTTGGTGTACGTGTCACCGTTGAGCATAACGCCGACGTTGATGCCGGTGATGCTTTGGCCAAGAGAGAGCGCGCCAGTAAGAAGACGGGTGACATCACCGGCGGTCTGCCGCGTGTCGTTGAACTATTCGAGGCTCGTAAGCCGAAGGATCCAGCCCAGGTCTCTGATATCGACGGTCTTGTCGATTTTGGCGAAGATTCGCGTGGCAAGCGCAAGATCGTGGTCACGCCGGAATACGGCGAGCCGCGTGAGTACCTTGTGCCGAAGACACGCCATGTGGCGGTGCAGAAAGGTGATCGCGTTCATGCCGGTGAAGTGTTGACGGAAGGTGCCGTTAACCCGCATGACATCCTGCGTATTGAGGGGCTCAAGGCACTCGCTGCGTACATGGTGAAAGAGGTGCAAGGCATCTATCGCCTCCAGGGTGTGCGCATCAATGATAAGCACATGGAAGTGATTGTGCGTCAGATGCTTAAGCGCGTGCGCATCGTCGAGAGCGGCGATACGAACTTCCTGCCCGGTGATTCTGTTGAGCGTATGCGTATGGTGACGGAGAACAATCGGGTTGTTGCCGATGCCGGTAAGCCAGCGACGCACGAAGAGCTGCTGCTTGGTATCACCAAGGCATCGTTGACCACTGATTCGTTCATTTCAGCGGCGAGCTTCCAAGAGACCACCAAGGTCCTGACGGAAGCTGCGGTCTCAGGCAAGGTCGACTTCCTGCGCGGCCTGAAAGAGAACGTGATCATGGGACGCCTCATCCCGGCTGGCTCCGGCGTTATCGAGTACTCGAAGCGCGCGGTGTGGGTTGATGGGGATGATGAGCCTGAGGTCAAGGAATCCAACGAGTACAAGATCAGTCAGACATCGTTGGAGTCGCTGGCGGGGCTGCTCTAGTAAGCAGCCGTCCTTGCGGACGGCTGCTAGCCTTATAAAGACCGTATATATGCGAGTGTGAATGCTTGTTGTGAGCTTGTAGAACGGTCTCGTCCGTTTTTTGACCGAACCTTAGGATGTTGAAAAAAGGTATACGTTCATGGTGTGTGCATGAACTCCTATATGTCTTCCTTAGCGTTCCCCCGTTGCCCGCCATGAGTTTGTCGAATGGTCCTCTATGGTAGAGAAGGTTTCATGTAACTGCTCAATAAGTGTGGGTAATTCTAAATCTTGAACATGAACTGGAACTGTTC
>CAIXSY010000130.1 GCA_903922175.1 uncultured delta proteobacterium | reverse complement strand
CCGCCAATGTCCGATTATAATGATGCAAAATCGTAATGCGCCCAAGAAGCGGCTCAGTTCAACAAAGTGTTGAACCGCCGCTTGGAGATCTATGCTCGAAATTTGCTCCGTTGGCGGCGGTCCAACACTAAATATTCACGGGGTGCAATCTATTGAAATTGCAGGGATGAGGTAAAGTTACGCGAATACTCATTCACCCGATATAGTCTTGCGCCTTCAGGCAGTTAGCTCACGCTTCAGGCTTAGCATGAAGCATTCCCACTGATCATACAGATCATACTTAGATAGGTTCTTCACATTTCTCGTATATGAGGTTTTATGGATTACGTAGACTTCGCATGCCCAGAGAAATACAACACCCCGGGGATGCC
Source organism: uncultured delta proteobacterium (assembly GCA_903922175.1). Classification (GTDB taxonomy): domain Bacteria; phylum Bdellovibrionota_C; class UBA2361; order UBA2361; family CAIXSY01; genus CAIXSY01. The sequence goes on along the minus strand of CAIXSY010000130.1, from coordinate 2,417 downwards.
GACCTTATCACCCACTATGCAACACAAGAGAGGCAAATCCAAAAACGTTAGTCAATCGGCGACGATGTTCTTTGGTAACCAAAAAATAAACGCCCGCAGCTTATTCTCCGTTGAGACGGAGAAATACAGGAAATTACGCTTTCTCCTAAATGCAGTTAGCGTGACCCTCGCTGTGAGCGCGGCGGTGATCTACTTTTTCACTTAGGGCATGGCCGACATGCCATCGCGCTCGTTCATAATGGCCAGGCGACGACTCAGCTCTTCCGACGTCGCCGTCAAAAGCTTAACCCCCATCATCGGTTCGCGCTGTATCAGCCCTATCCACTGTTCATACTGAAGATGTAAGAGGCGACTATCGACCGAGGCGCGCACCGAGGCCGAACGCGCTGCTCCACTCACAAGCGCCATCTCTCCGACATGACCACCGCGTCCATGGCGAGCAAGCATCGTGCCATTCTTGAGAACCTCAAGCACCCCATCAAGGATCAGGTACATTCCACGCCCACCTTGCCCTTCGCGAATAATAAATTCACCGGCTTTAATGTCGATCACGGTACACAACTCAACGACACGCGCCATCTCACCCAAGGTTAGATCGTGAAAAAGAAAGACTCCTCGTAGCACTTCAAGCTTAATTAGCGCCTCTTCCGTTCCCAAAGCACAACGGTTTTCGGTCCTATCATCTACAATCTCCGCCACAACGGCACTACTGTTATCGGAGGCGCCATGACGGACTGCTTCAGCGACAACTGTTTCAGCCACCTTCTCCACCCTCTCCGCACCAAGCTCGAGCGCGAGCTGTTGATCCGAAAGCACACCATAGACACCATCACTGCATAACAAGAAACGATCTCCAGGGACTACTTCAACTGAAAAAACGTCGGGCACGACCAGCTCCTGCGCGCCGAGCGCACGCGAGAGAACATGTGCCATGGGATGATTCACCGCGGCCTCTGCCGGCAGCACCCCACGCTCGACTAACTCACTTATCACCGTGTGATCCTTTGAAACTTGATGCAGCTTGCCCTGTCGATAAAGATAAATGCGGCTGTCTCCAACATGTGCCAGATATGCTCGTGCGCCGTAAAACCAGACCAAGGAAAGAGTCGTCCCCATACCTTGCTGCGCTGGGTTTTTACTCCCCGCGGCATAAATTGTCTTGGAAGCCGACTGCACAAATTCGCTCAGGGCCCGCAATATCTCCTCTGCCGAGGTCTCCGCTGATAATTTTACGCGATGCTCATTAATCAACCTGCCCATGCCACGAACTGCCAATTCAGCAGCGACATCACCTGCCGCATGTCCACCCATACCGTCACAAACGACATACAACCCCGCCTGGGGATCGACAAGAATTCGGTCTTCATTCTCCGTGCGTGCTGCGCTGCATTCGCTTGCGCCTGTACCTCGTGCCTTCATACAATCACACTCCTCCAGAAATAATGCGGGGGCACAAGCAGCTTGCCTAGCCCAAGATCCACTAAACAGATTAAGATGCGATCAAAGCTGAAGCAAGTGAGCCTTTTATAGAAATACTCGCAACTACTCGAAAAGTCTGGACAAGTCGAAGCCTTTTCCTATTCCAATCAAGAGAATAAGGGGCAGGCTTCGATCCTGAGCGAGGGAGATTGAGGCCGAGTCGAAGGGAGCTGGAATCAGGAGCAGTTCAAGTGCAAGTTTAAGATTTAGAATGCCCGGGCTTAATGAGCTATGAGCAATTACCCGCCCCACACATAACCACCTGATACTATTCCGAATATTCCCTAGCTATTTATTATGCAACATATTTTTCGGAAATAGCATAACCTTGTTTTGAAAAGAGTGGCTTAAGTAATCTGATCGAAGCCAAATTTTTGGTGGTCTTCTATAAAGATTACTTAAACTGGGAATGAAACGAGTGCCTACATTTTATTTGGAGTAAATACATGGCAGCAAAGATGAACACGGATTTAAGCGCGGCAGTTCGCACAGACCTTGTCAATTTCGTCAAAAAATCAATCGGTGAAGATCCTATGGGTGACGAAATGTCCAAGAGAATTTTTAATTTTATTGTTAGTGAAACAATGGATTGGGCTAAGGAAAACCATAAGGGACCGACCACGCTTGAGTTTAAGAACGTATTGCTTGAGGGATATAAGGCCGGGCTAGCAACCTTACAGAGACATGAGCAGGGACAGCTTCTAGGTGACGGCGGCGGCATCACAAGCGGCGAAGCGCTTAATAAGGAATCAACACGCTATGCAGGAAAAGGCCCAATTCGCCTGCCTAAAATCCGACAGGTCGAAGGAGAATAAAGTTGTATCTAGTCAGCGCCATTGGAAGATGCACAATAATCGCTATGTTTCACACGGAGATCCACCGAGGTCTCACGGAGTTACACGGAGGGGATAGTGCTGGGCCCCACCACGCAGCCTCCT
>CAIXSY010000129.1 GCA_903922175.1 uncultured delta proteobacterium | reverse complement strand
TAGCACCTGAAGCTGTTTTTCATAAATTCCTCCTGAAAAAAGGTTTTCAAGCACGGAGTGCAACCTTTTTTCAGGAGGAATTTATGAAAAACTTTCGAGCTTATGATTTGGCGGTCAATTTTTATCGCTTTAGCCGGACGCTACAGATCAAGGGAAACTTAAAAGAGCAGTTAGACAGAGCGGCATCCAGCGTAGTTCTGAACTTGGCCGAGGGGAGAGGGCGTGGGACGAAGGCCGACCAGAAAAGATTCTTTCAAATCGCCATGGGTTCAGTCCGAGAGTGCCAGGCCATTTTGGACTTAAGCCTAAGCCAGAACGCTGGGGCCACCAGTTTGCTGGATAGTTTGGCGGCTTGTGTCTTTTGCCTAATCCGGAGTATGGCCTGAGGGCCAAGGGCCCATCACGCCAATAGCTACTCTAGGCGAGGAGAATTCACTCTTCGTGCAAGAATTTATTTTTGCCGCAACTGTCCCATTCCGTCGTTATTTATTTCTGTCTCTAATCTCGATAATTTTGCGTGTTGCCTGATCTAAATCCATATCATAGAGGTCCGAGGCTTCATTTTCAGTGATTCGAATATCAAAAGCATTTTCGATATCACCTATGGGTTCTGTGCCTTCAATAACGTCGGGTGGATCGTCTGTCGACCACATGCAGCACATCTGTTCTGAATCGGGATTCTCCTGGTGCATTCGCCGATGTTTGCAATGGATCTCGTGAAGAGTTGCCCGAACGCTGTTAACTTTGTTCTTCATACTAGTCTCGCGAGTGACGCCTTTTATAGTGCTACGGCAAAGTAGCGAGGTCAAGCAGTCTGCTAAATTAATGGATTATTCAGCGGGGCGAGCCTTTTGGGTTAAGTGGGGATGCTACCGACTTTCTTCAAAAAAACTCGGTAGCGTCCCGAATGGCATTAAGTTAAGGAGTTAAGTGATCGAAATGGATCAAGTGGGAACGCTACCGGCTTTCTTAAAGAAGAACTCTGCAGCGTCCCTACTTTCCCCCTACTTGCCCCACTTTTCCAAAGAAGATTCGTATTATCGGCACTGCAGAATGGGGAGAATTTAAGAGGTTATACAATGAAAAAACCAAGTCTGAAAAATCTTGAACTAGACGAGATTGAAACTAAAAATATTCGCTCAACAATGGCACGTGAGAAAAGTATCAAGATCACTATCAATATTAATGCTGATACCCTCTCCAAATTGAGACAGCTATCTGACGATACTGGGGTTCCGTATCAACGTCTTATTAATAGAACGCTTGCTGAAAGCTTGACTACGAGGAATAGAACCAATTCGAGGCTCGAACGTATCGAGAGAGAGCTCCTTTCTCTTAAAAAGAAGATCGCGGCTTAATTCAATTGCTAGCTCAATTTAATTTCTCTGACACCGCGCGCTACCTCAGAGGAGAAAAGCAGCAAGCAGCCAAGCCCCCGGGACCCTATTCCCGTCCTGTACGGTGCATCGAGGCTGGTTCCTTCTATTCACCGAGGTAGTCCGCTATCTCCGAAAGTATGAAGCCCTCGCCTTCGGTGGCAAGGTAAAACGCAAGTAACGCGCCCAGCGACTCGAACCGTCCCCTCATTTTATCTCCGTAAAATTCAGCCGCGGTGGTCGCGTTGCACGCCACGGTGCAAAGATCGTCATAAAGATACGGCTTGAATAACGCGATCACATTCTTCCAAGCAAGTGGCAGCTTGGGCGGCGCCAGCAGTGATTCCTGTAGCAATTCGACAGTTCTCGGGCCGATTGGAGATAAGACTCCGTTGAGCAGTCGCATCTGCTCCTCATCACCGCCAAACTTGGCTGCGACGAGCTGCTTGATTGCGCTGGCTGCTTTGGCCGGTTGCTCCCTCTCCCACTCGATGAGCGCCAGCGAAGTGAAGGGGTGCCGATACAAGAGATCGTGAAACAACTCAGCGCCGGATACCGAGTACTGGAGGCCCTTATCACGGTCGATGCCACCCGCATACCGAGCCCAAATATTACTGGCCTGCTCGCATAGTGGCTGCGAACATTTCGCCAGCCGAGAGCGAAACCCCGCGAAATTGGTAAATTTATTGCCTGACTCGATATCGTGTCGCTCCTTGCGTTTGGCCTCCTGGAGCTGGTGCACGAGTAAGGCGGATTTCTCGTCGAGCGGCAGTTGATCGTATTTGGGGCCGCTCATTGGGCGGAGCCAGGTGTCGTCAAAAAATTCAAGGACCTTGAGGAGATCGCGTCCGGGTTGCGCACCGTTTCGAAAGCCGAGTGCGGTACACACATACGCTCCATCGTAGTCGTTAGCGAGATCTACCCACGCTAGTGTGATCAAGCGCCGCTCCTTAGCAAGCTCAGCGAGAGCGCCAACTTGGGACGTGCCCAGCCCCAGCCGGTCAGACCATAAGAAAATACTGAGTTTATGTTCGGGGCAATAGAGCAGGAGGCCGCGGGCGTTGCGCATTGAAGACGCGCAATTCTCTCCTTTTCTCTCAAGCAATTTCCATGCGTGCTCAAACTGCGCCGTCTCACTCATCGGCCCGGGCAGCGACAGCAAGTCGCGGTTGATTGGTTTTACAGTAACGCGGCGACCTGGCAGCGAATAGCCCCCGTCTGTCGGTTCTTGTTTAGGATTCATTACTATTCCTTACGCAAAGTGGACCATGTGCCCAGCGATTGTCTCTCTGTGTGTCGCGGCTGCTTATTTTGCAGTATGTCCGGCGCAATAAGTCTGCGTCTTTGTAAGACAAATTACACACTCGCTCAAAATTCTACTGAGAGTTATGGCGATGGAGTAGCCGCGTGATACCTACTATTTTCCTCCGTTAGAAATGCCAATTCTTCCTTATGGTTAGCTCTTTTCCTTAGCTCGCTTTTCTCACAGTGACGGAGCGCGCTCTCTCTTAAGAATAGTGGGGGGCCGTGGGACGAAATCCGACCAGAAAAGATTCTTTCAACAAGAAGTTAGCTTTCTGGGGTTGGGAAAAAGTCACGAACTACTTCCAGATACTATCACCGAATGATAACACCTGGAAGCGGAATGCGAGAACGCTCGGCCACGGAGTCACTCTTTAACCCAGTTACGCCTTGGAAATAACCTACCTACGCCGCTTCAATAAAAACCTTATAGCGCAGCCCAGCGGCATTCACCTGCGTTTGTAGCGCAAGCCGGGCGAACTGGTCTTTGGAATAGCCTAAGATTTCGGCAAACTCAATTGCACGAGGAAGACTGACCGCCTTCCTTCCCTTCTCAATGTCACAGAGATGCGACCTTGAAATCCCAAGTTTCGAGGCGAACTCGACGTGAGTCATCTGATCACCAATCCTGATAGCACTCAAAAGATCCGAGAGATTCAACGACTCACCGGAAAAGCTATCCAGAAACTTCATCGTCTTACTTTTCTTTGTCTTTTTAATAGTCACCAACTAAGCGTACACCTGGAGGGTGAACTTGTTTAGCTTAGTTAAGTTAAGTGGGGCCGCTAACGACTTTCTTTAAAAAACACGGCAGTGTCCCAGATCCCCGGCCCCGTCTCAGGTATTTTCCGCAGTAACGGCGCGCGCGTTCTCTGAAGAATCGTGGGTCACCTCTTAGCCATATCCGAACGTAAATTCAAGACAACCCCGGCCCGTTGCGGGATCAATAACAACAGCTCCGAGGTAAGGGAGGGCGCCGCCACCTAGCTGAGTAGCAGGGCTCACTAGACGTGTATTTTCAGCGGGAGGTCTGCAGCCGGCATCCCCAATCTCGTGCATAATCGTCTGTCCTTTCGGCTGCTCTGCCGAGCGGTTCTGCGACAGCTTGGTCCGAATGTCGGCTACCTCCGAGGAATTGATCGCGAAGAAGCAATGCCCACTTCGGCTCAAAAAACCACCACGGCATTGTAGGTTTTGTACTCTTACATTGTATTGCTCGAGCAGAGACGCAACCCTTGCCGCAACCGGCTGCGACAACAGATGTTCCCCCAAGAAAAAAGCCAGTCCGAATACGATCAACGCGAGGATAATTTTCTTCATGAATGCCGCCGCCACAATGGTGATCCGCAACTAATGTCCATTATCCCAATTTTCAACGGTTTGAGTCACACTTGGGATAGTTTGCTCTGTCGCAGCAATATGTCGCGAAATCACCAGGTGGACAGGAGCCACCAGCGGTACAAGGCACCCAGGTAAGTGCCGGCTGACCGTTCCCCCAGTGTATCACCGATGTTGCGTCTGGGTTATAGACAAAAAGGTAATACCCAGCCGACGTTGCCAGATACGACGCCTTCCTCGGGGGCGGACGATCGAACTCGGCAGCTTTTGGGCCAAGCACTTCATGAAGGTAGCATGGGTAAGTCCCGTGCTCATCCTTAAACTTATTCAGCAGAGGCACAGCCTCTTCTGCCAATGCGCGTAGTTGACGCACCTCGGCGTTCATCGGTCCGCTGCTGAATCTTAAGTGAGAGCCATAAACCTTAACAACAGCAATAACGCCGGCAATCAACAAAATGGAAACAACTATTCCGCGTTTGCGCATAATCGACTCACGGAGATAAGCATTACATTACCAGACTCCCTCCGAGCCTGATATTCATGAAATCCAATGGTATCAGCCCCACCATTGCTACTCAAAGACAGCACGGGAAATTCGCTTTCTGTGGCTGCAGAGTAGTCATAAAACTACTTCCAGATACTATCACTAAGTGATAGTATCTGGAAGTAGAATATGAAAAGACTCTCACCCATCGATACCCTTAGAAGGCTCTATAATACAGAGTTTATTACGGATTTAGAGGTAGCTGCGGCCTTTGGTCACGGCCCTAAGAGCAACTCTAGGTTAACACGCATGGTTAAAGCCGGAGAGCTGATCCGGGTTAAAAGGGGGCTTTATATCTTTGCCCCGCCGTACCAGCACCAGATCCCAAACCAGTTTCATCTTGCCAACCTAATATATGGTCCTTCCTACGTCTCGTTGGAAAGCGCCCTCTCCTTTTACGGTTTGATTCCAGAGGCCGTGGTGCAGGTCACGAGCGTCAACACGACGAAGCCTAAACTTTTCCGCACGGCGGTTGGACGATTCTCTTATCGTTGTATTCCTCGCGGAGCATTCGCTGCAGAGGTGCGCTCGCTAAAGCAGGGAAACAGCTCCAGTTTTTTGATAGCCTCCCCAGAGAAATCCCTACTGGATAAAGCCTACCTCGATGGTCCGCGCTCTCAATTATTCGCTTGGCTGGTTGATAGCCTAAGAATTGATGAGGGAAGTCTACGTAAACTTAGCCCCACGGTCTTACCTGGACTCAGTGAGCTTTATAGCAATCGACGATTTGCACTGGCGGTTAAAGATTTATCAGGTGAACTATGTCAAAAAAAGTTATAGATCTTCTAAGCGCAAGACTGCGGCGATATAAAACGCCGACGGACAAACATGTGCTCAATTCCGTTAAAGAGATCTTACAAGAATTGGCGCTCCTCGGTCTGTCTCGTTCCGGTTTTTTCAAAAAGGCAGCCTTCCACGGAGGCTCAGCCATGCGTATCTTTTTCGGGCTCGACCGGTTCTCGGAGGATCTAGACTTCTGTCTTCAGCGACCCGACCCAGACTACTCACTCCATAACGTAATCCCCCCCTTACTGAATGAGCTTCAGAGCTGGGGAGTGGATGTAGAAGTAGTCGAACGTTCGAAGGCAAGTCAGGCGGTCAAAAAAGCCTTTCTTAAAACTTCATCTTTAGGCGCAGAGCTCAACCTAAGCCATCCGTTGCATCGCGCTCAAAAATTAGTGATAAAGCTGGAAGTTGATACCAACCCGCCATTGGGGGCAAATTGTATAAGCAGCTTGTGTGAGTTTCCGCTGGACTTTTACGTGACAACGCACGATCTGCAAAGCATGTTTTCCGGCAAGCTGCATGCCATCCTGTGCCGTGCTTACGAGAAGGGGCGTGACTGGTACGATCTGATGGAGTACTTTAGTCGGCGAATAACGCCCAACTACCCCTTCCTGCAGGCTGCGCTTGCCCAGAGCGGGCCATTTAAGAGCGTGACAAATTTTAAAGAGCTTAGGAAGGATTGGCTGGTCGAGCAGGTTGATAAAAAAATCGGTGCGGTAAATGTTGATAACCTAAGAAAGGAAGCTTTGCCGTTCATCGAAGATGAATCGCGTGTAGCTTTATGGGACAGGGAATATTTCCGTACGAAACTGGAGAGGTGGGCGCAGGCGAGCTGAGATCTAACAAGGCCTCGACTCGGCGAGAGCCGAGACGGGAGATCTCTGCCGTCAGATTTCTGCTGACTGCATCAGCTGCGATCAAACTTTCTTAAAGAAAAACTCGGTAGCATCCCTACTTTAAGTGTCTAACCCTCCACCGCACAAAGAATACTAAGTTTCTCAAGAATAGGCCCCCAAGCATGTGTGCCTGCCCCCTCATTTGGACGTCAAATATCGGATCCTTACCACCAAAGATCTCTTCCAAATGTCCCACCAAGTTTACCTCCAGCTGGGAAGAAAACAGGGCGATGCACTCATCAGCGCTTGCTCTCGGTCTTACTTTTGTGGATAGTATCCGCACTACTTTTGTTCATACACGGAGTTAATCATGGCCTATAAAATTACCGATGCCTGCACCAACTGTACCGCTTGTGAGCCCGAGTGCCCAAATGGTGCTATATCCCAGGGGCCCGATATATTCGTCATCGACCCCAGCAAATGCACCGAGTGCGTTGCCTTTAACGAGAAACCGGCCTGCGAAACCGCCTGTCCTGTTGAAGCCTGCGTTCCCGATGGCGCTCGCGTCGAAACCGAAGCTCAGCTTCTCGATAGGGTCAAGAAACTACACCCGGCAAAGGCTATTGCGGCAACGTTCCCTTCGCACTTCAAATAGTTGATGACGACGGGGTCGTCATCAACTGGCAGTGAGTGGCAGTGGGCGCGCCTACGAAAGTGGATGGTCAGACCTGGGCTCGCTTAGATCTACCCGCGGAAGCGCGCCTACAACGTCGCTGTTTTGAAGAGGATAACGATTCCAAACACTTGTCGATCTAATTATATCACGGTGGTATTGCTGAAATGGCAATTTCGCCACCATCTTACCGTCAACACGAGCGACAAGATGCTGGAGGTGATAGAACCAGTTACGGCCCGAAATTTCCGCACTTTTGTGTTCCGTGTTATCACCTGTTGTCACATTAATCGAAAGGACGTCCCAGACTTCATTGCCAATACTTCCTCGCATTCCATGTCGAGAAAGCCGCCGAGTGAGGAGGCCTTGCTGAATCGCCTGCAAGAATCGCGTAGTCGCCTTAAACTCCTGACGCCACGCCCGCGGCTCACATGTTGCGGCAAGCGTTGACAGATATCTCGGCGAATAAGCCGAGACCTGTGACTGATAAGAATACTTTTCAAGTGCCGTTGCCACTCTCGGTATAAGCAAAGAGCGATTAACAAAAGTTTCGCAGTTGCGAAGCAGTCCGGCTACGTCGGACATCTCACTTACTTGGCTCATTATCTTAGCAAGCTCTAATGCAATCGCACGACTGCAAACTGCCACGTGGCCCGAAAAGAATTGTTCGCGTTCAAGCGCCGATATCCGCTGCAAGCACGGAAAGGTCTGTGTTGCGCCCTGGCGGATAAGGTCCCAAGCGGGGCAGGCACCATATCGATACAACCCCGCTTCAGAAGGCAGTCCCGTAAGCATCTTGTCACGTAAGTCAGGAAACTCGACAAACTCTCCAACATGATTCGCGGCCTCCCGTACGAAATCCATAAACTTCTCACGAGGAGGGATGCCGTTCGCGAGCGTTGCCAACGCAGCCACTGCATCAAGCGTTTTGGGCGTCAGCAGATTGTGAACAAGAACCTCTCCGTCTGTAACTTCTCGCTGTTCACGACGGTCGGCAAAATTAGACATAAAAACCGCCTCCTCCTCAAGCTGGAGGCATCTAACGATATTGAGATTAGTCGCGGAATAGGCTCCTGTCATATCCAAGAGTACAACGCGAAATCGATACGGCATTCCGAGTAGAAAATCTTCCAATCGCTCCGTAACAGGTGTGAAGCCTAACCTCTCAGCCGCCTCCTTGAAGAGTGGAAAAAGACTAGGCCTTCCTCCTTCAACACCGATTATATTTTTTGCGGTAAATCCCAATCGTAGCCAGCGTTCCATCTCAAGCTCCGGCTTGAGCACTCCTGGCATGGTCAAAACGAATGAATGCCCACGAGCGCTGCGTGGGACATGTTTATCGACGAAGAGCTCCCATCGATCTCGCCAAAGCCTTTTATTTACAAAGTCATAATTTACGTTGTCGCCACGGATTTCAATAGTGGCAGCAGCAGCCTTATCTTTGGGTGGCAGAGCGGAACTGGTGAAAGCCACCGAAGAGTCAGTAGAAGTACCAGCGGAAGGCGGCTCTGAGGGTAGAGCGCCCGCGAGCCTAACTGCGTAGTCTGCAAAGGCCCGCTTCAGAATACCAGGGTCCATGCCTAGTTCAATAGCCCAGTGTTTGAGAGTCTCCGTCTTAACTTCGTTACCGACACCTGTTAAGAACTGCTGATAAGCCCTCACAAATAACCCCAGATTGCATCCAGCACCTACCTGCTTCAGTGCAAGACGCGCAAATATCAAAACCTGGGCTGCCTGGGCTCTAACTGAGGCTATGGGTACGTTCAAATCTTGTGAAAGTCGTGCATGCAATTTTGCATGGTCTGCCGGCTCACCGACAGCAAAGGCCTTGAGCTTATGCTCAAGAATAACTCTCCTTACATTCTCGTGTAACACTCCCCCCCCCCCCCCCCTATCATCAGTTGCAGTTGTTATGGTGGTTTTTATTCTTCACGTCGCCTGCATTTCTATTACTTTTCCTCTTCCTCATCTCACATACCTAGAAGTGCTTGCAATCATTGCGTTAAATAGAAACTTGCTTAACCGATAAACCAATACCAAACCGTATTCACCGCTCCCTCTCCTTACCTTGGAACCCAAGAAAAGCGTGAAATAACTGTATGATTACCAAGCTTGATATTTTCCCCGGGCTGGCCCAGGTTGGGTGTGACCCTACTTTCTAGTGGACAACATGACCAGGCTTATCATTTCGATTCAAGGCCCGCAGGCTGTTGGAAAAACAAGTATTATGCCACCCGTCGCCTGCTTACCGGCCCCACGGTGACCTTAAGTGCAAAAGGCTTTAGCAATCGATTGAGAGTGTCGAGCGTTGGATTATATTGGGGACTGATCGTCCGAACGAGATTCGAGCTGGGTAGCTTCACCTTGGCTGCAAACTCCTTTACGCCATAGGCACGGATGACTTTACCGAGCACAGCTTGAAGAGGAATCCCCTCCTCCAGCGATGCTTGGATAAACTGCTGCGCAAATTCTAAGTTCTTAAGATCCTTTGCTAGACCATTGTTCCAATCGGTGCTTCTACGACTCATGGGACCTCCTGCTCGCGAAATGGGTTTTTGCCATTTTCGCTAAGGTATTCTCGTAAGCGATATTTCTTACTTATCATAAATGATAATTTACAGTTCGTCAATCGACTAGGCCCGCAGGCTTTTCCAGCACTAGGTTCGCTTGACCTACGAGCATTGAGGGACTGCCCCAGCTAATTTACCGTCAGAGTCTCCGGCTTGGCTTTCATATTGCGGCGCATGCAGGCTTGGATCATTCGGTCGCGAAGATCGGCCTTAACATCAACTCCAGCGGCTTGGAGCGTATGGAAAAGCTGCGCGCACAGAAAGTATATCATCGGGGTCTGGACTAACTCAGGGCACTCCATCTCAACCTGAAGTTGGATAAAGAAGCCTTCAACCAGACGCTCGGAGAAGTGCCTAATGCTGGATCTGCGGCTTAGATTTATGAGGTAAATCCAATTAAAAATCATCTCGGGGAGCGCCTTCACGATCGAGGGCGGTGCTATTGGCTGGGCAAGGCGGCTGACGTGGTTCACCAATAGCTCGCTACAGATGGCTGCCACGCGCTTTACCTCATACTCGATCTCGTAGGCCTCTTCTCCCATCACCACGAGGCTATCAAGAAAGCGAATCGCTTCAACAGCTTCGACCTGTTTCTGGGCTATCTGCTTGGTAGAAAGGATATCTTTGGTCAAATTCTGCATGACGGCGCTCCTCAAAATAGTTGTAAAATACTTGCGCGCTAGCACCGCGCTCTACCGCTCTACTATGTATCGCGTATTTGAGGCAAAAGTTTCCTTTAAATATATTTTTTCGTGGCTTTCCCGCCACTGATGCTCGCCCTCAAACGGCAAACAGCCTACGCCGTTTTGCGCTGGCCTGCCCCTACGCACGCAAATTTATCGAATGTCTGGGTAATTGGGATTATGAGATTGAACTTGAAGTCCCACAGGCGACGACGATCGGTGAAATAGCAGCCCGGCTGCATGAGAAGTTCGGTGCTAGCCTCGTCTCGGTCCAAAGTATCCCCCTTTTCCGGCATATCAATTGCCCGTCATGGAGTTATACCGCGACGTAAGTCGTTGGGAAACGAGAAGTAGCGCCCGATATCGCAAAGCCGAGAGCCCAGCTTTGGGGGGCTACCAGCTGGGGGTCACAACCGTTCGTAAAGCCTCTGCAGACGTTGATGGATCGCTTCCAAATCGGTACCTGCTGGCGTTTGGTCGGCAAGCGTCTGTTCTAGCTCAAGGATTCGTTGCTCGATCTTCTCTTGAGATAAGGATTCGTCGTTGTGCGCACAGATACGTGACTGTCGATTTGCCAGTTCCGTTACTACCAACAAGTGCAACTCTTGCGTGCTGGCTTAAATTGAAGCTTATATCTTCGAATAGATTCTGGCCTCCGATCGAAGAGGTAATCCGTTGGACAGAAATGAGGGACATAGGTTGCCAATAAAACTAAGGCAGTAGGTCTAATTGTAATGAATCCTGTCCATTAGTCAAAGGAGCTTTTCTCGCGCGATGTACCCTCCTTGTTTTACCTCAGGGCGTGCACGCAAATTAACGAAGAGTGCTAGCGAGCTGCCGCGCGGTGTGTGAGAGAAAGTAAAAGTGAGCTCAATGGCGCTCAGACGCTTTTCTACCCTTAAATTGCTCCAAAATAACCTCTTTATTCATCTTGGGGAAGCTCGCCACAAGTCTCAACTCACCTCCAAGTGCACCAACCACCCGAATGAGCGTGCTTATATACATATCATCCTGGCTTTCCAGTTTAGAAACTGACGACTGTTTTACCTTTAGGGCACGAGCAAGCTCCTCTTGTGTAATATTGAGGGAACGACGAAGGTCTTGCAACGCAACCTTTGCAATGATTTCGTCCGCTTTCGCCTTATTTTGAGCAATGCGCACAGAACCTAATTTAGCCCTTAACGCACCAAACGGCTTGGCCATTATAGTAATTCCTCCTTTTCAAGCATTACCACGTGCGCATCATAAAGTTTGTCGGCCACGGGAACAAATTGTTCGTACCATCGATTATTACCGCCCTTATTTCCACCGATGAGCAAAATGGCAATTCGTCGAGGATCAAAAGCATACAGTACTCGAAGCGGCTCTCCTTTGTGTTGAATACGAAGCTCTCGCATATGCGAATGTTTCGATCCTTGAATTCCAGAGCTATAGGGGAAAGGCATTCCTGGTCCTAAAGTTTCTAAAACGCGGACCATGCGATCCACGGCATCCTGTCCGGTCTTGTTTAGGCTCTCCCACCAGCGCCCAAATTCATCAGTATATTCAACTGCCCACGACATTATTATATCCTATTGGCTATATCGCCTGCAAGCTATATTTTTTCTAAGTATTCTAGGACCCTACGCGTACGAAGGAGCGAGGAGTACTAACCTTAAAGACTAGCGAGGCGCTGCCTCAGACCGACGAGCGTTGATCTGTAATCGGCTCTCAGCGATCCGAAGTCAGTTTTCTGCTGACTGCATCCGATGCAACTACGGCCACAGCCCACGGCATTAGCCGTCTTGTCCTACGTAGCACTTGCCGCGAGGCAAGGCAAAGTGGGGAGGTCGAGCGAAGGGGGAAACTCCTGATGAGGCAGTAGACATTAGCTGCTAGAACGTCAGCTAACTTGATGGCGTCAGCATTCGGCTCCCTTCGACTCGGTCGCAGGCTCCCTCGCTCAGGGCTAATGTCCAGAATAGCCTGACATTCCCGGAGACTTGGAAGAGGAAGGTCCCCCTCCGTGGGTTTTGGGTTTAAAGTAGCGAGCTAGTTTGTGCTGCAGCTTGCGCGCTTTTTCAGGAACATTCGCAATTTCAATTTTCGCATGGGACTTTTTCAGTAAAATACCAGTGATCTTAGCATAATTGCTTTGCTCTCCTGAGCTAACTGATTCAAAGAAAGTATCTATTTCACGCATGATCGAAGCGGGAATGGTTACCGTGATAATGTAATCACCGATCGTACAGAAATGAGTGCGCCAACGTTTTTCAAAGGGTTTTTGGGTAAAAGCGATGCGATGGACATCCGGAATAAGCAGACTGCTATAGGTGCGGTCTAAAAAGGTCTGTCCACCAATCACTACCCAAACTTCTCGTTTTTCAGCGCGCAAGGCGCTGTGGAAAATGCCAAGTTTATCGGCCTGCGCGAAATAAAACCAAGGATGTGGGCACCAGCTAAACATGATTCCCTTTTTAGTTCTTTGGTAAAGAACGAACATCAACTGCACCCAAAAGTCATCCAACTTAAGAAGATTTGTGAAAGTCCATACCTGTTTTTTGTTCGCTGCGGGGAGTAGCCGCTCCACAGGTGCAGCTACTATCTGCTTTTCGAAAAGCTCATCTGCAAAGCGCACCACCTCGAAGGCCCACGAGAGGCTAATCGAAAAACGATCATGAAGCTTCACGATTACGCCGTCACGCTGCAGCTTTCGTAACGCGTAGTACACCGCCTGAATTGAATATTTACGGCCGTCGGAGCGTAAGGCAGCGTGCAATTGGTCGGCAGTCAAGAAGTCACTTCGACTAAGAAATTGAATAATATTTTAATCAAGGAGAGAGGATGAAAATATCAGCATCGATTAAAAGAATGCTTTAAAAACCTGCCATTGGCAATCCAATACTTTTAAAAACATTTTTTAAAAGAGAGGTTTGGGGGGTTGTTTTGAGTAAGACAAAAAACTCAATTATAATTATTCCCATATTGAGGGAGCGGTGGTAGTCCTGCCGAAAAGTAATTATGTCAAAAGAACTGGTATGTACGCTCTCACAGGAGCGTTTTAGTATGAGCGAGGAGCAGCTGGCTCTTTATGAGGCGCTCGGAGTCGGGCTTCCCACACTTTCTCCGGATGAGCGTATGCGTCGTATCTTGGCGCATCGCAACGAGCGGGTACTCTATCGGCGACGTTGCTCAGCTACTGGAGATACTATAGTCTCGATTCATCATGACCGAGTGCTTTTCCCTGTATATTCTCAGGACTACTGGTGGTCAGATAATTGGGACCAGTATAGTCAGGGACGACCTTACGATTTTTCTCGAAGCTTTTTTGAGCAATTCGCCGAACTCTATGCCAAAGTGCCACAAATTGCTCTGAATAGCCCGCAGAGTGAAAATTCGGAATGGACCAATCAGTCGGGCTTTAATAAGAACTGCTACATGATCATCTGTGGCGGTTATTCTGATAGCTGCCTATATGGCATGTTAAACACGCATTGCGATCACTGCCTGGACTGCGGCAGTGTTTTTACCTGCCAGTGGTGTTACGAGCTTTTCAATTGCTACAATTGCTTTCAGTGCCGCTACTCTGACAACCTTGAGCAATGTTCAGATTGTTTATTTTGCCGTGAGTTAGTAGGCTGCACTGACTGTATTGGCTGTGTTGGCTTGCAGCATAAGCGCTTTTATTATTTCAACGAGCCGCTCTCTCCGGAAAAGTACCAACAGATTAAAGGTGATTTGCGACTACAGAGCCGTAGCAGCGTTGAAGAGTTCCGGCGAAAATTTGATCAATTCCAACGGCGCTATCCGCGGCGCTACCAGAATGGAAAGATGATCGAAAACTCTAGTGGTGACTACTTATCGCGCACCGAAAATGTCCACAATACTTACAATTTCCGGGAGTCCAAGAATCTCTGGGACTGTCGGGATGGTTGGAATTGTCATGGGGGGAGTAGTCTGGTGGAAGTTTGGACTCAGGATCATTGTATCGAAATCGAGGGAAGTCTTGGCAACACTAGTTGCGGATTCTGCAAGAAGATCTGGGAAAGTGGTAGGATTTGGTACTCCTCCCACATTTATTACTCCAAAGAAATTTTTGGTTGTGTCGGACTAAGACATGCGGAGTACTGTATACTTAATAAGCGTTACTCTCCAGATGAGTATCATGAATTGGTAGCGCGCATAATTACCCAAATGAAAACTAGTGGTGAGTGGGGAAACAATTTCCCGATTAATCACTCTCCCTTTGCCTACAATCTTTCTATGGCCCAAGAATACTACCCTTTGAGTCAGGCTCAAGTTGCCAGTCGGGGATACCGTTGGGAGGAGTTTGAGAACTCACCCTCTCCCCATCAATCCGGATGGGCGGCGCCTGACAAGATCGACGAGGTGAATGAGGTGGAAGCTCTTAGCCAACTTATCAAGTGTGAAGAATCAGGGCGATTATTTCGACTGCAGAAAGCGGAACTAGCTTTCTATAAAAATCAAGGTATTCCGGTACCGGTATTACATCACGATGTACGCTTTTACAGGCGGAGGAATCAACGCCGGAATCCACGCCGACTATTCGCACGGCAATGTAATTACTGTGGGGAAGAATTACTGAGCACTTATGCCACAGATATGCCATATACTCTGGCCTGTGAAGACTGCTACAGCAAAAATCGTGATCAGCCTATAGAAGAATGAGCGGTCGGTCGCTCCTTAATAGTGACGTTAAGAATCAGCATTAAGGAAGCTCTGAAATATTCGTGGTACGGACCGCTCGCGCGGCCGCACACGAATATTTCAGAGCTTCCTGCCCTTATCGCCGCTCCACAGGTCCGCCATAACGCCTGCGGAGGCTGGGAGGAGGCGGCGTAGATACACTACGCCTGGAGGGCTATGAGTTTGTGACGAAGGCGATACAGATTACTGAGTGAAAAGAGGGTAAAGAGTTGGCAGGTGTTTTTATAAAGACCTCGGTAACGAACTTTAGTATAACCCCACAGACACTTGACAATCCGAAAGGCGTGCTCGCCAAGGGCACGAACCCTGCTTACGGAACGGTTCCAGCGTTGGTCAAGCTTGCGTAACTTCAAGAAGCTCATTTGTCTTATCAAAGAAACGTTTGGTAAGCTCATGCTCTTCAAGAAGATGGCGAAAGTTAAGAATAGTCGTCTCGTCTGGGATAACCTCTTCTCCAAGCTCTATCCCGACAAACTTGCGCATTGAAGCGCTATCATACAAGGCCTCTTCAGCCCCAGGATCCGAGAGCTGAAACCATTGCTGGAGGAAGTAAATTCGTAGCATTACCCGCCCCGATATAGTCGGTCGTCCACGCTCGTCATTCTCTCGGGAATGCTTACGTAGAAGCTTCAGGAGCTCATCTCAGGGGACCGATTTCTCCATCTCGTCGAGGAATTTCTCACGCTTGGTTACTTTTTTCTTGGTTAGGTACGCCAAGCTTGCAAGGGTTAGTTGGCTCATGCCTCTTTGTATCTAGTTCCTGCGCTTCCTGCCAGCACTAATCTCGCTTTCTTTTAAGCAGGAGGGCACTCTTCACCGCAGGAGGCTCTGAAAAACCCATGTGCGGCTGCGAAGCAGTCCGTACCATGGGTTTTTCAGAGCCTCCTTAATTTTAAGATTGGCTAAACCGCCGAGCTTGCGCGAGAGCACGGAGCTCTGCTCTAGACCTGTCCCCTAGATGTTGACGATCAGAAGAGAAAGTGGGTGTCTCCACAAAATGTGTAATAGTGGAGATAATATGAGCAAAGCAAAGAGACAATTCACCAAAGAGTTCAAAGAGGAAGCGGTG
>CAIXSY010000128.1 GCA_903922175.1 uncultured delta proteobacterium | reverse complement strand
CTCTTTGTTCGCCTACTGCACCAAAAAATTTCGCTACTCAGAGCCCGCTGCTAATCGACGCATATGCTCTGCCAGAGCGTTGGCGAAATTTCCCGAGCTGCGCTGTTTACTGATTGAGGGCGAGCTGTCCTTGACGACACTGTCATTGGTGTCGAGACAATTAAACGCTGAGAACAAAGATCATATTCTGGGCAGCATTCGCGGCAAAAGCCGCTCTGAGGTCGAGTATCTCTTGGCTGCAGCTCACCCCCAGACAAAGACCGTGGAGAGAGTCAGGTCTAATAGTGCTAGCGAAGGTCTCAATCTCAGCGCCGACGGCAGCGCCCAACTCGGCTAGGGTGCCGACGTAAACACTGAGTCTTTTCAGCAGCTTGCGACCTTCGCCAGCGAAGGTAAGTGAAAATGGGGAAATGCCAGTGGCTGTGCCTGCACCTTCGCCAGTGGCGCCACAGGAGAAGCGCTACGCGCTTTCTTTCTCCGTAGATGAAAAGACATTCGAAGAGTTGCAGGAGGTAAAAGCCCTGCTTTCTTCAAGCTTGCCCCAGGGCGTAAGTATTGAAGAGACTCTTAAAGCTCTTCTCGACCAGTATCTAGATCGCCACTCACCAGCAAAGCGGCAGGCTAGGAGGCTGGCGGCGGCAGGCAAACGGCAGGCTTCGATCACCCCTCCTTCACTCGAACTCGTTCCTAAAAAGACAGCTGCAAAGACGGCCCCCGCCTCGCGCCATATTCCCGCCCAGGTAAGAGATGAAGTGTTTTGCCGAGACGGCGCAAGCTGTAGCTACATCAGCCCAGACGGCGTGCGCTGTGGTAGCACTCACAACCTGCAACTAGACCATATCGTTCCTTTTGCGGTTGGGGGAAGCTCTCGTGCTGATAATTTACGCTGTTGCTGCAGCCTACATAATCGACACCTGGCCAAGCGGTATTTCGGGGAAGATCACATGCAGAAATTCATGCACGGATAACTGCGACAAGAAAAAAGACGGCGCAAGATCGTAATCTCACCCTACCCGTATAATTCACTCACGACGGCGCTCGACGATGCCAAGAATTCGAGCAATTAAAAAGATCGTATTCATAAGCGGGGATAACGCTGAATCACATCACTTCGCGCCGCTCTCCTTACTATAATTGGCGAACCTACTCAGGCACAAAGATGATGCTGGTATCGAATTATTCGGCACATCTCCTCTTATGTGCCGAAATTTGTAAATGCACACGAAATACTAACGAAGAAGGCCGTAACTTCAATCGCGATGATAAGGATAGTGCGACCCAAGGCTGTCTTTACTGAAGCTAGGGCGCTTCTCATTCCCAAGACTGACAGGGCTGCAGGAATCAAAAATGTCGCGGCTAGAGCCAAGTCTGCACCAGCAAAACCCGAACGTGCGTAGGGTCGATAGAGGTAGCCATACACCACAGTCGCGACTAAGCACTGGGTAATGATAATGCCAAATATCTGAACCGCCCGCTTCAAGTTGCTCCTGCCGGATGACTTAGTATTGTCCTTACTCTCAAAATCCTACCGCACACCGATTCACTACTCAATCGCCGTAAAATTTCCTCACTACTTTGAATTCGGCGTACAATTTCGAATTCGTGAGCGTGCTCGTGGTCCTGGTCAACCATTTACATCGACCACGTTCACGACCAGGAGCACATTCACGCTTCACCTACTGACACTTAATGAGGAATTACCTCTAAATTGCCCTAACTAGTTGACTTATCAGGCAATATAACGTACCATACTCCAGAATAGGCGCATGAATCCGGAGTATACATACGATGTTTACACGTGACATTAGGATCTCAAGGGATGACAGTTTTTTTCTTTTCGGCGCTCGGGGAACGGGCAAGACCGCTCTCCTGCGCGCCACCTTCACTACCGAAGAGGCCCTCTATATCGACCTTCTTAAGACCTCAGAGTTCGACTCGCTCAGCCTCAATCCCGAAACATTACTTGCCCGAATTGCCAAACTTACTGACAGCGTAAGCTGGGTGATCATAGATGAAGTGCAGAAGATTCCAAGGCTACTCGATTTGGTCCATCACCAAATTGAAAACAGCAGGTTCAAATTTGCTCTCACCGGCTCCAGCGCTAGAAAATTGAAGCGCGGCTCTGCAAATTTGCTGGCCGGAAGAGCCGTGGTCTACAACCTGTTTCCACTAACTTTCCATGAGCTTGGCGCCTCTTTCGATCTTAATGAAACCCTCAGCTGGGGCACCTTGCCGCTAATAATTAACACCAAGAGTCCAACCTCCCGCCAGAAGAAGCTGCGCAGCTATGCCCACAGCTACCTAAAAGAGGAAATACAGCAAGAGCAGCTCGTACGTATGCTCGACCCCTTCCACCGCTTCTTGCTGGTGGCTGCTCAGATGAACGGGCAGATCCTCAATTATGCAGCAATAAGCCGCGACTGCGGTGCTTCTGAAAAATCAGTTAAGGAATACTTCAGCATTCTTGAGGATACCCTCCTTGGATTTCTTCTTCCACCTTTTCATGAGTCCATTCGAAAACAACAGAGAGAGAATCCCAAGTTCTACTTCTTTGATGGCGGTGTGCAACGCGCACTATCGCAGACTCTGCGTGTGGCCATCGAGCCTCAAACCTATGCCTTTGGACGAGCTTTTGAAGCCTTTATCATCAACGAGATCAATCGCCGCCAGTCATACCAGGAGCTTGACTACTCCCTCTCATACTTAAGAACAAAGGACGATGCAGAGATTGATCTTATCTTAGAACGCCCAGGCCTACCAAGAGCACTTATCGAAATTAAGTCAGCAGCAGTTGTTCATGAGAATGATCTTACCAGCCTCAAGCGATTTGCTCGTGATTTTCAAAATGCCGAGGCCTTTTGCCTGTGTATGGATCCCCATCCAAAGAAATACGGGCAAGTGAGCGTACTTCCCTGGCAATTAGGATTTAAAGAATTGGGACTGTAAATGCGCCTTGACAACCCTAGTATGAGGCAACATCGAATTTTTTTAACGGTAGGCACTGGGGCTCATGACTTTGCGCATCGAGCTTGAATGGAATTTTAAGTGCAGTTGAATAGCCACCATCAACGGAGTACAATTGTTATGAAGAGTGTTAATTTTTATGATGGAAATTCAACCCTGGGATGTTCCATTTCTATCTCAACTCGAACCAGTTTTGGCTTGGGTCGCATTTCTTCTATTCATAGTAGTCGGTTCTGTGATGTGGGCCATAGATAAGCGAAAACAACGTCAAGGTCCCCAATAGAAGCTTCGGGTGCCTCAGCGGCAACACCCACTAGCGGCGCGCGACGTGTCCTCCGTAGCACCGGCCGCGAGGCCGGGCGAAGGAAGAAGCGCGGCGCTCCCTTCGACTTCGCTCAGGACAAGCCGGCCGCCTCCCCGATCTCCGGTGGTCTATCAAAACCATCTACGGCCGGCGTTAGAAAGCAAGCAAAAAACGAGCAAATTTTGGATTGACCATACTTTGAATTCGGCGTACGATCTCAAAGCATGGTTAGAAGATCTATCAACATACTGAAAAACAACAGCTTTTTTCTATTCGGCGCCCGTGGTGTGGGGAAAACCAAGCTTATCGAGGCGACCATCCCTACCGAGGATCGACTAATCATCGATCTACTTGATCCACTCGAGTACGAGACTTTTTCTCTCAACCCAGGGGAGCTTTCGGCTCGTCTCAATGACGCTTCCAACCGGGTTCAGTGGGTGGTGCTCGACGAGGTTCAAAAAGTGCCCGCGTTGCTTGACGTCGTGCATCAGTTTATTGAAAAAGGGCGGCTCAAATTTGCGTTAACAGGCTCGAGTGCTAGAAAGTTGAAACGTGGCGGCGCAAACCTACTTGCCGGCCGCGCTTATACCTATCATCTCTATCCCTTTACTTTTGTTGAGCTCGGAGACGCCTTCAATTTACAAGAGGCTCTCGAATGGGGATCACTACCAAAAATATCTTCTATCTCAACGGCTGAGGAGCGTAAGATTTTCTTACAGACCTATGCTCATACGTACATACGTGAGGAGATTCAAGCAGAACAGATAGTCCGCAAACTTGAACCGTTCCGGCGATTTTTAGCGGTCGTGGCTCAAAGCAATGGTACTATTATCAGCTACTCCAACATCGCGCGTGACGTCGGTACCTCAGATGTTACCGTTCGCAGTTACTACCAAATTCTCGAAGACACGCTTCTGGGAACGTTGATTGAGCCCTACCATCTTTCAATTCGCAGGCGGCAGCGCGAGAGTCCTAAATTTTATCTTTTCGATACCGGCGTTCAGCGCGCGTTATCTCGCACACTAGATGTCGTGCTCAAACCTCAGACCTATGCTTTTGGGAAGGCATTTGAACACCTGATTGTATGCGAGCTCACGAGACTTTCATCCTATGCGCGAAATGACTTCACCTTTAGCTACCTGCGTACGAAGGATGATGCCGAAATCGATCTCATTATAGAGCGGCCAGGAATGCCCACGGCGATCGTTGAGATTAAATCGACACAACGCGTGGACGAAGATGATGTGTCGGTGCTCAGAAGGTTTTTGCCAGACTTTCCGGGCGCACAAGCATTCTGCCTATCACTAGATCCACATCCAAAAATGTGGCATGGGGTTAGCTGTGTTTATTGGAGCGAGGGCATCAAGCAGATCATTTCTTAGCCAACACCCTCGTAAATACTAGCCAAACACATTTGAAATTTCTCAAAAACTAATAACTCCGATGCTAGGCGCCATTTCAATACAATTTGGACAAACCTTCCGACTTCGCCCGACCTTGCGGTCGGTGCTACGTCGGACAAGCCGGCTTGACTCTGTTTCTTTAAATGTGTTTGGCTATGTTGTCCCTTCCTACTACGCCCTGCCTTCCGCCTTCGCTCGGCCTCGCGGCCGAAGCTATGGCGAGACAGGCTGCGGCCGAAGCTACGGGGGACAAGCGCGGCAGGTGCTTCGTAGGACATGCCGGGGGTAGAAACTTCTTGCCCACGTCATTTGCTCGACTGCTTTTGTGCAACAAATGGGCAAGAAGTTTCTAATACAGCCAGGGCGAAGCCCTCTATCTGCGCTGCTTTGGCGAAATAGAGTAGGTCGCCTTTCCTGAGATTGCAGGAGTCGGCATCGGTGTCGGAGGAGCTATCGGAGCCGGAGTTGCTATAACCTCTGGTGGAGGCATACCCGCAGCACGTCCCGGTTGGTACAATTCAACTGCTACCAACTGTTCCTGGTAGGTCGTCGAGAAAACATGGTTACCATCACCCTTGGCAACAAAATAAAGATAGGTAGTTTCCTTGGGGAAGAGCGCCGCGCGAATCGCAGTGTCGCCAGGGTTGCTGATTGGGCCAGGTGGAAGCCCGTAGTTCACATAGGTATTGTACGGATGCAGCATATCTCTGTCCTCAGGACGAAGATTGCCGTCAAAGTTTTCCATACCATAGATAACTGTTGGATCGGATTGCAGCTTCATACCCTTGGCAAGCCGGTTATGAAGGACCGAGGCGATAAGCGGCTGCTCTTCGTAGTTGCTTGATTCCTTCTCGATCATCGAGGCCATGGTTAAAATCTCTTGACGCGACAAATTGAGCTTGTCCGCCTGCTCGGTAAAAGCTGGCGGCCAGTGCTTGTCTCCCTCCTTAAGCATGCGCCAGATAATATCCTTGACTGTCGCTGGACGGCAAAAATAATAGGTGTCCGGGAACAGATAGCCTTCGAATGAATCGCTCTTCATGTTCGCCGTAGCAAGCAATGCGCGATCACGCGCACCGCGGAGAAATTCAGACGCGCTGATCAGTTCAGCCCTCTCGACTGCCTTAGCGATGTCAGAGATCGTCTCGCCTTCTTTTAGCGAAACGGTGTGCTTAAACACATCACCCGAGGTAAGCTTGCGTAAGATCTCTTTTGGCGTCATCGCCGCAGAGACCTGATATTCGCAAGCTTGAATCTTGTTGGCCTTATCGCTAATGGTGGCCAAAAACCAGAGGGTCCACCAGTGACGTAACACCGAGCGCTGTTGTAGCTCCTGACTGAGACTTTTAATTGTGCGCCCTTCGGTGATCTCAACAAGAACGGCGTTCTTCTTGGTGTGATCTAACGGTGCAAGGAATGCACGATCCAAAAATCGATAGGTAACTAACGCTATCAAGAGCGGGATTAGAATGAAGAGAGAGATGCGAATAATAAATCTTCCAACGTTCACAGGCAGCCCAACGATTATAAACCATGCGTGATTACCAAACGATACTCAACTCGCGACGCAAGCTAAGGCCTTAGACCTCATCTTTGCCAGGCGTCGTCTTCACTCTGAATCAAGGTAAGACTGGAGTATTATAGCCGCTGCAAGTGTATCCAGCACCCCCTTTTGTCGACTGCTCTTCTTTGAAGCACCACCGGAAATCAACTGCTGTTCTGCGGTCGCCGAACTAAGGTGCTCGTCCACAAAGATCAGCTGCACCTGCACACGACGCACAAGCCTGCGGCAGAAGTTTTCGATTTTATCACATTGAGTAGTCCGCCCGCCATCTTCGTCGAGGGGCAGACCGGCGACGACGGTTTCAATCGTGCGACCTTCGATCAACTTTAAGATCTCAGCCTCGGCCTTACCCTTGGCACGCTCCAATGTCCGATACGGAGTGGCGATGCGAGTTTCAGTGTCACCGAAAGCCACCCCGACCCTCACGTCCCCAACATCTAATCCCATTACTTTGCCCATAAATCTCTAGCGAGGCTACGCCTCAGACCGACGAGTGTTTCTCCCGTGCACGTGCACGGGTTGCCCTGGGTAAACAACCAATTACCATCCCTCCCCCTTATACCCTTCTTGTGGAAATCCACAAACGTAAGTAGACTTCTGCTGATTTAAGTAACCTAAACTAACTTCCACGATGGAAACAGTTACTGTCAGCTATCAGCTAATAGGGAAAGTCAGCGTCCTGTTCTCCCTGGTGCTGTTGACTGTCATTTTCAGTATCGCTGGCCCACGACCCGGATCTCGCGATATTCTTGGTGCCAATACTCGCGAAGAGGCCCCCCTCTCCGAGCAGATTGACCCAGACGTGGCCTTAGCATTAGGCGCAATTCAATCACGCGAGCACGATCTCGATCTTCCTACCGTCTCTGATCACAGCACCACAGAGCTAGCTCAAAACGCCACGCCTCAAGCGCAGAGCTCCCAGGCTATTTCACATATAGTTAAGCCTGGGGAGACCCTTTTTAATATATGGAAGCATTATGGGGCCCCTAACGTAGGGGGCAGTAAGGCTGCAGAAGCTTGGAAGGAGGCTGGAGTTTCCCTTAATAGCCTACGCCCAGGTGATGAACTAAAACTAACCGTCGAAAATGGTGATATCTTAGAGCTACGACGTAGGCTTAAGAACGGCGATGAAGTTATTCTTAAGGGAAACTCGAAAAACGGCTATGTCGCCTCCATGCACAGGGTCCAAGTTTTCGAGACGGAACGTACCGTAAGTGGGCTCATCTCAACATCATTCTCAGCCTCAGCCCGTTCCTTAGCCGTACCCTATTCTGTGATCGATGAACTCGTCGATCTCTTCGGCAGCCGCATTGAATTTCGGCGCGACCTTCACCCGGGAGATTCATTCACCATCACCTATAAGCAACGCATCGCCAATGGCAGCGTCGATGAGCAGCAGTCGGGAATGATCAGCGCCGCCTCAATAACCAACAGTGGAAAGATGTCAGCCTTAATTCGCCACGTCGGACGCGACCGTAAAGCACGTTACTACAATGAACTCGGCGATCCGGTCGGCGACTATTTCCTGCGTTATCCGGTTCAATTCTCGCGCATCTCTTCCGTATTCTCGACCGCACGACTACACCCGCTCCTGCAGCGTCTGCGCCCCCATAACGGCGTTGACTTTGCCGCCCCCATCGGCACCCCGGTGCGCGCCGTTGGCGACGGAGTAGTAACTGATGCCGGGTACCGCGGTGGCGCAGGCAATCTAATCCAGATCGCCCACAACGGACGATATGCAACAGCATATCTGCACCTATCTAAAATACTGAGCGGCCTGCATGCCGGTTCACATGTAACGCGTGGACAGGTTATCGGGGCTGTCGGGATGACCGGATTGGCTACTGGCCCACATCTACACTTTGCACTGTACGATCACGGCACCTACATCGATCCCCTCAAGGCCTCGCTGCCAAGCCTTGCTGCTGGCGATGAGCGCATCCCCCAATCCGTGCTTGTCCTAGCGCTCAACTCACTGCGATCGTCGCAGCAGGCATTCATGCTCGCCCTGGCAACACCGGCAGGGAAACAGCATAGAATTGGCTAAGTCCTAGTGAGGCTACGCCTCAGACCAAGGCTCCATTGCTAACTTAAACTTCGCCGTAGACTTGGCCTTCTGCTTGGCCGTGGCCTTTCCTTCTTTGACCTGAGCATGCCTATCAGTCGAATTCCAAGAATATGGTGAATGGGCCATGGCCATGCGG
>CAIXSY010000127.1 GCA_903922175.1 uncultured delta proteobacterium | reverse complement strand
CGTTCGCTCAGGGTTTAACCTGTCATGAGCGAGCGCAAGCGAGTCGAATGAAGGGACAACATAGCCAAACACATTCAAAGAAACACAGTCAAACCGGAGGTTTGTCCAAAATGTATTTAACGCTCGCTTTTCATCGAGAGCTGTCGGGATTTCCCAAATTTCAAATGTGTTTGGCTAGAATCTCGCTTCGAAAATGCAACTCACCTAGTACACGTTTCAAGAGTCAAGGAACCTAGACCGCCCGCAAAAGGGGCATTGAGGGTGAACGACATTCCTACCTCGCCGCCCTCTTCCGCGCTACGATGATGCAAAAGCCGGTGCATTCTTCATCCAGCGGCTGAAAAGAATTCTGGTCCTGATGGAAAAATTGGACGATAAAATTTGGGAAAGTGCTCTCAATGAAAGTGAGCAGCGTTGCTCGGGGCATTTCATTGATATGATAGGGATTGGTAACGTACGGCTTGCCATCTCGATAGCGCAACATGGGTGAAGAGGCGAATAGAATCCCATTCGGCTTAAGCCAATCTCCGATTCCCTTCATATAGGCTTGACCAACGTCAGGCGGTAAATGCTCTAACGTTTCCAAAGAAACGACAGCGTTTAGGCTCTCCTTCTCGAAGGAAAGTTGATTAATGTCCTGGCAACGAAACTCTACATTGTCCCTGGCATAGTTATCGAGGGCAAAGTGGATCGCTTCCGAAGATCGATCGACGCTGATGATGTGCGCTGCTTTCTCGGCTAAAATGGCAGAACCGTAGGCAGCGCCACAGGCACAATCCAGCACCACATCAGAGGACCTGATAAACTGAGAGGCAAAACGATAGCGAGCCACATGGCGCTCTACATTCTCCTCCAAGTCATCTGACCCGATAGAGGTGGGGTAAATACGCTCAGGTGAAAGGTGCTGACGAACTTCGTCGAGCATAGCAAACCCTTGGAGCGTTTCACCACTATCAACAACGGGAAGTACTTCAATGTTATCCTGCCTCATGATACGAAATACCTCCTCAATAGGAATATCTGTCGTAATAACCCGGAAGGGTTTGTTCTGTGCGTCCTGCACAATGGAGCTCAGTATGGAATCGGGCGCCGTGCTTAGACAGTACTCAACCTCGTTTTTAGAGAGGCTTGCGCACAACCTGCCGTTTTTATCGATGACAAACACCTGCGAAGACCTGTCGCTGTGCATTGCTGAGCACGCCGTCTTCACGCTGGCCTCAAGCGGCACAACGGTCTGTGCCCCTCGATTACAGGCTAGCTCACCTATTTTTAAATTCTTGGCGTTGCTCATCGCAAAGGTTTTGATGATGCATCATTCGCCGAGGATTCCTCGATCTATCAGACGACATGGGTCACCACCACACCTGTATCTGCTCAATAAACCCGGGTAACTTAACAATTCGCAGTCGCGGTCGAATGGTGTGCTAAATCGGCTAGTTACATCGACCATGCGTACCTGCTCATTAAGTGTGGGCTGAACGTAATAAGCAATTACCCACACCTCACGCAACTACCTTACCTTACTAAAGAATCTCTAAAATACTCGTGGCACAGAGCGCGACCGCCGTCACACGCGACCGCGGTTGCATACGAATGTCTCAGAGCTTCTTGCCCTTATCGCCGCCGAAAGATGCGCCACAAGGATGTTATGCCCTTAGGGGCTCTAAGAAATTCACCCAACCAAGCATGTGTTTTTTTCCACACGCCACTCCGCCCGCATTACAATTCTGGCAGGGGCTCAAATCTCTTTTTCCTGCTGCTAAGCGCCGACGAAACCTATTAAAGGTATTAAGACACCACACCTCAGCCATAGAAGTCATCGCAATGTTTCCAAATTTGAGTCGGCGGTTCCAATCCTGTGGACAAAGATGAACGTCGCCATTCCAGTCGATCATCAAATAGTAGTGAGGATAGTAACATGGTGCGTTGCTTTCGGGCTTTTTGTTATCGCCTATATTTATCGTCCCGCCCCTGTTTGTTACTATCATTCCATACCCTTCCTCTGCGGAGAACCAGCGCTCACGCAGCACATACCCGTCTCGAATTCCTGCAGCATCAAAAATTTTGGTCAATTTCGCATACTGCTCTGGGCCATCGTACATATTGACCACAATCTTGCTAATACCGGCATGGACTAACTCTTCCACCAAGCTCGACTTGAGCAGATCTCCATTGGTATATATCTCTACGGCAGCATGCGCCGAGAGCACACGCACCATTTCGACAATATTCGGATGGAGGAGCGGCTCGGAATAACCAGCCAAGGAGACGATCCCGGCGAACTTCAGCTTTTCAAGCTCCTCTGCCATCTTGCGACAGAGGTCGAGCGACATATACAGGTTCTGCTTCGGAGCCATCTCGGGGTCTGACCGAGGGCAAAACTCACAGCTTCTGTTGCAACTATCAACAACACTTAACTCAAGCTGGTTAAACAGTGGCACATCCGCACCTTCATGCGTGAGATACTGAAGAGTGTCCTCGATGCCCTCCGCCTGGCGCCGTAGGTCTTCTGCTAATCGGGTCTTATAGTCGGATGTATTCATGCTGTTCTCCTCTCAATTTCTATAGCCGGGGGTCCTTGGCTAGGTTCTCCCTATCGACGACTCACGGATGCTTTCGACTAGACGCAGAAGAGTCATGTTTTCTTCTATCGAGGCGACCGGTGCGATCCCTCCATCCAGAAAAGCGCGCATCTGCGAGTAGAATCCCGGCTTATAGCTCGCATCTGCCTCTACTCTCCGTATCTCTTTGGGCCTAAAACGCTTTATCTGCGTTCCCTGTACACTTTCAATATTAAAGCCATCATAGACCGCAAGCACCTCAATCGGTGAAAGCACCCAATGAGTACCATCATTGAAGCGAAAGTGAATAGCCATATTTGCGGAATGATTATCATTGATAGCTAACGTAACCGGAAGAGCGTCCGCTGTCTCAAGCAAGCACGTGTATGAATAGTAGGAACCCGCCCTCCCGTAATCCGAGCGATAGGAATAGACTCGAACAGGACGGAGCGCGCCGAGAAGGTGCTGCACGAGGTCAAGGACGTGACAAGAATAAAAAGCCATCGTGTTCCCAACGATCTGCGGACCATACGTATCTATAAAGCCCTTAACATCCTCAGGGATCTCGACGGCAACAGACTTCAAACCTCCCTGCGATAAACGCTGACGCATGGCCGCCACCGGCTCGTAAAATCGCCGGTTCAAGCCAACATACTTGTTGCCAATCTTTTGTCCGGCTACTTCCATCGATCGAGCAAGAGAGCTGCCTGAAAGTGCGATCGGTTTTTCGAGCAAAACTGGCTTTTCTGCACTAAGCAATACATCGAGCCATCGAGGCGTCTCGTCCCAAGGGAGGCAGGCGACAACAGCATCGATAGCGCTATCATTGAGTAGGGACACACCGTCAGCAATCAAACGAGCCTCGGGAAAAATATGAGAGAAACGGGCCCAGCGCTGTGAAGAGCCCGTTCGACAAGCTCCCGCATATACCTGATGTCCCAGCGCTTGCACCACGGCGGCATGCTGTTGCGCAATTTCGCCGACACCAAGAAATCCCACCCGCAGAGGGCGCTGAATGGTAGTGGGGGCTCTATTCACATGCTCCTATCTGCGTAATCATCAGAACCTCAAGCAACCCCGGCGCTTAAGCAGTCCGACATGTGGAGAATGCCGCATATGTGGTCACCCTCAAGGACGAAAAGACAGCTTATTCCCCATCCCCGCATCATCTGTTTCGCCGTGCCGGCGAATGCGGATGGAGCGACAATTTTTGGGGATCGAGTCATTATATCCGTAACCGGCTGGCGTAAAAGATGAGGCGACATGTGACGACGCAGGTCTCCGTCGGTAATAATTCCTACTAGATGCCGCTCTATATTTACAATTCCAACAATTCCAAATGATTTGGCACTCATGGCGAGTATGGCATCAGACATGAGAGCATCGCTCGATACCAGGGGTAATCTGTCCGGACCATGCATAATGTCGCAGACCTTAATAAGCTTGACCCCCAATTTGCCGCCGGGATGCAGTAGGTGAAAATCCTCCTGGCTGAAGTTTTTACGGTGCAGAAGAGCCATGGCGATGGCATCCCCAAGAGCCAACATCATCGTGGTTGACGTTGTCGGCGCGAGCTGGAGAGGACAAGCCTCTTCGATCTTGGGCAGGAGCAAGAGATAGTCAGAGGCCCCCGCTAAAGTGCTCGTCGCGACTCCAGTTATTCCTACAATGCTAATCCCGAAGCGCTTGGCATAAGCGATTATGTTGTTAAGCTCAACGGTTTCGCCTGAATTTGAGAGAATAAGCACCACGTCATCTTTTAGAATCATGCCAAGATCGCCATGACTTGCATCCGTCGGATGGACGAAAAGTGCAGGGGTCCCGGTTGATGTCAAAGTAGCGGAAATCTTACGCGCAATGAGCCCACTTTTCCCCATCCCCGTAACGACGATGCGTCCAGAGGTTTTTGCGAATAGGGTGACTACTGAACTAAAGGCAGCATCAAGAGTATGGGCAAGTGCGGTTACTCCCTGCGCCTCAAGCAGCAATACCCGGCGTGCCTCAGTTAATTCATCATCCAACTCAAAATGAGTCACCGCTTCTGTCTCCTCATGTCTGCCTCGAACTACATCTCCTGTGAACATGTCCGTGCTCCTCTAACAAGTTGCATTAACGGCGAACTTGGGTGAACTTCCCCTGAGTGTTAAATCTCTCTATTACGCTTGCGTAAATTTCAATTATTTTCTCGACAATCGCTTGGCTATGCGCCGTTGATAAAAAATTCAGGCGGTTGGTGCCCACATGCACACCACTCTGTAGCAACGCCGCATAAAACTCTTTCTGCGTGCTTTGCGGTATTTCGTCGCTATCCCGTTGGCGACGAGAACGGATCGGTTGGGCGCTAAACACCAACCTAAGCATAGAACCAATACCCATCATATGGACCGGGATATTTTTTCCTCTGCAAAAATCGTTAATGCCCTCTTTGAGCAGATTCCCCTGCTTGAAAAGTTCGGTGTAAAGCCATTCCCGATTACTTTGCAAATAACGCATCACCTCCAGGCCCGCGGCCACCGACATCGGATTGGCAGAAAATGTACCACCCATAAAAACGGGAATACGGTCCTCTCCGGGAGTTGGTCGGATTACTTTCATCACCTCCGCCGTCCCACCGAGTATCCCCATGGGCAACCCTCCGCCTAGGACCTTACCATACGTGGCGAGATCTGCCTGTATAGCGTAGTGCTCCTGTGCGCCGCCAAAAGCAAGTCTACCGCCGCTGATGACCTCGTCAAAACAAAGCAATATATCATTATCCTTGGTTACCTGACGTAGATCTTTGAGAAATGGTCCGATATCATCCCGCGGATTAGATCCCTGAGACGGCTCAATCATAACTAACGCCAGTTCGTGGCGATGTTTTTTAATTAGTTCACAAGCAGCCGAATGATTATACGGAAGAAACAATAGCAGATCAGCTAGTTCGCGCGGCGTCCCCGCTGATTTGAACATCAAGCGCGGTGCCTCTTCACTACCCGAGTAGTCCTCTTCGACAAGCACCATATCATGCGAGCCATGCCAAGATCCGCTAAAGAGAGCAACCTTTTTCTTTCCATTAAAGGCTCGGGCCAGCCGCATAGCACGCAAAGTAGCCTCGGAGCCTGTGCTACTAAATACAAAGCTAGAGAACCAAGGCATCGCCTGGTGCAAAATCTCCCCATACTGGTGTGCTATAGGATTGGGTAAGGCATAGAGCGTTCCTGCTATGAGGTGACGCGTAATGTTAGCGATAAGCGCAGAGTTTGCATGTCCTAAAATGGCCGTACCTCCGCCAAGGGCCATGTCGATATAACGACGACCATCGATATCATCAATAAAGCATCCCGAAGCGCCGCGAATATACAATGCCTGCGATGTCGAGTCGTAACTTTCATTAAGGATGCGATTGGGCAAGCTCTGCAGCTCCGCCCGGCTGAGAGGATTCAACGGATCCGGAACCGTAAATTCACTCATGCTGCCCCTCATTTTTGCCCGTTGCTCCTCCAAAGTATTTGTTCCAGGCATTTACATGCTGGAGTCCATGAAGCGTGCCATCAGCATTACATTTAGAACACGGCGAAAGATCTCGTTGGCCTCGAGCGAGCGATTTGCGGTACTTCCGCAGCGTGGTTGAGGTCCACACCTCAACCAAAGTGCTGTACAGCAGATTGCCGGCGATCATTTTGCGATTCCAATCCTGCGGGCAAAGATATACATTTCCATTCCAGTCAATCATCATCGAGTAGTGCGGGTAGTAGCACTTCTGGGTTTTGTCGACAGGACGTTGGTTTCCAATAGTCACTGTCCCCGATCGATTGGTAAGCTTAACCCCATAATTTTCCTCTGCTGTGTACCATCGATCCCTAAAGACATAGAAACTCGACGGTGCTCCCGCTTCGGCAAACATAGCGGAAAATTTTTCTACCTGCTGCGGACCATCGTACAGACTCAAGATCAACTTGCTCGCACCTGCTTCCATCAGCCGCGAGATCACTTTCGGCGTCAACGGGTCACCATTGGTGGTGATCTCAGTATTACAGACCCGAGAAAAAGCCTCGGTCATGCTTATTATTTGGCTGGAAAGTAGGGGTTCCCCATACCCAGCCAGCATCACCGTTCCGGAATATGAGATCTCCTTTAGCTCTTGCGCCAGCTTTTCATAAAGCATTTTTGGCATAATCATGTTCTGGTTTGGCGCAACTTCGGCGTCGGAGCGCGGACAGAAAACACACTTTCGGTTGCAGCTATCAATCGGGCTGATTTCAAGCCAACTAAACAGGGGATAGCCCTCAGCAGCCAAGGTAACACTATCCTCTACAAGCTTATCGACCCGCTCTAAATTCTTATTGATTGTCTCTTGGTAGGTTTTCTGTGCCATGGAGAACCGTATCCTTAATGAGGTAAAACGTATTCCGTAACAAGGACTGCCCTATAACAGGTACCTGCCATATCCGTCGTCTTGTTTCACGTAGCTCTTGTCACAAGGTCTGGCGAAAGAGGAAACTCGAATTGCCACGACATGACTTTTTGCCGACGATAGAGCCACCTCCTCTTACTAGGCAGTTTAAGCTTTAGATGCTACAAATGTGAAGGGGGATTTCGAGCTGCACCTTCAGTCGCCCAGTTCGCAGGCACGGGCTGGTCCACATGATTGCACAAGCTAGATAGATGTTTTATATATACATCCAACACCGGACCGCCCGGCCCCTCGGTAAATTCCTTCAGAAAGCTGGCTACCTCGATCTTGTCGTAGAACGCCGCTCCTCTATCCGCAGCTGAGAGTTCTTTGAACTGCCATATCAGCTGGATGAGGCGATCTCGGTCGCGGATATCCGTGCACGGCAGTCCCCGTGCAAGTGCGGTGACAAAGCCCATAGCATAGGAGAGCTCCAACACCGGCTTTGAGCGCTTCAGAGGATGAAAAACAGCACCAGTGCCGATTGAGATAAAAACGTCCCCCCATTCTAAGAGCCGTGGTGTGTAAACATCGTTCCCAATATATTTGATCCACGACGATGGCGACATCTCTTCAATTTTGTCTTGAAATGGAAAAAGCGCCCCAAAGTCTGCCTCGCGGGGGTGCATCTTCACCGCAATGGCAACATCGGGGAAGCGAGTAAGCATTCGTATGCTTCGCACGAGCTCATCCATATAGATGCTGTAGCCCGAGCTTGGCATAAAAATAACTATTTTCAGCTTCCCTTCTGAATCTTCGAGCTTAAGCTCGGGGACAATCGAGGAAAGCACTTCGAGCCATTCGTCGCTATTTCGAGCCGAGCCGAGTATTGACTTCTTCTTCTCCGGCACGAAGCTCAGTATGTCAAAATTGACACGACTAGGAACGACAATGCTATCGAAAACTCCGAACGCTTTTCTATTTTCATCGAGGTCTAACACCTCTAGTGAAAGTGTGTAGTCTTTTGCGCTATACTTTCTGTTGGTTACAACCGACTCTCCATGAGGTAGGCCGACGCACTTAACATTACGGTGATGAGCAGCTGCACATAGCTCAAAAGTAAGGGGCACAATATAGTGGTCGGTAACGAAGACCCCCTCCTGGTTGGGCGGCAGAAGAGCGTCGAAGAGAGCATGGGCAAGCCCGTAGGTCTCCGGCTCCCGTGACAACGTTCCTTCCACCCGAAGACCGTTCAACCAGTTGAGAACAGATAGGATCACCGGATCGGGCATGTACAGCTGTACACCCTTCAGATTCCCGATGAAGTGAAGTAAGAACTCAGCGTTTTTGTGCCCTAGGCTGTCAGGGGCCCAAAGAACAATGATCGGTCCAGCATCGACCTTACTCCACTTGTAGATAACAGGCGCGATATGGTCGAGGTCATTATTATTATGGAGCAAGACGACGAGCTTCTTTTTCCCCACTTCGCATGAGGTATTATTGAAAATAGGATCCAACTTGATTGCATACTGATATGCCATCGAGGCCTCATGATGTCGTCCCATTCTATCTAACAGCATGCCATAATAGCACTGCGTTCGAGAGGACTGTGGGGACATTTGAGCGAATTCACGAAACAAGAGCTCTACCTTCTCGGTCGCTCCCAAAGTGACTATCGAACTGAAATTCTCCAGAATCGGCCGCATCTCATCTAATATCTTTTGAATTTCAATGTCGCTCATGTAGCCAAGCTCCTAGGGATCTCATCCCTCAATGAAAACGCTCACTAAAGACCAAAATTCAAACTGCCACACCATCAGAACATTGGAACTTGGTGAGGACTGGGGCAACTATTTTTGATGAAGCAAATTAAGCAAAGGATGCACATTCAGCCGACCCGCAGATTCGCGCGAAAGCGCCTGAAAAATTATCAACTATAAAGACCAACAGGCTGCTTGACTTACCGACAAGGAGCTAAGGCCCTGTTAATTAATAAAGGTGCCAATTTGCATCTCATCTTCAGGCCATCTTTGAATTTTCTTGAGTGGGAAAAATCCTCGATATAGTGATACCATGTCTGCGGTTTTTCCCACTCAAAGAAAATTCAAATCTGACCTAAATCTGAGCGCAACTTGACACCTTTATTAATTAACAGGGCCTAACGAGAATATAGTAGGCGCGCCAAAAATCGTCCTAGCTTATTATTCCTTTTGGCAAGCGTAGCCCATAGCAACGCCTCAAGAATTGGCCGAACCTGAGATAACGAGAAGTGGCGAAACATGAGATCCCATCGTAGGTGATCCAACCCTAGTATCGACAGAACCTTTTTCCATCGGTGCTTTGCATAATAGTCACGCTGAATCTCCGCATTGCATTTCTCCACAAAGCCAAAAAATTCCTCATCCGATAACTGCGTTAGGTTGATCGATTTGTCAAACCTACTCAATCCACACAGGCTCTCGGTCAGATACCCCTCCTCATCCTTAATAAAATTCTTTTCTTTAGCTATCTCGTACAAAGACGTCCCCGGTAGCGGGATGATCAGCCCTATCGAAGGAACCTGTTGAACCCAATTAATGTGGTTCAATGACATGACAAAATCTCTTGTTTCTCGCAGCGTATCAAGCGTCTCTGACGGTGTCCCGGCTATCATGCTTATCGACACTCGAATCCCGCTTCGATTCGTCATTTCGATTACTTCTTTTGACAATTCCTTAGTTATGCCCTTTTTCATTTCGCTCAAGATGACATTGCTTCCCGATTCAATGCCGTACGCAACCTCAATGCAACCTGCGTGTCTCATGATTCTCAGCAACTCTTCATCGACAAGCTTCACCTGAGTTTGACACCACCAAAAAATATTTAGTTTCTCTTGTATTATGAGATCACAGAGCTCCTTGATTTTTCTCTTTGGTCCGATAAAGACCTCATCGAAAAAGCGAATATATTGAACGTTATATCTTTCCTGTAAGTATTTTATCTCGCTGACAATACTCTGCGGAGACCGCGTTCTTATTACTTTCCCGGATGTGGGGTGACAAAATATGCAGGTAAAGGGGCACCCTCTACTGGCGAACATAACCGCACAATAACGGGCGGGAGATCCGTAAGGAAATGCTTTTTTTATTATCTTAAAGTTCCAATCCTCTCGCGCCGGATAGGGTAGTTCATCAAGCTCCGATATCTTCTCCCTCGTTGGAGTTTGTATAACCTCACCAGCCTCGTTGAGGTATTTTATTCCCCGTACCGCACTCCAATCGCCTCCATCTTTCCAGAGATCGAGCAATTCGACGACGGTTTTTTCTCCTTCATACAAGCAGACACAACCAACCCGTGTTTTCCTCAAAATAACGTCTGCCGCAGCCGTTGCGGCCTGTCCGCCGGCGATCTGAAAGATGTCTTTCTTGACTTCCCAGATCTTCTGCGACAACATCTGCAGGTCCTTAAAGGTCAGAAAAGTGCCTCCAAAAGCGACGACATCATACTTCTCAAGCTTTAATTCGCTGACGGCTGCAACAGGATTAAATATTCCATCTTTCAAGATCGCTTCGGTCTGCAGATCAATGCAATCGCCCTGATAGCCGTGCTTTTTTAGCATCGCACTGATGCATGCCATGCCCAGCGGAACAAACAGTCCTGGGTATCCCTCGCGAATCCCAGCGCTCTTTATGTTTATGTAGAGTATGTTCATGAGAGATCCTTCCTCGTGAGAAGATGCGAGAAACTTCTAAGGTTAAAACTAAGCTAACGTACCTAGCGTTGGCTCTACGTGTGGCATCGAAGCCGCATCATGATAACGAAACGTCATGGCCACTGTTTGTTCTATAGCTTATGCGAGTGAGCCTTCCGCGTCCATAATACATCGAGCGGTCCAAAAAGGGCGGCTCTATTTGCATCTGGGAATCTATAGCAGAAACAATTACGGGGAATAATGAATGGATCTCCTCACTACATTTTCCGTCCTCTCCGTGTGAAAATATTCGTGATCTTTACACCGAGTAGGGCGAACACAGCGAGAAAACCGAATATTTCAGAGGTTTCTTAGGTAGTGCCTGTCCGGCAATTCAGTTTTTGGAGATCCTTCGACTCGCGCGTCGAAAATTTTGCCAACTAGTTCAATGGATTGCGCGCTCGCTCAGGATAGTTCCTGGCTATTTTTGCCATTTCCGGACAGGAACTAGGTAGAAAAGCTTATTTTCGGGAAAATGAGACTCATCTCCTGAAGCAGCAGGAACGAACTGACCCAGAAAGCGGTCAACAAACTGCTTTCTTAACCCAAAACACCGCTCCTTCAGTGCTCAAATAGGAATCTAATCTCCCAGGGAGATAGAAGCAGTTTGATCGGCCTGAGCCTCATGAGTTGCGTTGGCCATTCGCACATCACCGAACTGGTAGAACTGCGTTCTTAAAACTACGTGCGGGCATCACAAAGGCTTAGTGATATAGACTGTGAGTGGTGAATGCATTAGAGATCTAATACCACCCCGGCCACGAACAGCTACTCGCTAGGCTATACTTTCGAAGAGAAGAGGCACGATATGAGTCCATTTGAGTCCAAACGCGTGCTGATTACGGGTGGATTAGGCTTCATTGGGTCCAACCTAGCGATCCGCCTTGTCAATCAGGGTGCACAGGTAACACTCGTCGACAGCTTGATCCCCGAGTACGGCGGCAACATGCGCAACATTGAACCGGTCAAGGACCGAGTGCGCATCAATATCTCCGATGTGCGCGATGAGCACTCGATGAAACACCTGATCCAGCACCAGGAATATATGTTTAATCTAGCTGGGCAGACTAGTCATCTCGATTCGATGGTTGATCCTTTCCCCGATCTTGAGATCAATGCGCGGGCACAGCTATCCATCCTCGAGGCCGCACGGCGCTACAATCCACAGATAAAAATCGTCTTTGCCGGCACACGTCAGGTATATGGCAAGCCTACGTATCTACCGGTGGACGAACGCCATCCTTTAGTGCCGGTCGACGTTAATGGGATCAACAAACTCGCCGGTGAGTGGTATCACCTACTCTACCATAACGTCTACGGCGTGCGCAGCGTGGTGCTACGCCTAACGAACACCTATGGTCCGCGTATGCGCGTCATCGATGCACGCCAGACATTTCTGGGCATCTGGCTGCGCCAAATTATCCAGGGCAACGAGTATCTGATCTACGGCGATGGCAAGCAGCTACGGGATTTTAACTATGTCGACGATGTGCTCGATGCGATGATCTCCTGCGCACTTTCGGAAGATGCCAACGGGCAAATATTTAACCTCGGCGCTGAAGATCCGATAAACCTCAAGGATTTAGCCGACCTGCTCGTCGCCGCTAACGGCTCGGGAAACTACCGCCTGGTGCCGTTTCCGCCAGATCGCAAAGCGATCGATATTGGCGACTTTTACGCCGACTACCGCAAAATCCGCGGGCACCTCGGGTGGAAGCCGAGCACGCAGCTTGCACAGGGGTTGGCCAGGACTCTAGAATATTTCCGCAGCGAACAGCAGTACTATTGGTAAGTGGAGAGGAAAAGAGAGCTGCCCATGCATGAGGATACGATCCATTTTGCTAACCCCAAAGCACAATTTGAAGCACTGCGCCAAGAGCTTATGCCTGTGCTTGAGCGCGTCAGCGCTAGCGGCTGGTATATTTTAGGTGAAGAGGTCGCACGCTTTGAGAGCGCCTTTGCCGCCTATACAGGAGCGGCTCAGTCTATCGGTGTGGCCAATGGCACCGACGCACTCGCACTGGCTCTGCGCGCTGTCGGCGTACAACCGGGGGATGAGGTGATCAGTGTCTCGCATTCTGCGGTGGCCACAACTGCAGCCATCGAACTTATTGGTGCGGTGCCGGTATTTTGCGACATTGACTCAGCCACGCGCGGGATGGACCCACAGGGGCTCCAACCTCTGCTAAGTACGCGAACTAAGGCTATCGTGCCTGTGCACATCTATGGACAGCCGTGCGCCATTGTCGAGATAGCCGCCTTCGCCAAGCGAAACGGATTGGCCCTCGTTGAGGACTGCGCTCAAGCGCATGGAGCACGAGTAGACGGAAGGCACGTCGGTACGTTTGGGGATTTGGGGGCCTTTAGCTTCTATCCCACCAAGAACTTAGGGGCCATGGGAGATGGTGGCGCCGTGATAACCAATGATGCGCATTTGGCTGAGCGAGTGCGACTGCTGCGGCAGTATGGTTGGCGCGAGCGCTATGTAAGCGAGATTGCGGGGTGGAATTCACGCCTCGATGAGATGCAAGCAGCTCTGCTGTCCGTAAAGCTTAAACACCTTGAAAACTGGAACGAGCGGCGACGAGCAATCGCACAACACTACTGCGGGGTGCTCGATGGCGAGCGACTAACGGCACCGCCTACTTGTCCAGGGACGCTGCCGGCCATGCACCTTTGTGTTATTGAAAGTAATGAGCGTGGTCCTTTGCAAGAGTGGCTGCGTGAACGCGGAATCCTATGTGGAATCCACTATCCCCAGGCTATTCACCAACAGCCGGCCTATGCCAAACGGGTGCGTACCGCGGGCAAACTAGAGCGCACCGAATACCTTTACCGGCGAATCTTAAGTCTACCGCTCTACCCAGAGTTAAGCGACACCCAGGTTGAACGCGTCGCGGGGGCGATTAAAGCGTGGCTATGCCGATAAATAAATGAAACAGTATTTCTGCACCTACTTCGATCGTAACTACCTGCTTAAAGGCATGGCCCTGATCGACTCGCTCCTCGTGCATGTCGGACCGGATCTGCATTTAACCGTCGTCTGCATGGACGAACTAACGCGGCTACTCCTTCCACAGCTCTACCCGCATAATATAGAGGTCGTCCCCATACATGAACTCGAGGAGAATGACGCTCCACTACGAGCAGTTAAACCGGAACGCTCTGTTGTCGAATACCTCTGGACCACAACACCTACTCAGATTCTACGCATCCTCGAACGACACCCACAGGCTGAGCGCCTGACGTATGTCGACGCCGACCTCTATTTTTATAATCCACCCGATGCCGTCTACCAAGAACTGGGTGATGCTTCTGTGCTGATTCATGCTCACCGCTTTCCTGCGCGACTCAAAGCACTCGAACAGAATGGAATATATAACGTTGGACTACTCACCTTTAACAACAACAAACAGAGCCATGAGATCTTACAGTGGTGGCGTGAGCGCTGCCTAGAATGGTGTGGAGCCGCAGTGCGCAACGGCATGCTCGGGGACCAAGGTTACCTCAACGACTGGCCGGAGCGCTTCCCGGGCGTCGTCGTTACCCAAAATATCGGGGTTGGAGCTGCCCCGTGGAACCATGAACAATACCACTTCCATCACGACGGATCTCGCGTGCTTGTCGATCAGACACCACTAATTGTTTACCATTACCATGCCTTTACCTTTGCCAGTCCCTGGGTGGTCATCCCGGCTCCATCTGAAACGTATACGCCAGGGCTTACGGTAGAACTCCTCAGATGCTGTATAGCGCCTTACTTAAATACAATTCATGCGGCTATTAGACGGGTACAACAGCTGCTGCCCACCTTTAACTTTGGACTCAACAGCAAGCAAGCGAAACTCTCCCCCAATCACGTGCTGGTCGTACACCGCGCCGCACATGACATGGCCGAACCAATGATGCAGGCTACGCATAAGAAAGTTGAACTAGATAGCCAGTGGTATGCCTACATGCCGACGTGGAGCCAATAAGAGATCCACGCAAGACACCGGCTACTTACCCAAAAAGAATGTCATCCCGAGCTCCTCCCAATTATTCCCCGTCGTCACCATTTCATTAATCCGCCATCAGCGATCTGTCGTCAGCTTTCTGCTGACTGCCTCAGCTGCAGCTGCAGCCGGCGACCTTAGGCACGTTGTAGCAGTGGAGGTACGCGAAAGCGACAAATAACGCGGAGGATGAGGAGGGAGCGGCCTGCGATGAGCTCAGTTGAATCGTGGAAGCGGAGGGGAAATTCCCCCCTCCGCTTCCTTCGCTGACTCTGTTTCCTCAGCGACTCTAACTGCTTTCGCGTACATCCATTGCTGCGACGCGCCCAAAATGTGCTGAATGGTTACAAGGAATTACCCCGGCACAAGAACCACAAAGCGCCCCTCGCAAAAGGCCTTCATTTTTCTGCCATTAATAACTTTCAAAACCTCAGCAGATAAAGCCGGGACTACCGTCCGATCTTCGGGGACCTCCAGACAGAGCACACCGCTGGGGGAGAGCAATTTAAACCAGGCCAAAACATCACTGCGCGCGCCCGGGCGCCTTCCATGATCGCGGAGCACAACCATATCCACGACGATGTTCTGTGCGGCTAAATATGTTGCTGCCTCTGCTGGCGGCAGCCGCAGCGGAAACAATCTCTCTGCTGCCCCTGCAGATTGAACGCGAGAAAGGAAGCTTTCGAAAGGGTGATTGAGCAGCCATTCGCATGGCGCCGTAGCGTCATAACGCGCAGCCATCTGATCACGCTGCCAGGCATTAACAAGATATGTGCGCTCAAGATCCGGGCTCGCTACGTAGCTTGAGATACTCTCCCCGAGTCCGATGCCAACCTCGATCACCGTCTTTGGCTTAAGCTGAGCAACGACTGCTTGTAGCGCCTGGAGCTCAGGCGCTGCGGGGAGCACTGCTTCCTGAGGAAGTGGAGGGAGATGACGATAGACCGGATTGTGCTTGAGAATCTCTGCCACACTACGTGGAGCAACCGTAGTGTCCGTACGCACCAGGGTATCAGATTGCGTTGTGCGGGTCTGCGGATCCACCGTCATGCCAAAGCCATCAACAAAGGTAAGGTCGTGAGAAGCAAGGCCCCAATCGGGAGGATTTGGGGCGTACTGCGTCGGCTCGAGATATTCATTAGTCCGTCGCCCCGGATTTTCTGCAACAAACGAGTTAGGCGCGGTACGCTTCTTGTAGTGTTCAAAGTGGAAAGCTCGTAGCCCATGCTCATTGAGCAATTCCAAGCGGTATTTCCAGAGCAAACGCTTAGTCCAATCTATATCATACCAGCCCCAGTGAATGAGCTTCTCGTCCCAACCGGTCGACTCTATCCAGGTCTGACGCGGCATGAGCATCCACACCCCCGCCCCCTCGAAGTGCTCTTTGCGAATCTGCTCTTGCACATAGGTTGGCCAATTGCGCTTTATGTGATCATCGAGCGCAGCGAGCGATGGATTCGTCATCACAAAATCATTCGGCACATGGCAGCGTGTTGACCAAAAGAAGTTTTCTTGAAGAGAGAGCCCATCGATCTCCCCGCGGCGTAGGCATTGCACGAGTCGCGCAAGCGTCTCGAGTGGCACATAGACATCTGAATCAGAAAAAAGCGTATAGTGGCCGGTCGCGCGCCGAGCCGCGGCGTTAATCGGATGCGTTCCTGAATAGCGTGCATCACGATCGTAGATCTTCGCAATCGAGGGCGGGACGATAAGGAAACGAACAAGACGGCGCGCATCTTCGCTCAGATCGAGCGCCTGCCAAAGAGGCACCTCGCTGCCCCAGTCGGTGACGAGTAGCTCAACCTCCTGCTCAAGCCCAAGACAGACGATGTTACGAGCGTGCACGTTTATTACCGTGGCTAAACGCCAGGTAAAATTGCCCATGTAGTTATCGTTGCGCCCCTGGCAAACAATCGAAAGCAGACGACGACTAGGCTGAGTATCGCTAACATAGGCATCCATCGAATCGCTCTCCTAAAGTGACAACTCCGCTTGGGCAGCACGCAAGGCTCCGGAGCCTACAACTGCTTGCCCATAAGCCTCTCACGCCAGACACTCCAGTGCTCCATGAATGTGGGCATAAGCCCGTATGCACAAAGATAATTGGGTAGGGATCTATAGGTGTCGAGTTCACATTTTCCACGGTCATATCCCGGCAACAATCTGTCGATCCGGCCAGGCCAGTCCACAGAGGCAACAGATGTTAACGTAGAGAGATCTACAGCCTATTAGGATGCAATCGACAACCCTACGGATCCCTCCAGTTCCCCCTCACTTTTCCTCACTTTTCGTCCCTCACTTTTCGTCTCTGGCACCGCGCGAAAGTAACCGTTCACGGGTCATAACCGCGCAGGAACTCTGTGGAAATTGATGGTTTAAATTCTATAGGCTTTGGATTACAGCATGGGGAGTAGTGTCGTTTTTTTTGGTTTCACGAAGTAGGAAACGAAGCTTGGAAGCACACGAAGGTAGATTAAAAGAGGTAGATTAAAAGACGAATCTGCGGATACCCTCCTTTAGGACGGCATTATTGAAATTTAGGAGCAAGCCGGTTTTAAGCTTGGCCGAAATCATTGACCAATTGACCAGCACCATAACCAAGACTAGGGTAAGATCTGCCCGGACTTAATGAGCAATTACGAACATTCTTACGCCCTAAATTTGTGCAATCAACACACCTGATATAATATAACTCGCCTATGCCCCCTCCCCCAACTCTTACCGATTTTCCAAAATTGCATTGCCCCTTTATTCGCCAAACCTTCAAGGCCAACGTTGAGCAGTGGCGCAAACACGGCAGCCGCCTTGAGATGCGCATACCGGAGGCGTATCTAGTGGTTAATCGTATTAACCCAGGCTATGAATGGGTCTTTGAAGATCCTGATACCATCGCGGTTGAGAAACTTGACGGGACAAATGTTAAACTCAAGACCGAAGGCGGACGCCTCGTAGCGCTTCAGAATCGGCTCAATGTTCTCGACCCCCTACAGATAATGAAAGGCCCAACCTTCATCATTGAAGGCGTCTTTCAGGCTATCGGCAAAGGATATGTGCAGGCGGACGGGGAACAGGCTGGTGAGGTAATCGGCCCGAAGCTGCAAGGTAATCCATACAAACTCGATACTCACCTATGGTATCCGTTCGAGCGCACTATTGCGGATTTGAGTTATCGCTCATTTCATGAGCACGCCCGCACGTATGAAAACTGGAGCAC
Organism: uncultured delta proteobacterium; assembly: GCA_903922175.1. Classification (GTDB taxonomy): domain Bacteria; phylum Bdellovibrionota_C; class UBA2361; order UBA2361; family CAIXSY01; genus CAIXSY01. The sequence continues at coordinate 9,381 of CAIXSY010000127.1, read as the reverse complement.
CTGGTTCAAAGATGGGCTCTTTTCGCGTTTGTACACTAAGCGCGCCTCAAAACTCGGCCTGAGCGATAAGGTCTTTGCCGAGGGCGTGATCTTCTACAATCTTAAACGCCGCGCCGCTCACCAGTGCTGGATGGCTAAATTACGCCGCGACATGTTCCCCTGGTTCTATGCGCCCGATGTAGAGATCAACGACTACACTCCTGAGGGACGGGCGGAAGAGGAAGAGCAGGAGAAGTTTGAGTAACAGCTGCAATCAGATTGGGGAAAAAGCGCTGCATTTTGCTTATTGACGACGTCGTCTGGGGCGCTGCTGCCACAAAGAATCCAAAGATACTGGCCTTTGTGATTGCACACGAACTCGCACATCACGCGCTTGGGCACATGGGATTCTTCAGACGCCGCATTGCAGAAATGCAAAAAGGACTCTCACGCTGCGATGAATTTTCCTGCGATGCAGTTGCTGCGCAGCTGCTACAAGACGCCGCAGCTTGCAAAGAAGGTCTCTGCCTTCTCTTAGTCGGCCCGCACCTTTTCTCTCAGGTAAATACAATAGAACTAGAGAAGCAGTCGCTTGAAGTACGCAACGATAAGTACACAAAGAAGGCCGTCGGCTGCGGCCGCAACTGATGCTGCAGCTGAATCTGATGCAGACAGCTGATAGCTGGCTGCAGATTACAGGATGCTCGACTCTCTCTTCCGCGCGAATGTGTGGCTCGGTTCAACATTATAGGTGAGGCCGCGCCCGCGGCCTAACCTACCATTGCAGCGACGCCGCCGTCTGGTACTCCGTCACCCTCGTCTCAAAGAAGTTCTTCTCTTTTCCAAGGTCGATCGTCTCACTCATCCAGGGGAATGGATTCTTTGAGCCATACTGCGGCTTTAGTCCGATACGCTCAAGGCGCCGATCGGCGATATACTGCACGTAGTCGCGAAACATCGGTGCACTCAAACCCAAAACGCCGCGCGGCAAACAGTCAGCGGCATAGAGGTACTCAAGCTCAACCGCCTGGCGAATCTTATCAATCATGCGCGCCTGAAACTCGGGGGACCACAGCGCAGGGTTCTCCTCTTTGATGCCATTAATAAGATCGATCCCAAAATTGAGGTGATTCGTCTCATCGCGCAAGATGTATTGAAACTGCTCACCGATGCCGGTCATCTTGTTTTGACGGTGGAGCGAGAGGATCATCACGAACCCACTATAAAAGAAGATCCCCTCCATAATCACGTAAAAGCCGATCAGGTCCTCTAAGAATTTCTGGGCCCCCTCCTCGGTAGAGGTGGTAAATCCATCGCGGCAGACCTCCTCGGTAAGCTGCATCTCGAATTGGTCCTTGTTGTGAATCGTGTTGACCTCGTTGTACATGTTAAAAACCTCGCCCTGATCTAAGGCTAACGATTCAACGATGTAGTGAAAAGTGTGTGTGTGTACTGCTTCTTCAAAAGCCTGGCGCAACAGATACTGGCGGCACTCGGGATTGGTAACGTGCTTTAAAATGGCGAGGATGATGTTATTGCCAACCAAGCTTTCGGCGGTGCTAAAAAAACCGAGGTTTCGCATTATGAGCAAGCGCTCATCTGCGGTAAGCTTACTAGATTTCCACAGCTCGATATCTTTGGCCATCGAGACCTCGTTCGGCATCCAGTTATTAGCGCAGCCGTTTAGATAGTGCTCCCAGGCCCACTTATACTTGAGCGGCATGAGTTGATTCACATCAACGGTATTGCAGTTGATTAAGCGTTTCTGCGCTGCGGCAAAGCGCTTGGACTCTCCACCACTCTTATTTCCGGTCGTATCGTCATCAAAACTCAACATCGATCTCTCCTTACTGACAACTCTCACAATTACCATCTAAGTTACATGACTTTGGCACAGCACTTTCATTCTTCGACATATCGGCCGCGGCAACATCCCCCTCGCGCTCAACCTTAATATTTGCCGACGCCGATTTATTCTTCATCCAACGCGGCTGCAATCCGCGACGATTAACATCGGTCGTCGATTTCTCAATCTGCGTCGCTCCGAGCGAACGCAGATAATACGTAGTCTTCAATCCCTTATTCCATGCCAGCATATACATATCATGCAGCTTCTTGCCGCTGGGCTGGGCGATGTAGAGATTGAGCGATTGCCCCATATCAATCCACTTCTGGCGGCGACTGCCACACTCGATGGTCCACTCCGGATCAACCTCAAAGGCAGTTAAATAGACCTGCTTGATCTCTTGCGGAATGCGTTCAATCTCTAAAATCGATCCGTCAAAATACTTAAGATCGTCGATCATCTCCTCATCCCAGAGTCCAAGCTTCTTGAGTTCGTCGACGAGGTAGGTATTGTAAACGATAAAATCTCCTGACAGATTGCTCTTGGCATAAAGATGCTTATAGGCCGGCTCAATCGACTGTGACACGCCGGTGATGTTCGAGATCGTCGCCGTTGGTGCGATCGCCATCGTGTTCGAGTTACGCATGCCATATTTTCGAAGCGCCTCACGCACAGGAGTCCAATCAAGTTTGCTTGAGGTATCGACGTCGACGAATTCGGCTCCACGCTCACGCACAAGCGTCTGCAGGGTATCAATCGGTAAGAGTCCGCGGTCCCACTTAGAGCCTTTATAGCTCGGGTAGGCGCCGCGCTCTTTGGCCAGCTCGATCGAAGCAAGAATAGCGTGGTATGAAATCATCTCCATACTCTCATCGGCAAACTGCACCGCACGAGGGCTGGCATAGCTTATCCCCTGAATGTAGAGCGCGTCTTGAAACCCCATAAATCCTAGGCCTATTGGACGGTGCCGCTGATTGGCCGTGCGCGCCTCCGGCGTGGGGTAGTAGTTGATATCGATTACATTATCGAGCATACGCACCGCCGTTCGGACCGTGTGCGCCAAAAGCTTACCATCAATGCCCGAAGCGAGAGTGTGCGCCGGAAGATTAATCGATCCCAGATTGCACACCGCCGTCTCCTCCTTTGAGGTATTGAGCAGGATCTCGGTGCACAGATTCGAGCTATGCACGACGCCCACGTGATCCTGCGGCGAGCGCAGGTTGGAGGGATCTTTGAACGTAATCCACGGGTGTCCAGTTTCGAACAGACAACTGAGCATCTTGCGCCACAACGTGACTGCCTCAACTCGCTTAAAGAGCGGCAACGTTCCTGCTTCCGTCATCTTCTCGTACTCGGCGTAGCGCTTCTCAAAGGCGCTGCCGTACAGGTCGTGCAGGTCCGGAACCGCACTCGGGCTAAACAGCGTCCAACTGCCGTTCTGAGCAACACGTTTCATAAACAGATCGGGGATCCAGTTGGCAGTGTTCATGTCGGGCGTTCGCCGGCGCTCATCACCGGTATTTTTGCGAAGCTCCAAGAAGTCCTCGATATCAAGATGCCAGGTCTCAAGATAGGCGCACATCGCCCCCTTGCGCTTACCGCCTTGATTCACAGCCACCGCCGTATCGTTGGCCACCTTGAGGAAGGGAACAATCCCCTGGCTCGTGCCGTTTGTGCCCTTGATATGCGCCCCGGTGGCGCGCACATTGGTCCAGTCGTTACCGAGCCCTCCGGCCCACTTTGAGAGCTGGGCATCATCTGAAACACATTTGAAGATATGCTGCAGATCGTCCATCACCGTCGTCAGATAACACGAACTAAGCTGCGGATGAAGCGTGCCGGCATTAAACAGGGTCGGCGTACTTGAGGTAAAAAGGAACTTGGAGAGTACCTCATAAAACTCAATAGCGCGCTCATTTTTCTGGGCCCCCTCATCAAGAGCTAACCCCATGGCAACGCGCATCCAGAAGATCTGCGGCGTCTCAAGACGGCGCTCCTCGTGATGGACCAGGTAACGATCGTACAGTGTCTGCAACCCAAGGTAGGTAAAGCGCAGATCGCTTTCAACCTGAAGTGCTCCAGCCAACCGCTCAAGGTCGAACTCTTTAAGCCGCGGGTCAAGGCGCTCGTGGCCGATTCCGATATCGATATATCTCTTAAAGTATTCACGCTGCGCTTTCTTAAGGGAGGAATTGTCGGCTTCAATGCCTATCGTTTCGCGATAGATCTGATCGAGGAGTAGCCGCGCGGCAACATACGAGTACGCCGGCTCCTTCTCTATCTTGGAGCGGGCCGCCATGATCGTTGCCAGATCGATCTCATGCTCGAGGATTCCCTCATAAAAATTGGCCAAGGCTCCTTCAACAACAACCTCCGCTGAAACGACAGCACCAAGCCCTGCGCACGCATGCAGGATGCGACGGCGGATATCACGCTCGGTGATCTCCACGGTTTCACCGCGCTTGGTTTTGGCGTGGAATACTCGCCCCTTCTCTTGAACCTCTAGCGCAACGGGAGTTATGACGATCTCTGCTGGCGCATCGTTACGTGGCGCATCAAGCGCCCCCTCCCGCGCGCGAATAGCCGCTCGCGCCGCACGGTAGAGAATGAAGTCTTTGGCAACCTGATAAAAGCCCCCTGCCATCATCTGGCGCTCGACTTCATCTTGAATGAGCTCAACCTGCAGCACCGTCCCCTCACGCGCCATCTGCACGGCGCGCTCGACAACCCGATTGGTAAGCAGGTTTATCGAGCCGATGACAGACTCGGGGGTCTCTTCCTGAATTTTAAGAGAGGCCCGAAAAGCGAGCTCAATCGCCGTTGCAATCTTAATTGGGTTAAAGCGCACAACCGTTTTTCCATCGCGTCGAAGAAGTTTTAGATTTTGCGGCGAGTCAACACGCAACTCCTTATGCTGTTCGCGATAGAGGATATAGTTCTTAGCGATATCGTAGTGGCCAACCTCCATCAATTTACGCTCGACGAGGTCCTGAATCTCCTCCACGGTAAGGCACGCCTGCCCAGCGGCACGCACCTGTACCTCCTCAACAACGGCGGCTGCTAACTGCTGCACCACAGAATGCGCTTCTTGTGGAAGAGCCGAGGAGCGTGACAGACCACGCGTTGCTCGCACCGCGGCCTCCACAGCACTGACTATGCGCTCGCTGCGAAAGGGCACGAAGGCCCCATTTCTTTTTACGACAGAGAACGAAGTTAGCGACCGCTTAGCATTTTCAACTGCCTTGGGTGTCGCGCCCAACACAGCTGCAGGTATCGGCATGGACGGGAAAGAGGATGTTGTGGGCAGAGATTCGGCATTGCTTTGCATATCTTTAACTCCTCGAATGGGCGTAAAACACCCTTACCACATGTCTAATGGCTTGAAATTACTTGTTTTTATAATCTGTGCTGGGTTTGCGTATTATAAAAATGGCGACTAAATACCAGCCCCTATTTGGCAATATATTGGTTCTACCGAATACTGTCTAGATATATTTTAGTAAATTTATAGAGTATAGGGTCGTAGCGCAGCCCTTTTCCAAGGGGCGTCAAGCGTAGCGGGGCGCGGGGCGTTACACAGCTGCACTACCTTATGAATTACTAGGAAAATTCGGCGCGATTAGCGCCTGGGGTTCAACTTTTCCGACACCTTGTCGGCTCTTTCATATTACTGGGACCAGTAAAACTACTCAATGGGCCGACTAAGGTGCTCGGATTTGTTAGGCATCTTCCGAAAAAGTCCCGTCTTTTTGCCTCGAAAGAACGACACCAGGAGGAAGGTCGAGATACTTCTCGACTGAGGGATCATAGCGAAGGATGGTTTGGGCATCGTGGACATCGACATCGCTTCCGAATCGCCAGTCGTCTTCGTGTCCTGAGACGAACGTCCAGCCACTAAACATCTTGTCTTCCGACCTATCACGAAACATCATGCCGATTGGATATCCATACTTCGTGATCGTGTCACTTATCCAAACAAAACCGAACGTGCTGGCAAGAAAATGGTCGGTTCGGGCCTTTCCAATCCGGTTCACAACATCGGCCTCGGAGAGGGGTGGAAAAGACGAAACTCGCCTAGATTGTCTGTACAGAGTTCTGTAGAGACAGATGACAAACCAGGCAGTAACTACGGCAGCACAAACGATCGCATAAGCGGGAAAACTCCTCGCCTGACCACGGATGACGATAAAGACGACCAGAAGTAGCGGAACTACTGGATTCCACTTCAGATGGTCACGTAATTTCATAGTCGACTGCCTAACAGTTATTACACCAGACTCGCCTCAAACCAGCGAGTCCTTTGTATTATTGTGTATTGGATTGTATTGCCAATCAAGGAGCATCTAGTCCCAATAAAGCCAAGCACTTAGAGCTCATGCTGGAGTGTATTAATACAACGCAATACAACTTCCTCATCCGAGCTCCTGTTCCAATAATAGGTGGGCACAAATCGAGAGATAAAAGACAAGTTCTTGCATATCGCTGCCGAGCCGAGACTACGCCGCTAATTTCTCAGTCTGAACCTGGACCTCTTGAGCAGCCCCCCTCGTCTCCACCCCAATCCCGAGGAGCAAGAGTAAGACTCCAACAAGAGGAACAATCGCTACCCAACTGACGACACCGAGTATCTGGTCGCTACTGGTCGTATGGCTGGCGATGTCGGCGACAAGGAAGGGGCCAAACGCCGTAAGGTATCGTGCCACGTTATAGGTGAAACCACTTCCGGTGCCACGCAGCCGAGTTGGAAAAAGCTCCGGCAGGTAAAAGGTAAACGATCCAAATATGCCAAAAACCGAGAGCCCGATAAAGAAGATTGAATACAGGCGCGTTTCAGGGGCAAGTCCGAGGTGAAACGTGCACCAGATAGCAGCGGCACTCGCCAAAAAATAGCCGATAAACATCGGCCGACGCCCAACATGCAGAGCGATAGGGATGGTCAAAAGCGTACCAAGTAACCCACCAATATTAAAGGCCGTCGTCCCCTTGGTAACAAAGCTGGCTTTAAGCAGCGCCAACTCTGCCGCGCCAGGCTGCGGCACAACATCGTGCACCAAGAACGAACAGATGAGAGGAATAAAAGCATTACAGCTCCACCAAGTGATAAGCGCCGAGGCTGCAAGACAGATGCCACCGATGGTACGCGCACGAAGCTGCGGTGTAAAAAGCTCACGGATACGCGGCTGTTCCACAGCTGGTTTCCAGCCTTCAGGCTCACGCACCTTCCAGCGAATAGCCAAAGCCACGCTTGCGGGGATTAGTCCGGTAAGAAATACAACACGCCAGGATAAATCTGGGTTGGATGCAATCCCGGTAAGCTGGCGCGTGAAAAGATCGGTCACAAAGGTGGCCAGAAAAAGCCCGGCCGGCGCGGCGGTATAGAGGAGAGCCCCGGCGTGAACCCGTTTCTTCTCTGGCACAGACTCCGCCACTAATGCCGCTCCGGCTGCCCACTCACCACCGATACCCAAGCTCGATATAAAACGGAAGATGGCCAGCATCCAGATATTGACCGAGAATGCGCAGGCCGCGGTCGCCAGAGCATAGGTAAGCATCGTCAGCATCAAGGTACGCGTACGTCCGATCTTATCCGTAATCTTGCCGAAGAGAATTCCGCCCGTAGCCCAGCCAATCAATAATAGACCGGTGAGAGTCCCAGTCCAATAGATGCTGGTCTGAGCATCGACCTTCTCTACCCCTAACAATGACGGGATGCATAATCGCGAAACGAAGTTAAAAAGCAGAGCATCAAAGACATCGAACCCCCACCCCAGCCAAGCAGCGAAAATTACGAGCCACTGGTAACGGGTAAAACCAAGGATCTGAGGAGGCTTAACGTGTGACATGAATAGAATAGTGAGGGGTTAGGCAGGCTAAGTCAAGTCGGGGTGTCTCAGTAACCTCGGGTGACTCGTGCAGGTGCAGGGGAAAACTCTTTACCCTAGTCTTGGTTTTGGTCCTGGTCGCGGTCCTTATCTCGGTCATTTTCTTGGCTTATTCGACCAAGACCATGGAAAAGACCAAGAAACTAGACCAGGACCAAAGCCAGAACCAAGACTGTAGTACCCGGGGTTATTGAGCAGTTACATCTCCACAGCCTAAGTTGCCGAACCGAAACAATATTAATTTGACAGATCTTTCTAGGCAGAGGTACCCTTAAAGAGGGAAGTAAGAGGGGGCAGCTGAAATGGTCATCTCCCCGTAACTGCTCATTAACCCCGGGTGAAAGTGTCTGGATCCTAGTCCTGGTCTTGGTTCTAGTCTTAAGTTATTGTCGTGTTCTTGGCCGAAATCATTGACCAATTGACCATGGCCAGGATTTAGGACCAGGACCACAACCAAGACTAGGATAAAATCTACCCGGGATTAATGAGCAATTGCGTTACCGCCTAATTCGGTTGAACACCTATGACTCCCGAAATAATAAAAGACCGACTATCAACCCACGCCGTGACGAACTACCTGCTTGCCGGTTATCAGGGCAAGTTTACTTTCCTCAATATCCTCTCACAGCTGCAGTATCCAGGTCTCGATCCAGCCCTGATTACCTTTACGCGCCAGGCACTCGACAAGATTGCTTTTTGGACGGAAGCGCTTTGGAATGATCATCACCTCTTTGCGGCGCAGTGGACAGCACCGCAAACCTTCGACTCTCGCCAGGCCCTTGAATTGCTCGACCAGCTCAAGCCGGACCTGCTGGGCATCTCTGGAGAGATAGCGCGAATATTCTCACTACAGAACCCAGCCGAGAAATTCCAAGACATCGCCTTCCTCTGCGCTGCTTTTGGGCGCTTCTCCTACGCACGGGAAAACTACATTAAGGGTTTTATCGAGTTTGCTACGAAATTCAATTCGCCGCAGGACGGAGCACGATACTCGGCCATGCTCGCCCCAGCTCAGGACGACGTGCGCCTGACCCATACTATTATCAATCTAGCACGTGACCTCCAGGCTTCGTCGACGCAAGACTTCTTGCGGAATCTGTATGAGCGCAGCATTCCACTAATTGCCGTGTTCAGAACTCATACCCACGACATTAGCCAGATTCTTGCGCAATACCGCGGTGGACTTAGCTTCGATAAGGCCGACTTTAACGTCCAGGAGGCCACCGCCTGGTCCGATGCCGGAATTGGGCCGGTAGCCGCCGGATATTGGAGAGCTAACGGATTTTCACCCGTCGAAACTCCGGAGTGGGTCAGATATGGATTTTCCAACCCCGGGGTAGCCGCCTCATGGCGCACCGAGGGATTCAACCCAGCCAGCGCGCAACCTTGGGCACAGAGCAACATGCCCCCGGTAATTTCACGTCTCTGGGCCCAAGCTGGCTACGACACTGATGAAACCAAAGAGATGATCGATAGCGGCGTTACCGACCCACGCCGCGCACCACGCAAAGAGAAATAGGCGCATGATTAAGGCGGCTATCTAGAGCCTGTCCGGAAACAGCGAAAGCGCGATAGGACGGGAGAAATAAGTGAAATAGTAGAGTAGTATACGTGGCCAATTTCGAGGTTAAGCCCGAAAGAGGCACGCTATAATAGCGCCGACTAGTGAATTTT
>CAIXSY010000126.1 GCA_903922175.1 uncultured delta proteobacterium | reverse complement strand
TACACGGAGAAGACCTCTCCGTGTAACTCCGTGCGATCTCAGTGATACTCCGTGAGAAACAATCATTACGTTCAGCCCACACTTATTGAGCAGATACAATAGGCTTCAGCGTCGAGGCGGACTGTAATAAAATACGCTTGAAATGTCGAGGGGGAGGTTTTTTCGAACCTCGCCATGATCGGGATTCATCCTACTAATACCGAAGGACTATTGTTCGGAGTAATGCAATGAGCCAAAAACAAAAATATATCACAAAGAATGTTCAATTCGGCGGCAAGCGCTTAACCCTTTTTAGCCTTGATGGTTGCACGTGGTCCACCAGGCGCGAGGAGTTAGAAACCATCGTCGAGAGACACGAGGCGGCAAAAGTCACCGCAGCCCATCTGCGCGGTGAAGTAATCGAGGGGGCGCCCGCTGGTGCAGAAGGGGCAGCGAAGCCACAGCCTGCGCCTAAGAGAAAGTTTCCAGTCGGTGGATTTAGGACACAACCCCTTCAAGTCCCGCATCCAGCCTATGCACTTGCGCCAGCAGCACAAGCGGGCAAAGTCGAGAAGGTGGAGAGGGACGTCAAGCGAGCTTCAGAGAAGAGACAAGATGAGGTGCAAGCTAAGCCCGCGTTGTCCGCTAAAAAAGTTGCGGGATCATCTAGGGAAGCGACTGCAAAGAAAGCTTTGGGGGCCTCTCCAAAGGCTCGAGGGACCTCTCGTCCAATAGCGACTAAGGTGCAGGCTAAGAAGCGTGCGGTGGCGTAGCCGGAGCGCCGCGCTTCCTCCTTCGCCCGGCCTTGCGGCCGGAGCTTCCTCCTTCGCCTTGCCGCGCGGCAAGTGCTACGTAGGACAAGACGGCTAAGGCCGTGGGCTGCGGCCGAAAGCTGCAGCTGCATCAGATGCAGTCAGCAGAAAGCTGACTGCAGATCGCTGAGAGCAGATTAGGGTCTGAGGCAGAGCCTCGTTATTTTTTACCCACACTTAATGAGCAATTACCTTTCTAGGTAACTACTCGCCCCTCATCGACTAACGCTGACGTCAAACGTCTAGCGGGGCTGCGCCTCAGACCAAGGCTCCATTGCTAACTTAAACTTCGCCGTAGACTTGGCCTTGAACTTCTGCTTGGCCGTGGCCTGCTCTCTTCGACCTTGATTTCGACGTTTAAGCCTAAATCTAAGGGGAATTGGCCAAGACCAAGCGGGAGTTAAAGGCCAGGTTCAAGAGAAAAACATTAGTTTTAAGTGAAAAAACTTTCCGGTCGCGACACTAGTACACGTTTCAAGGGTCAAGGAATCTAGCGCCGGACGTGGGGCGTCGAGGTCTGACGTCCGACGTTAGCGTTATACGATCCGCGCACTACACCTATCTGTAAGGGGAGAGTAGTTACGGTTTATCGAGGCAATCGAGAGGTTCTGGCACCGAAGGTGGGCTAGGGCTGCGCAATCGGTGGATTAACTTGGTGCATGCTGAGCTGTTCTCGAACGGCGAAACGATATCGTCCTGGAGAAGTTAAAGAGATCGCAGTTTCGTTTTTAGGCGGACTGTCGAAGCCTGAAAAGGTGACTAACTCAACTTCGAGAGTTTTCATGTCTGGAGCCAATTTACCTCTGATCATAGACTTGCCAACTCCACGAGAGTGTTTTTTGCCCTGTTCGATATAGAACCTAGTTGGTGTCGTCACTTCAAAACCACTTTCGGCCGCAAGCTTTGTCGGCGGCAGATTAATCTCAATCCGACGTAACCAAAGCGGAGGGGCCTTTCCCTGCACAATCTCTTCGGGAGTGATTGTAGGGGGGGCAGGCAGCTCAATTGCTATATCTGCGCTGCTGCCACGTATTTCCTGACCAGCGACCTGTAACGTGATCGCTATCCGTAAGCTGCGCAACCCATCTTGGCGCGAGTATTCATAGCGAAGAGGAGGTGTTACTGCGCTTTGTGCTATTGCGGGAGGAGTGCCGGGAGGACTGTGTGGTGCAGCCTCCGGTTGGGCCATGCCGGTGAGCATCTCAGGGGTAATCTGAATGGTGTTGTTTCCCGCAGCATTTGAGAAAAAAGTGTGGTAAATCCAGTTGCCCAGGGCAAGAAGCACGAGCCCAACTCCGAATGGAATTATGAATTCACGCCATGGGTTGTGGCTTCGATGAACAGGGGCAGGTGCAATGGTGTTCGTCCAATCAGAATTTTGCGCATCAGGTGGTGTTATTTGGGGAGCTGCAGCTGGGGCGAGAGTGTGTGTCGATGCGGGGTCACGTTGTTTGGCGGCGATTAATTCCTTGAGGCTTATCTTTTCAGGCTCTTCTTGTGCTTCACTCTGTTGGGTAGGCGTTGTCGGCGGCTGAGGCGCTGAAAGTTTCGGCTTATCCGCTATATGCAACGAGCTGAGTGACGGTTCCTCTGGTGCGAGGTCGAACGTAGATTGATTCTCTATGGTGCTACGTGCAGGTGCGCTGGGGAGGATCCCTTGCGTGTCAGAAACCTGCTCAGTAGAAGGGAATAGTGGTCGATGTTTGATGACTGGCTCATCGAGAGAGAGGCTTAAATCATAGTCATCGCTCACTGATTGTGGCGGTGGAGTTTGTGGTTGAGCCGTGGTGAGTGGTGCTGAATTGTTAATAAAGTCACCTTCTTCAATCTCAAGAAGTGAGAGTGTGGTCGAGCTGAGCGCTGTCGCTCTGTCTGCAGGAGCCGGGGGCTCCGCATTGAGCGATTTGCTAGCATCCTCAAGGCTAAAGGGGACAGAACTCTGCCGAGGCTTGATGACAGTCTGTTCGGTCTTGAGAGCCTGATGTATCTCAGTCGCGACAGCTTCAGTGTGCGTAGGTGCGGGCTTGAAGAGCAACTCTTTAGAGTCCTTCCTGAGCGGCGGAGGCTGCATGACGAGCTCGGGGAAAAGTGGCCCCTCTTGCGTGGCTGCCTCTTTTTCGGTCCGGACGACTTCGGGTGCGATCTGCGGTGCAGCGGTGAGCGTGGAGCCTGCTTCCTCACTCTCTTTTATGCGATAGATCCTTTTGGTTTTTTTTGGTTGTGATGGTTCAGGGGCAGCTTGAATGCCGGGAAGATCGGTAAATTCAAAAATGACTTCACTCGGAGAGGCGTTACTTTCTTCAGCTGCGGCTAAATCCGCCTTGGGCTGGATCATTAACACCTTTGCTCCGGCACTCTTAAGTACCTGATAGTATTTCGTAACCGTCTCCTCCGAATTGGAGGAATAAATGGTAAGTGGAGGAGCTTCGGATAGGACGCGCTGGACCTCTTCGATGGGGAACTCAAGGTCGGAGATAAATGCCACTTTTAGTCGGCGTAGCGTTGCCGAGGACTCGTCGCTCGGTCCTTCAAACACCAGATGGAACTTGTCAGACTCGTTCACGCAATACTCCAGTTGGGTGTATCTCCACTCATAACTGTCGGGAGTTCTAAGGAAATACTGAATATGTACGTTATTAGGAAACTTAAGCTAATAAACTCCGATACATAAGGGGGAGATTGCTCAATAACTTGGGGCAAAGAATATCGTAATCGTGCTCGTGGCCTGTCGTGAGCTTGTCGAACGGTCCTGGTCGATTCAGACCGCGACCACGAGCACGACCACGAGCACGACCACGATTACGAGGGCATCCGCCCGGGTTGTAGAGCAATTACGTGAATAGCTATATGGAAAAAATCGCTGAAGTTTGGTGTTGTGTCGCTCTTGCGGCCTCTCGGATTAAGGGGGTGACAGCCGCCGTGCTTGAAGCCTTTTACAAAGCGGTGCCGCCGGCGGAGTCGCCATTTGTCTGCACAGAGCTTTGTTCGCACCAGCTCTTGCGCCGGGCACTCGCCGACCGCTGCTATGTGGCGGGCCTAGAAGAGGAGCTTTTTCAGTTGGCCTCTCAAGGGATCGGCCTGTTGAGCATTGTCGACCCGAGGTATCCATACCTCCTACGGCAGATATTCGATCCTCCGCAGCTACTATTCTACAGCGGGAATCTTGCTTGTTTCGGTGCTGATGTTAAAGGCGTCGCCGTTGTCGGCTCTCGTAAAGGTGATGCTTGTGGCTGCAAGATAGCTTTCGATCTAAGCCGTGAGCTTGCCGCAGGTGGTGCCACGGTGGTGAGTGGACTTGCGGCTGGGATTGATAGCGCCGCACACCAAGGAGCCCTAGCATCACATGGCGACACCCCGACAATTGCGGTGTTGGGCAGTGGTCTGCGTTGCATCTATCCGCGATCGAATGAGTCTCTGGCGCGTGATATAGTTGATCATGGTGGTTTGATTGTTAGTCAGTTCTCCCCCAATGAGCCCCCCTATCCGTCGAATTTCTTGAATCGTAATCGTGTTATCGCAGGTTTGGCGCTGGGTGTCTTGGTTGTTCAGGCAGCTGCGCGCAGTGGTTCTCTGGTAAGTGCACGTTATGCTCTCGAGGAGGGGCGTGAGGTGATGGCTGTGCCTGGGAGCATACTAGATCCGCGTTATGAGGGCTCCAATCGGCTGATCAAAGAGGGCGCGCATCTGGTGAGCAGCATAACTGATATTCTGGAGGGGATTCCTGGCCTTGCCGCATGTCAGAAGGAGAGAGCGGAAGAGGAGGTCGTTAGTGATAATAAGATAATTCAGTACCTGCGTGCCAACGGCCCGATGAGAGTTGATGTGCTTCAAACTCACATGGCAAGGGACGACTCGTTTAGCCAAGAGCTACTCGAACTTGAGCTAGCCGGTCTTGTGGTACGAGCTCCCGGTAATATATTGCTGCTTGGTCCCCAATGAATTATATGTTAGCAGGTGGCTGCTCTCTGACGTGTAACTGCTCAATAACTCCGGGTGGCTTAATAATTCGTGAGCGTAGTGGCGCTCGTGGTCGGAGAGGTGATGAGAGGTGATAAGTTGAGGATTTATAGGAATTACGAATGGGGGAGATTATGGATTCACCTAAGGTGCTTGATATCGAGGCGGTAATGGAGCGCCTTGAGGGCGATCGTGGGCTTTTTCAGGAGGTGGTGAAGATATTCTTTGAAGGCCTCCCCGCTGCCATCGAGTCCCTACGTTCGAGTGCGCGGTCGCACGATGGAGCTGCGTTTAGCAGTGCTGCACATGCTTGTAAAGGTGCGTTGGGTAACATCGGCGCCATGCGTGGATGGGCCAAGGCGTTTGAAATGGAGCAGGCGGGGAAAAAAAACACGTTAGATCGTGCCGACGCAATGATCTCTGAATTCGAGCAGGAGGTCGCGGCTTTTCGAGTGGAGTATGAAAAATATGCTGCCGGGGTGTAAGGAGGCGGGGTTAAGCCACACCATCTTCACCTTCTTCCAGGTCTTCGATTCCCAATTTCTGCGAACCTTTAATGGTTATCTCTAAGGCACGGCGGATCTCTTCTGGTAGATCGTTTTTAGCGGCCGTAAGCCAGGTATAGCTGCAACCATCGCGGATTACCTCCCAGCACTGCTTTTTTAACGATGCCGACTCCTCAGGTGGAAGGTAGAGTTCTGAACTTTCATCAACTTCGGGGGCGCTGCCTTTTTCATGGAATGCCTCCGTCAGGCTGAAGGCCACCCTCCAACAGAGGAGCTCTTCCTCCATCTGCTCAGAAAAGTTAGAGGGGGCTTCTTTCGCGTGTGCCAGCATAAAGCCGGAGGTGGTGATCAGTCCAAACCCGAAGATGCGTGCCAGGTGGCCGGCGATATCGAGGTGTGTGCAGCCAAATATCTGACGTTCGGCAACAAGGTCGAAAAGTTTATCGTTGCGCTCGGCCTTGCGGTAGTAGTCTTGGAATTTTTTGGCGTCAGCAAGCATGATGAGTGCAAGAGAGAAATAACGCAGGCCACCCAAGAGCATACCATTGCCGGTGCCGATGTTTCGAATAGTGCGGCCGACAATGGCACCAATCTCTGCATGGGTAAGGAGTTTCTTTATGAGCTTGGCGTAATCTTCGGAATTACTCACCTTCTTTAAATGTCGATAAAGATAGGTTATCGTTAAGATCGCGGTTACCTCATTCGGTTGAAACAGGCCGATGAGGGCCTTGGTCGATAGGGGATTTAGCTCCTTGAGTTCCTTCGGATGGATGTTTTCAGCAGCGCGGTAAAAGACTGCTTTAAGCGTGGGACTGACACTCAATATAAACGCAGTAGAACTGATGGTGAGGTCTTTGAGTACCATGAGATCACCACCGTGGAGCGCCATTTCGGCGTTCTTTATAGCTCTAATGCACGTAGTAAAAAGTGAGGAGGGAGCTGGAATCTGTTCTATATAGCGTTTAGCAATCTGCTGCGGGTCTGTGCTATTTGTTGTTGTCTCGGCCACGATTATCCCAGAGAGATATGGTTTAAGTTACCAAGTAAGCTAAAGCTTAATAAGCTTGCTTGGAGTTTAGTATCGGCTAGGTAAACTTCTCGCTAAATGACTTCCTGCTAAGTAGATTTTCGATGTACTAAAATTCAATATTTCCCAATAATATATAGGTGTTACCTTGCTTGAAGGTAATGAGCAGCTACATCTCAGTCTGCCGTACGCCGTGAACGATACTTTCTCATACATCCGAGTCATTGAAATGCCACAAAATCTTGCTTGAGCTTTAACTGATTTGTACTGTGCGCTTCTAAGTCGCTATATCGATTGCGAAAAGAATTGATTTTCCTAGGCATCCTCTTTTACTGAAGCATCGTTCTGGGAATATAGGATACGTATAAAGATGGAGTGATTGCCAGCGTGGCGCTAGTCCATTTGAGCAGACTTCAAAAAACTACGATCTCGTGACTGCGTTTAACTTAAGGAGAAAATGAAAACCAACTTATATTGCGCCACATCTCCGAAACTGGCTGCTGTCGCCGTAGAATGTCGAAGAATCGGGAGCTCTGTTTGTTATGGGCGTATTCCGCTGCTTATGAGCCTGTTGTTTGGTTGTTTCTTGGTGTTATCAGCGGGCGTCAGCGTCGCCGACGAGAATCCTCCAGGGTGCTCTCTTGTAAATGGAGGAAAAGGGAATTCTAGCTCAGCCGGCTTGAATTTCAATGTCGCGACGGCTCACATCGGCGAGACTGTTGCTCTGTTTGCGACAGCGGGAATGGTAACTAATGCCTGCAGCGCAACAGAAGCAACAGGCACGATTTACACATCCGCTGGGCTACTAGGTAACTTCCTAAATAACGTGACCTTATCTCCTGGTATTATTCTTAGCTGCCCAGCTGACGGCGACTGCGTACCAGGGCCATACAGCTTTACCATAACCAAGGAGATGATTGGCGCTAAGATCGTTACGCCAATTGGCACAGTCTCGGGTATGCCCGGATACGTGCGGGCGGTAGGAAGTGTGACCGGGCACGTGCACTCGGGCCAATATATTGATGAGCTAGCCGGTTTTCATACTGCGTCAGTTGCAATTGTGGACTGCGCTGGAGCACTCGTGCTTGACCCCGATCACTACGCGGTGAAGGATCTGTGTGGCGTCTGCGGTGGTGACAACTCAACCTGTAAGGACTGTGCCGGTGTGCCAAATGGAGATTCTAAATTGGATGTCTGTGGCGTTTGCGACGGGAATGGAACAACCTGTTTGGGGTGCGATGAGACCCCCAATAGCCAAAAAGTTTTCGATGCTTGCGGCATCTGCGGCGGCGATGGAACAAGTTGCAAAGACTGCGCCGGTGTGCCGAATGGCGGCGCAAAAATCGACCTCTGTGGTGTTTGTAATGGTAACTCCACAACCTGTCTTGATTGTAAGGGTGTTCCTAACGGGACAAACAAGATTGATAGCTGCGGCGTCTGCGGTGGCGATGGAATGGCCTGTATCACCTCCTGCATAGGAACGATTGATGCCTGCGGTGTATGCAATGGTTCGAATGCCTGCTTAGATTGCGCCGGCATCCCCAACGGAACCACCGCCATCGACTGCTGCGGCATATGCGGTGGCGACGGCAGCACCTGCGCGGATAAGTGCAAGACGTATGACTTAAAGAAGATCAAGGCGAAGATTTCGAGTAGCCTTAAGAGCCTACTGGTGATGATTAATAAATACAGCGGCCAGCAGTCTGGATGCGACAGTGCGATGAAGAAGGCGGCGGCTAAGCGTATAGCTTCTTCCAAGATACTTGTTGCAAAAACCAACTCGCTGCTCAAGGTGTATGTCGGAGACAAGATTAAGCTGTGCAATACCGTTTTCTGTTCCAAGACGAGCTTAGTTGATGTGATTAAGACGGCAAAGACTAATATTCGCAAACTCTACAATCTCTCGGTCCAGTCGCAGTATGCAGCTGGTACAGCGTGTAAGGTTGCTCGCCGCGATGGGGGAAAGCCTGGCAAGTCGAACACCGACTTGAAGAACGGGCTTAATGGACTTGGAAAGGTTCCGCCGGCGCATTGTGGGAACTAGCCCGAGTTTACCGCGCTCAGGGCAATTTATCCGGAATCGCCTGATAGAATGGGGCGATTCGAGCCTAGAGGCGTACGACACGGCCGGCGATAGCCAGAAATGGGGAGGTCTTTTTGCCCGGCGAGAAAGTTCGAATAGTTCAAGTGAGCGGTATGAGGCTAGTTATAGAGGCTAATAAATGAGAGCGACGATTGAGGACTTTAAGACAGGCTGGTTTGGTATCGGGCTCGGCATTAAGAAATCCGAGCTTGACCTACTCATACAGCGGCTAGAGACGCTCAAGAACAATCCGGACCTGCATTTCCATCTTGGAAGCACCTATAGCGGCAGCGGTGGGGTTGGAGACATCGAAGTGTACGTTGAGCCGGAAGGATCGGAAGATAACTTGACGATGACTGGATTTCCTATCTCTCCTGATCCGAAGTAGCGAAGCAGTCGACCGCGATGATCTAATATCCGCCAGGCCTATTGTGACATGTGCTAAAATTATTATAATGCGTGCAACTATGAGAAGAAGAGTGCGTAGGGTGATACCAAAATTTATGGCAGCAGCTCGCATTTATCTATTTCTAGCCGTGCTAACGACGCTCTGTGCTTGTTTCCCGTACCGGTACACAATGACTCCAGTAATACAGGGAACTGCGGTAGACTCCCAAACAAAGCAACCAATTGTAGGAGGAAAAGTTCGATTAACTGTTGGTAGAGCGGGTTCAATTTACTTTCGTTCTTTTGAAACAACTACAGATCAAGCGGGGCACTACCTGATTCCGACGCTCAAGGCGTGGGGCGTTTGGGTGATGCCACAAGAGCCTTATCGTCCCCACGGTAAGCTTATATACGAAGCCCCTGGTTTTCAGACTTTCGAGAAAGACCTTGACCCAAGCGATTTCAACCGTGACATCAACTGTGAACTTAAAAAACTACCATAACCGTAACTACTCGCCCGCTGTCTGAGCTGTGCCAATAACCCCAACAAAATGACCATTTCTGTAAACCGATGACGCTGACGTCCAAGGTCTAACGCCGGACGTGTGACCTCGACGCTTTACATCCGGCGCTAGACGTTTGACGTCAGCGTTAGTCGATGAGGGGCGCGTAGTTACCCGTAACCAAGAATTGGCTGCCGACCGGTGCCGAGTAAGTGATTATTTCAAGCCAGTGGCAGTCCGCCAGGACTGCCACTAATTGAGGCAGGGCGTCGACCGGCATTTGCGATTCTTGCGCGCCTTGTTGAAATCGATCGGAGTTAGCGCCGCCGATTTTTGACTTTCAGCTTCGTGCTGATGTTTGCCACCATCAAGAACCTCTAGCTTGCGCGCTGTCTGGCCCGAAAGTGCAGCGCGAACGGGGGCGCGTTCTGCCTCTTCCATGGCGGAGACGATGTCGTTAAAGAGATTTTCTTCTAAATCTTGGAGCGCTGCGTCCTCGGGGGTCATAAAACGTTTGTCGCCTAAGCTAATTTTGTTGACGACGTTAATGAACGCCGACAGCGCTGTTTTCTGCTCTTTACTACTGAGCGTGGAGAGCTTGTCAAGAAGGGTGAGTGTCTGCTCCCCCCCGGCCTCATCAAGAAGGCTTTTGAGTTGGAGCTGAAGGCTCATCAAGCTTGCGGAAAATACACCATCATGTTTTTGCGACATCTTACACCCACTACTTAGTCCCTGTGATCTCATATCTGCCTCTCCTTAATCTTTGCTTCAATTAAAGAAGCAAAAATAAGGCCAGGGATAAGTAGCTGATTTCACAGGGGGAGATTGACCAAGTGTGTGTGGATACGACAGTTGGTGTTTAGCGTTTAAACACTAGCGAGGCTACCCGGCGACCGACGAGCGTTGATCTGTAATCTGCTTTCAGAGATCTGCTGGCAGCTTTCCGCTGACTGCATCTGATGCAGCTGCAGCTTTCGGCCCCAGCCCACGGCCTTAGCCGTAACTCCTGATGAGGCAGTAGACATTAGCTGCTAGAACGTCAGCTAGCTTGATGGCATCAGCACTTGGCTCAGGGCTAATGTCCAGAATAGCCTGACATTCTCTGACCGACCCAAAGGCCATATGGAAGAATCTTTTCTGGTCAGCTTTCGTCCCGCGCCCACGCCCTTCCGCCAGATTCAAAACGATGCTCGATGCCGCTCTGTCTAACTGCTCTTTTAAGTGCCTTGGTAGTTGTAGCGTCCGGCTAAGTCGATAAAAATTGACCGCCAAGTCATAGCTCCTGAAGCTGTTTT
>CAIXSY010000125.1 GCA_903922175.1 uncultured delta proteobacterium | reverse complement strand
TGAGCCGAGTGCTGATGCCGTAAAGTTAGCTGACGTAGTGGCCGCTAACGTCTATTGCCTCATCAGGAGTTACGGCTAAGGCCGTGGGCTGCGGCCGAAAGCTGCAGCTGCATCAGATGCAGTCAGCGGAAAGCTGCCAGCAGATCTCTGAAAGCAGATTACAGAAGGCAGTTAGCAGACAGGCGGCACTAGTCTTATCTCTTCCGCGCAGATGCGCGGGTCAGTTCAACAGGGCACTCCTACTGTACCTGAGTCTGGTACTTGCGGAAAAAATCCTCGAGCTTGTCAAGCTTCGGCTCGAGCTCTTTGGCAATAGTCTCTCCCAACGCCCACCATGACTGATAGAGTTGCTGCTGGCAGATACGTTTGCAGACTTCTGAGATATCTGTTACCTGCGGGGTGATATCGATCTCCTTGCGGCGATCGCCCTCACTCAACTCAAGCAGCGTTGAATACCATTCGAAGAATGACTTGAGTGTGTTTACGGCCTTAACCAGCTGCTGGTTGCCCTGCAGCATCTTACCGTCCTGAAAAGTCTTGCGCGCGTCGCGAAACTGCAGATAGCACTCACGCACGATGGATGAGGCCTTATCAAGCCGGTCGTTGACAAAACTCTTCGGTGTGCCCGTGGAGATATCAACTGTCGCCGCACCGAACTGTGAAACCGGAGCAGCCCAATCCTCCTCGGCTAATTCACGACCCTCCAAAAGAATGCTGGTGATCATGTGCTCTGGGTCAATTGACGCTTTAATCAGTTCTATGAGCTCGGCTATTTTCAACGAGGCGCCGCCGCCCACAGGCGAGTCATCTCCATTAATCCTGACAGAAACCATATAATGCCTTCCTCTTATTAAGCTCGATTACTCAACGTCCTGATAATACTTACTAATTTTCCGTGCCCGCGTATCGAGATCCTCATAGATCCCTCCCATTTGTGATGCTAAGTCCAAGGCCTCGGATCCAGAAAGATTCTCTTTGGCAAAAATGAACATACGCGTCAACGGACCAAGCCCAGCATAACGAAATCCCTTCTGCTCAATTTCACGATCGATCATGCTAAGTTGCGCCGTAATATCGCCTAACTTCTTAGGTGGGCTCAGTGGATCTTTGATCAGTGTGATCAATTGCTCAACTAGTTTTTTTCCCTGCCCGGCATAGGTCAGCACATCTTCGAAACCTTCCAAAGGCTCCCGGGCAATAGTCAAACTGCGTTTCACCTTGACCGGGGGACTCGGCAAAACAAATCCACCGAGCTCTTCAAGCCACACCTGTCGATAGGCCTGACGATGATAACGGCAGCTATCATTCTCCGGGGAATTAAGCGGTCGCAGATCGAGGAACCCGAACTGATCGAACTCGCTGCGATAGACCACAACCCTGCGTGGATCGGCAAGCCCAGGGGGGATCTCGATCACGTCGCCCTTCATTCTTAACACGGTGAGCTCTGCAATGAGCTCGGGGTCAATCTGATCATGGCAATCCGGACGCGCACACGGCTTGTTCGGGTTACAGGGGCCACAGGAGATCAGTGGCTGCACAATGAGGTTCCCCGCACTGTAGGGTCCCGTCTCATAGGCATAAGCCGAGGCGAGGAACATCGCTACAATCGGCGTGCCTACCGCCACACCGATATGCATCGGACCGGTATCCCCGGTAATCAATACGGCACCGCGCTGCAGCACGGCCGCCAGCTGGGGGATATTAGTCTTCCCAGCGAACGAAACTACATTCGGCGAGTTGACGCCGAACTTGATCGGGTCGAGAATATCGCGCTCCTTATTCGAACCGGTGAGAACAACCCGCGCATTGTGCTTCTCCACTAAAATCTTGGCCAGCTTGATGAAGTGCGCCGGGGCCCACTGACGTTTCCCCTGACTAGCTCCGGCTTGCAGACAGATAAGCGGTCCCGTATTGGTAAATCCAGCTTCGGCGATAAGCTTGTCGGCATGGGCCAAGTCTTCATCATGAACGCTAATTAAAAGCTTCGGTGGATGCTGCTCGACATCGGCCGAACAACGAAATACATCGACCAGATTGAGCGAGTTGTACTGCCGGTTCTGGTGAAAGACCGAGGTGGCAAACAGTCGCGCCCAGTCTGACTGGATTACGCGAAAACCCTCGTCATCCGAGGTCCATCCACCACTGCGCTTAATGTCGACGAGTTTTAGGAGGAGCGCGGTATAGGCCGACGACGACATATTGAGGCAGTAGTCAAAGTTTCGCGCGCGCAGGTCGCGCACAACGTCACTGATATATTCATAGGCTTCGATTATGCCGTCCTGTTCGCGTGCCAAGCAACGGCAGGTCATGGCCAAGTCGAGGGACATTATTTCGTCGATGTTGGGGATGCAGTGGCAGACATCTTCGAACTGCTTCTCCACAAGCACGGTGATCTTGCAGTTCGGATTCTCCATCTTAAGGCCGGCGATGGTCGGCGTAGCCTGGAGCATGTCGCCCAGTCGCGTAATATTGACCAAGAGGATGTTTTCTTTCTTTACGAACCTGCGTTTCATAGCCCACCCCTCCTCGCTTCCTCGGGCGCCTTTGAGCCCAGCTCCTCGATCTTCATGCGCACTATCTGCTTACGTACATGGTAGAGAAACAAGAGCTTCTGCTCAGTCTCGGTCAGCTTGCCCGTGCCATTGATAATGTGCGCCACCAAGCCGTCAAGCGCCGGCTCTTCACCGTGCTTAAAGGCCTCCTCGCAACGTCGCAAGAGCTCGGGATGCGGCTTGGCGCGGCCGAGCATCATCGACCAGGGGCTATTTTCCTCCTTACGCTTGAGCTGTTCGTACTTCGAATTGTAAATGATCGAGAGCATCTCCCGCAGACGGTGCACATAGGTATGCTCACGGATGGCACGCTCACGCGCAGCGGTGCAGACCTTGAGGCGCTCCTCGGGGTGCGCCAGGTAGTAGTGCATCTTCTCCTTTAGCTCACGCGTATCCTTGAAGGTGATAACCTCCTTGCCGGGAATAAACAACTCAGGCAAAAGGGTACGCTCATCGACAAGCTGAAAAGCTCCCGCCGCCGCAAGTTCAAAGGTTCGCGGATTGACGAAGTCGCCATTCGGCTCAACTCCGTCGCGCTCTGTCGAAGAGTGCAGATTAAGATTGACCTCAGTGGCATTAAATATCTTGACGTACTCTGCGGGAGTGAGGCGACGTCCCTCCTCCTGCACCAGCTTGTCAAACGGTCGGCACCCCGGCCACTCGGTGCCCCAGATTTTAAAGGGCTCATCCGCTAGCGCGGCGAACATCTGCTGGCGATTGTGGTACCCAGCGCCGACAAACGAGAATGGTGACCCCCAACGCTTTTGGTCATCTGCTTCCAGCTTCATCGGCACATGAATAAAAGGATCACAGGCTGCGGGAAGATAATGAACTTCACCGGCACCTGCTGCCTTAATCACCTCGATACATTCACCCTTTTGAATGGTGAATACAAAATCGAAGTAACGGGCCACGTCCTTCCAATAGGTAAAGCGCAGGTAGTCTTCCATGAACCAGAGTACGGTGATGATTCCGCGCTTACGCAGCTCAGTTAACACCGGGCCGGAAAATGGAGCCTGGGCCAT
The DNA here is from genome assembly GCA_903922175.1 of uncultured delta proteobacterium. Lineage (GTDB taxonomy): Bacteria > Bdellovibrionota_C > UBA2361 > UBA2361 > CAIXSY01 > CAIXSY01. The sequence goes on along the minus strand of CAIXSY010000125.1, from coordinate 2,161 downwards.
ACAGATCAGCACATCAACGGGCTTTTCATTGATCGCCTCACGCACGACATGTGAGAGCATTTCGATGTAGTAGCCATGGACTGCGGCGACGCGATACTTATCGTACAGAAATCGATCGATCTGATGAAAGCCAGAAGCGAACCCGCTCATGTCATACTCGCGAATCCGCTGCTTGAGCTCGCCAAGTGCGCGTGTCGTATAGGCCGTAATCGGCAACGTCCCACCTTGCAGAGGCCCAAGCACGCCGATAGTCGGATGCAGTGAGGCGATGCCGCGCACACCGTAGAACTGAGCCTTCAACTTCACGCAAAAGTCACCGAATAGGGCAAGATGTTGCGGACGCACCGCCAGCTCAGCGTCTTCCGGTAGATGGGTTGGGAGTTCGGTGCCGATAGAGAGAGCTTCGAGCTTTTCAAGGCATCCGCTAAGATCGCGGTGCGTAAGCGCGAGACGCATAACTGCCGCACTTGGCTCGACAACACCGATGGGGCGTGTGCTGATCTGCTGAAAGGCCTCGACATGATACCCAGCACCGAAGCCGAAAACCATTAAACGCGCGGCCTCCTTGAAACGCTTCTCTTGCAAGGTGCGCTTGGCCCAGGCATCCGCACCACCCTTGGGCTTTTGCGGATGATCAAGACATTGAGCGCGGAAACCAACAACCGGCCCCTCCTGCGTCTCAGCTATCGACGCCTCGGGATCTTCTACCGCAGCCTCGACCAGCGCCGCCGCCGCCGGAAATTTTCGACGCAGAACCTCCATATTCCGCTCGAATAGTTTATTATCGCTCACACCTGCCTCCTTAGCCACGTCATGCCCCGCAAGTTTCCGTGTAATCCGTTCAAGAATATCTTTGACATCTATGGTCACGGTCGCCAGTAGACACTCAGCATAGCGCAACGTTTCACGTGCCCGTTCAAAATCTCCATGATCAGCAAGCTCATGGGCATAGTTGAGAGTCATCCAACATTCGAGATCGGCATCCGCCGTCGCCGTTCCCTCACCAGACGGCAAAAGCAGCGCCGCCACCCGATCCGCCGATTGCGCTTCAACCGATTCACGTCGCATCGAAACGGTTACCGCCTCGATGCCCAAGTCCTTAAACGAAACCTGAATCGGCAAGACGAGCTCTGTGATCGACTCGACGCGAAAGCCGGCGGCCTGCATAGCGCGCTCAAAATTACCGCGATCATAACATCGAATATGCAGCGTATCGTTGCGTCCGACAATCTGCTCTTTACCAAGATAGAGCTGCATGCGCAGCAAACCGTCATCTTTAAGCACGCGCTGCGCCTCAATCATATAGCGCGCCACGACATCGGTCGGCATGCTTACCAAAGCTGCAAAGCTGATCACGAGATCGATTGAATGCGCCGCAAGCGGCTGTAGGGTGTATCCATCACCCAGGTGAAGATGGAGATTTTTGGCGTCAGACAACAGAGCTCGGGCCTTCTCAATCGCTGTCGCTGAAACATCAAAGCCATGAACCTCAGCGAACTTAGCGCAGGCGCTGCGCAATAAACGCCCGACACCGCAGCCGATATCCAAAACCGATTTCTGGCCTGGGTTTTTGATGTCGGCCGTGAGGATCTCAAGATCGCGCGCCCCAGAAAACCACATCGCCTCATCGCTGGCATGCCCATCACTCATCCAAAAGCGATAGTCATGGCGTATCCGCCGATCCCAGTCCGCACGCATCTGGGCGCCGAGCGCCTCAATGCCAATTTTTTTATCAGAATCAGCCATATAGGTAGCGTTATACACACACACGAATACACCTCGATACGAAGATTATGATGATCTGACGGCTAGTTACGTTGCTGGGAAGTAGCACTCGGTGCAAGATGGAAGTCGGATATGCCTCGACATTGCGGTGCTAAAACGACGTATTCATTCCCTACCTTGGACACCTTCTCCCACACACAACCGGGGGCAGGCACTTTCTCTCACACACCGCGCGAAGCAACTCACTGAAACCTTTCGTTAATTTGCGCGCTGTCACTGAGGGATTGCGGCCGGCCGGCGAGCTTTACCCAAAGCTGCGTCAGCTTTCTAAAACGCCGGAAGGAAACGACTTGCTCCCGCACCACGGGGGCAAACTCCTTACGCACATACTCGGTCTTACTCTTCATGCGGTGGGTATAGCTGAGCTGGTAATACT
>CAIXSY010000124.1 GCA_903922175.1 uncultured delta proteobacterium | reverse complement strand
TTAGCTGACGTAGTGGCCGCTAACGTCTATTGCCTCATCAGGAGTTACGGCTAAGGCCGTGGGCTGCGGCCGAAAGCTGCAGCTGCATCAGATGCAGTCAGCGGAAAGCTGCCAGCAGATCTCTGAAAGCAGATTACAGATCAACGCTCGTCGGTCTGAGGCATCGCCTCGCTAGTGCTTTTTAATATTAAGAGGAACGACATCTTCCGGAATGATAATGTTGCCGTCTTCTAAAATGTCGTCCTCGATAAATACGTCTTCTCCCGCGAGTCGCTTGGAGGTGCGATCTTCCTCGACATTCTCAAACTCGATAGGTTTGTCGGCTTCGATATCTTGCTGGCTGGCAGGTTTAAGCACGAAGGGGGCAATGGAATCTAGAAATCGGCGGATGGTTGTTTTTAACAGCACGGGCAGCTTGGTGATCTCCGCAGGATCTTCAAAAGCCAGAGCACCGATGCATTCTGTACGCTGCTTATTCACAAAAGATATTAACCCCCGTCCACCTCGGTCGCTGGCGTTAACGATGAGCCCATGTTCTCTCTTATCGGGGCGCAATCTGTCGATTAGCTGCAACTCAAGCTTCGGCCAGCCCTCATTATCCGTCACCTCAAGTTCGAATAGAAAACGCTTACCGAGCTGAGCGCGAGCGCTCTCTTGGAGTGCTTTGCGTACTGAGGTCATTGCTTTAAGGATGGCACTTTTGCGGGATTCGGCATCTTTAGAGATCTGACTCTCGGCGATCTCCTGCTCACGGAGTTTGCGCTGCAAACGGGACGAAAACACGTCCACCGTTGAACTTAGGGAGTTGTCGAGTCCGTCGGAGTCCTCGGGCGGGGGATATGGTTTTGACTTATCTTCCACACGTCACAGGAAAAAGGTTGAGTGATTCTCGATATCTGATTCTCGATTAACTGCTCAATAACCCCGGATAACATTCTTTCATAGTCCTAGTTCTGGTCTTGGTCGTAAGCCTTGATCGTGGCCCTTATCTTGGCCTATCCGACCAAGACCATGGATAAGACCAAGAATCTAGACCAGGACCAAAACCAGAACCAAGACTGTAGTACCCGGACTTAATGAGCAAATACATTCTCAATATCAGATTCTCGATATCTCTTTGTTCGGCATTCGGCTAGCTGGGCTGAATAAGAAAATAGGCATAGTCTGGCTGTGCTGATAAACAGGTATCTAGTCAGTGCCATTGGAAGAGGCGCAATAAGCGCTATGTTTCACACGGAGATCCACCGAGGTTTCACGGAGTTACACTGAGTTACACGTAGGGATAGTGCTGGGCCCCACCACGCAGCCTCCTGTGGAACTCTGTGAGACCTCTGTGGATCTCCGTGTGAAACATATTGTATGTAATAGCAAAGTGCTGACTAGCTACATAAACAGAAGGAACGAATATCGGAATGTGCAGTAGGGGAGTTTCGTATTTAGCGAGACTACGTACAAACGACGTTAGTGGTCTGCCACCATCCCCAGCTTGGCGCGGAAGAATCCAAGCATGGTCATTTTAAGGAGCATCCAGCCGTGACGGAAGCGGCTGATGTTGGTACTGCCGTAGGTGCGGTCACGGTAGCGAATCGGCACATCAACGATGCCGAGGGCGAAGAGTGCCGCCGGGAAGAGCATTTCAAAATCTCCGAACGGGTCGAAGTCTCCGAAATCTTTGCGCCAGGCGGTCATGCGCGCGTAATCGCGTCGCGTCATTAGTTTTGTGCCACACAAGGTGTCACCGAGACGGGCACCAAGAACGTAGCTAACGGCTTTGGCAAAGAAGAGATTGCCCAGGTGGTTGAGGGGGCGCATCGCCTCGCCCTCCATCGGATAGGCCAGGCGGTTTCCGTTAATGAAATCGCCTAATCCTTTTCTCCAGGCAGCATAAAAACGCACGAGAAGCTCCGGCGGCATGGTGAGATCGGCATCGAGAATAACGAGCAGGTCGTGCGAAGCTTTTGAGAATCCGAGGCGCACAGCATCGCTCTTTCCTTTCCCCGTTTGTTGATAGGCATAAATGGGAAAGCGCTGTGCGTAGAGTGGGATCACCCTTTGGATCTCCTCCCAGGTTCCATCATTTGAGTGCCCCTCGACGAAGATCACCTCCAATTTCCCCCCTCCGGGTAGCTCGGGGAGACGCAGGAGTGCATTCTCGATGTTGCCGCGTTCGTTCCGTGCTGGAATAACCACACTGAGTGATGGTGCACCCTCTTCGGCAACGATCGGGCGCAGGGTGATTATCTCAGCCAGTGCCGTCCAGCGTATTAGCGGCAATACCGGCATAATCTTGTTAATCAGGTCTCCCACGCCACCAAGTCGCCACGGGCAGTAGCCTGCCAGGCGGCAGCGCACAACCTCAAACCCCCCAAGCTTGGCTAGACTCTGCACGTCATTCTCCGTCACAAAGGTGCATGGGGCCTCTCCACTGCGCAGTCCAAAGGAATTAGCCAGGCGATAGAGGAAGCGCAGGTAGGGGTTATAGACCACAAGCACGAGACGACTTTCGCGGTTTATATGCGGGCGCAGGTTTGCCAGGGTCTTTTCAATATCGAGGTCATGATTGAGATTGCCGTTGAGCACCACAGCGGCGCGTCCTTGTGGCGCAATGGTGCGCATCTCCTCGGCTAGCTCGGTTTCTAGGTGAACCACCGACTTACGCGGGCTCTCGATCGCTTCGAACAGCACGCCGCTATCGCTTTCGCGCGGACTCCATTGCAGCAGCGCATCAAAATAGCGCGTAAAGGTGGAGATCTCTTCGGCCAGGATTGAGTTGACGTAGCGTCGCCAGCTCGGTTGTTTCGGGGTTGTTTTTGCTTCTGTAGATTCTGTCATAGGGTTCCTACTATCTCCCATTCGATAAAAATATTCTATCGCAAAGAGGCGACAATCTCTTTCGCTACGGCACGCCCCTGAATTACGGCGTAATTGGTGCCACGGTCCTGCGGATAAATCTGCGCCATTGTGGCAAGCCAGAGGCCGGAAATAGGTGTCTTCAGTGGAGGGATGAGCGTGGAGTACTGCAGTGTCGGAATTGGCTGGCTGTAGGGAGCGCGCCAGACGTGAGCGGCGATGACCCAATCCGCGCTAAAATGGGGAAACATGCGCTGTAGGTGTGGTAGCGCAAATTGTAGGAGCTCTTTGTCGCTCATGCCAAAGAGGGCGTCGGAGGTAGGTAGGTACTTGGAGAGATAGACGAGATGTTCCCCGGCGTAATTCTCTGGTCCTTCGAAGTTAGTGTGCTCGATCACACCAACGAAGGGAAACGATGGATCGGCTACGTTGAGCCAATAGGTGTCAGATAAGCTGCGGCGAAGGCGCAGGAGGAGGCAGATATTTCCCAGAAAACGAATACGGGAGGCGGGCTCGCAGAAGGAGGGGGGCAATTCTGGGGTAAGTTTAAGAAACGTGGGAAGTGGAACTGTTGCTAGGACTATGTCAGCCTCGTGTCTGCCTTGCGGCGTGCGCACGCCGGTGACGCGTCCTTGGTGAGTTAAAATCTCATCGACCGAGGAGCCGAGATGGAGCGTAGCACCATGGCGCAGGAGCGCGCTTTGTAATGCCGCCGTCACGGCTCCAAACCCTCCCTGTAGGTAGGCCAATTGCTCCGTGCCTTTCGCGTCCCGGCTCGAACCGCGCAGTTTTAATTTGTTCCAAATCCATACGGCAGAGACATTGGCGGCCTCGCTACCGAATTTGCCCTGAAGAAGCGGTTTCCAGATTACCTCATAAGCCGGGCGTCCGCCGATGTCTTCAATCCAACTTTCGGCGGAGATCTCCTCAAGTGCGCGCCAATTCCTTATGCTTCGGGCATAGATCGCCATTAATCCGGTACGCACTCGATCGAGGAGGGGGATAGCCTTAAAGCGCAGGAGGTCAAAAGGAGAAGCTAGGCGATAGGTGGAGTTGGCGTAATAGAGACCGGTCTTGGAAGCGATATACCTAAGCTGTGGATCTAATCCAAGCTCCTTGATTAGGCCAAGAATAGCCAGGTCAGAGGTAAACCAGTGGTGATAGAATTTTTCAATACGACAACCTGGAGAGATCTCAAACGTTCCAGCCAGTCCGCCAACATCATTATCGGCTTCAAAAACCTCAACCTCAAGGCCTTGGCGTGCCAGATCATAGGCCGCTGCCAGCCCGGTAAATCCTGCACCGATAACGATGACTTTGGTCTTCACTTGCCGCTATCTTTTAGAGCTGGTGTCGTGGGGAGAGGCTCACCGTGGATCTCTTGAATGAGGTAGAGTGGGCGGGATTGACCCTGTTCAAATATGCGCCCGACGTATTCACCGATCAGACCAAGAACGAGAAGTTGAACCCCTCCGAGGAGCAAGATCGATCCCATGATAGATGTGTAACCGGGAAAGTTAATCCCAGCGATCTTTAGCCCGATAACAACGAGAATGTAGACAAAGGCAATGATGGATAAGATAGCGCCAAGGTATGAAGCTAGGCGCAGCGGTGCATACGAAAATGAGGTTATCGCCTCGATGGCGAGAAAAAGTGATCTCTTAAAGGGGTACTTGGTAACCCCCGCAAGCCGTTCGGGGCGGTCGTAGGCGAGAGCGATCTGAGGAAATCCGATCCAGGAGACCATGCCGCGGATAAAGCGATGATGCTCACGTAGCGTCTGCAGCGCGTGCACCGCACGCCGATCCATTAGACGGAAATCACCGGTATCTCTCGGGATGGTTATCTTTGTTAAGCGCTCGAATAGGCGATAGAAAGCAAAAGCAAAGAAGCGCTTCAGTGAGCCGTCGCCGTTGCGTGTCCGGCGTTGGCCGTACACCACATCATAGCCGCGGCTCCACAGCTCAACCATTTGCGGGAGTAGCTCAGGGGGGTCTTGGAGATCGGCATCCATAATTAGTACGGTCTCTCCGTTGGCCTGGTCGAGGCCACAGGTAAAGGCAACCTGGTGCCCAAAGTTACGAGAAAGACGCACAACTTTGAAATGGGGATCGGCTTGCTGGAACTGCTGCAATAGCTGCCACGTCCCGTCGCTGCTTCCGTCGTCAACCAGCACAACCTCATAGGGGATGTTGAGGGCATTTAACACAAGAAGAAGCCGAGCACGAAGCTGTTCAATGACCTCCTCCTCATTGAAGCAGGGCACGACGACTGAAATCGACCTCGGTAGATTGTGCTGGCGCGGAGGCGGAGAGGATGGGGCTGGAGAAGACACGGAAGGAGAGATCGTGGAAGGCATGCTTGGAACCTCGCTGCTGTTGTTTTTCCAAACTTCGAATACGTTTGGCTAGGGTAGCAATTATGGGAGAGGATGCAAGGTTAGCTGATTCTATAGTAATTGCTCAATAAGTGTGGGGAGGTAACTACTCATCCCCCTGTGGTATAAAGTGGGCGATGACGTTGACGTCTAAGGTCAAACGCCGGACGTCAGGCGCCGACGTTGAACGTCCGGCGTTT
>CAIXSY010000123.1 GCA_903922175.1 uncultured delta proteobacterium | reverse complement strand
TGTGCTTGTGCATAATCTCTGGGTGCTCGCACGCCTGCCGCTGGCGCGGCAGCTGCCTCAGGCTCTCGCAGCTTAAGGTGAATATTTAAACTAACTCGCTGACTCACGGCGGTCGTGTATCAATTCACTTGAAAAACTGACGGCGGCGGCGGCGCCTGCCGTCAGCTTTGTCCTGCTGGAGGCAATTTATTAATTTCTTGCCGCTTTTCGTTCTCCAGAAAAGTAGCTTTTCGAAAACAGGGTCTTTCCGGACAGGCTCTATTTAGATCGAAACCTGGCTCTTCACCAAAAAACCCGCTGGCAATACTCGCCCCGTTCCCGACTCAGCGATGGCTAGCTCCTCAGTTTCTAGACACGGTCGGCATTGGCTGCCGCTTGCGCAATAGGCATCGTGCAATAGATTGGCCATGACATGCCCGCCGCTCTCAAAGTGGTGGCTCGTGAGGAACACCGCGTGGGCTTGAGGCGACGCTACTTTGGCGATCTGTGAGATCAGATTCGGCAGAACATCTTCGAGGGTCCATTCCTCTTTTGGGGAGACGCGGCTAAAACTTGGCGGATCGGCGATAACAACTTCATAAGTATTGCCACGCCTCACCTCTTTGTCGAGAAATGTCAGGGCATCTTCACGAATGAAGCGAGGGGAGTTAAGCTTGTTAGCTTCCGCATTTTCGCGTGCCCAATCTAAAACCTTCTTAGAAAGATCAACATGGGTTACGTCAGCTCCCGCACGAAGTGCCGCCACGGTCGCCATCCCGGTATAGGCAAAAAGATTGAGAACACGCGGGGCTCGCCCGAGATTCTTGGAATATTTCGTAAGCACATCAAGCAAGGACGGAAGGTATGCCGCGTGCTCTGGGAAAAACCCGATTTGGCCATTGTCTTGAAGACGCAGCCGAAGTGAAGCACCCTCCCCTGCCAGATCCCACTGTTCAAACGACTGCTGAGAAAAGCTCCAGCCACGCTTATGCTCATAGGTGGCATGGGCATTTTGCCACTCGATAGTAGGCCGTCGACGCTGCCAAACGCTAAACTTACTCGGTCGGACAAGAAGCTTCGTCCCGAAACGCTCCAGCCGCGCGCCAGCACCACTATCGATTAGTTCATAGTCAAATTTCATAAGAGGTCCCGTCCTGGGGGAAGTATACACGTCGGGAGATAGTGGTGCTATGGGACGGGAGCTAAAACTAAGCGTCTACCGGCTAAAACCGGGCGGACCAATAAGGTAGAACGATTTTGCTTAGTCCTGGTTCTGGTCATGGTCCAAATTCATGACTATGGTCAGGACCAAGACCAAGAAAATCCCACTGAAGCGCTACCGGCAAAAGGCGAAAGTTTGCAAACGGTAAGGTGGAACAATAGAGATAATCGAGGTAGCGCAAAGCCAGATCTTCTCAACTTGCGCTAACCCAATACCGGCTGCGTCCGCCGTTGCCCTCGTCCGCAATATCCGCTAACCTTGCAACTGCTCATTAAGTGCTGGGACCACAGTCTTGAGTCTTGGTTCTGGTCTAGCTTCTTGGTCTTTTCCATGGCCTTGGTCGAATAGGTCAAGGAAATGACCAAGATAAGGACCAGAACTATGACAGAATATTACCTGGGGTTATTGAGCAGCTACTGAGGAATTGGCGAACATCACCCTATGCACAACCTTCAAGCTACTAATCTGTGTAAAACCTACGGCGGCAGAAAGGTCGTCGATTCGATCTCTCTCAACGTCAAGACCGGCGAAATAGTTGGATTGCTCGGGCCAAATGGCGCTGGTAAAACGACAACCTTTTATATGTGCGTCGGCCTCATCGGCTCAGAAAGCGGACAGATCACCCTAAACGACCTCGATATAACTGCGGAACCTATGTATGCACGCGCCCGACTCGGGCTTGCCTACCTGCCGCAAGAGGCGTCCGTATTCCGCAAACTGACCGTGGCCGAGAATATTCTATCCATCCTCGAAACAATGGACTTTAAGTCACGCGCTGAACGCGAGCATCGTCTTGAGGAATTGCTGGCTGAACTTGGGCTCACACGCCTAGCAAGCAATATCGCCAGCTCCCTCTCCGGCGGAGAGCGCCGCCGCGTTGAGATAACCCGCGCGCTAGCGCGCTCGCCGTACTTCCTTCTGCTCGATGAACCATTCGCCGGCATCGATCCGATCGCGATCAACGATATTCAGAGCATCGTCGCCAAGCTGGCTGAAAAAGGCATGGGGGTATTAATTACCGATCACAACGTGCGCGAAACACTGGGTATCTGCCACCGTGCCTATATTATGATCGACGGCAAAATCCTCGAAGAAGGAGCACCGGAACAGATCGCCAAATCGGAGAAGGCTCGGCGCTATTACCTCGGAGATGATTTTGCGCTGTAGGCGCGTTCACGGGTAGGTAAATGCCCATTAATCCCGGGTAACCCGTGCACCTGCACGTCAGGGTAGCTCGGCTAGAAACGGTGTCCGTAAATTCGCAAGAAACTGGGTAGGCGCAGCAGTCTGCTTACCGCTTACGGCTCACAGAGAACAGAAACGGAAAACAGCAACAGCCAACGGACAAAGTCGCCGCAGCGGCTGTGAACAGGCCCTGGGGGCTACCCCCGGCGGCTCTCTATGAGCCTGTAGACATGGGCTGCCAGGGAATCAAGGAGTTCGAGGCCTGCGCTGTCAGGTTCGAGGTCAAGTATGGCTTGGCACTCTCTGAGCGAGCCCATGGCAATACCGTAGAAGCGGCACTGGTCGGCTTTGGTGAATCGCCCTGAGCCGAATGCTGATGCCATCCAGTTAGCTGACGTTGTGGCCGCTAACGTCTATTGCCTCATCAGGAGCTACGGCTAAGGCCGTGGGCTGGGGCCGAAAGCTGCAGCTGCATCAGATGCAGTCAGCGGAAAGCTGCCAGCAGATCTCTGAAAGCAGATTACAGATCAACGCTCGTCGGTCTGAGGCAG
>CAIXSY010000122.1 GCA_903922175.1 uncultured delta proteobacterium | reverse complement strand
TAACTACTCGCCCCTCATCGACTAACGCTGACGTCAAACGTCTAGCGCCGGACGTAAGGCGTCGAGGTCTGACGTCCGGCGTTAGACATTAGACGTCAGCGTCATCGATTCTCAGAAAGGGTCATTTTGTTGGGTTATTGTACACAGGACGATGAAGGGGCGAGCAGTTACGGGGATTCTATAATTGGAGAGGGGCGAATAGGACAGCCGATTCGGACGCCTGAGCAATGTCGACTTGCGCTTGAGGAATCGTTAGGCGCTGCACTTCGAGCTCTAGATGGACATCTCTACGACATCGAACTACCAAAACGCGCCAATCATTTTTGCTATGGTCCCGGCAGAAACTGATCTCCGACCCGCACCCACTTTCTCAGACACCGGGCGATTACTGCGTTTCAGGCCGACATCATCACAAATACGTGAGGCAGAACGGATTAATAGGTCTCTCCACTCGTTGCAGAATTGACTCAAGCACTCTTAGCGTTTGTCCGCTAGGACAAACGCTAGCCAAACACATTTGGAATTTGGTAAATCCCAGCAGCCTCCGATGCAATGCGAGCCTCCAATACAATTCTGCCAAGCCTCCGGCTTGACTCAGTTTCTATAAATGTGTTTGGCTACGTTGTCCCTCCGGGGGTAGAAACTTCTTGCCCACTTATTTGTTCAACTTGCTTTGTGCCGCTAGAGGGCAAGAAGTTTCTAATTATGCACCCTCCCCTGACGGAGCCGCGGATCATTGACCGCTACCCACTTTCCTTTTCCCTCGACGAGAATAGTGCTGCTACCAGCCTTGGTGGCCAGGCGATAGAGCTGCTGAGCGGTGTGCCTCGACCCACCAGAGGCCTGATAGTATCGTGCGCCGTAGGGTCGGTCCGTGGCATAGAGCCCAAAATAAGAGATAGTTTTGCAGTTGATATCTTTGATCTGCAGCCTTCGCTTCCCTGTGCGCTCTGCAGGATCTTGCACGAGGAATGTCGGACCGCGCCCACCATGTAGATTCGATGGCTTGTAGAGCACCCAGCTGACCTTGTCGATCGAGAGCGTTAGTCCGCACCTACCGACGGACATATCATTAGGCTGAACGACCGTACCATCGGGGCGAATAAGGATACTGGCAGATTTACCGAACGAGAGGTTACTAATGCCGCTGGGCAGAGTGAGAACAAAACGGCTAGTTGCCTTTCCCACTGCCTGCCGATAAATACCGAACTCAATCGGGCCTGGTCCGGAAAAGTTCCCCGAAAGCGGGGTCTCACTAAAGGCGCCCAGGGTAACGCTGCTCTCACTTGCATCAGCATTACGTACTACAGCCTGACGAGTAGACACGCTATTTCGCAGCACGATAAACTCATCCTGGCCGTCACCATCGACATCGGCGGGGGCATAGGGCACATCGCCGGTCTTGCCAAAAACAACTTGACGAGCCTGCTTCCCGTTCAAAGACTTAGAGTACCAAGTAATCAAAGCATCAGATACGCGGGCTAACACCATGTCATCACAGGAGTTAGCACTCATGTGGGCGGCATAGAGGACGTCATCCTCTTGTCCAAACTGCACAGGGTTAACCACTATCCCGGATGAAAGCTCAAAATTCCACACCAAGCGCCTTGATGAATTCGAGCGTACGACAGCTTTATCCGCCGTGCCGTCGCAGTCAAAATCACCCGCAACTGGCTGGTCACCATTGACGCCAAATTTCGTAATAACCTCTGTTCCACCAAGCCAGGTGTGCCACTCAAGGGATCCATCCGAAGCGACAAAGACAATGGCAGGGTCGGTTACCCCATCCCCATCATAGTCTGCCGGCACCAAAGCATCACCGGGAGCGCTTAGTTGAACGTCGCGCACCTCGCCCGTAGCAATGTCCTTGATAGACCAGGTTGTTTTGTTGAGTATGCGACTGACAACAGCAACGGTCAGATCGCTTCGTTTATCACCAGTGTAGTCGCCACGCAGAGCAAACGATATCGCCGGGAATAAGAACAAAGAAGCTAGAATAACTCTCATATCTCTGTGTGCTTTATTCTGCATCTGCGATCTCCATATTGTACGTATTTGACCAGGTGCGATTTTACTAGATACGACTTACTAGATGCAAGGAAACGAACAGGAAGGACCACCCTCATGCAACTATTGCATAGTCTCCACCCATGATTCCAGTTGTTTAGTTATGCTTGAGTTCGCGAGTGAGGTATAATGCAAGGACCATACCGTCCGCAAAAAGTCCTGATGCACCGAAATTCTTGAGCAGCTCTTCCCAGACAACAGACAGCCTATCACGCCCGCTGCTTATGATGCGATTGCCTTCACCACAAAGTCTCGCATAGTTCTGGGGGTGACCGCTCCAAATGCTAATTCGATGGCGACGCAGTCAGCATAGGTGGCATTCACCATTTGATAGTTCTGCATCCCTCTCCAGCTACGAGGAAGCAGAGAGTAAAAGTGCCCCTGGTTCATCTGCCGCGAGCCGCTCGGATCGAAGCGCTTGTAAAGCTCCCAGCTGGTTTCATCCGCTCTCGGCTTAGCTTCATTAAACCACGTCTCGGCCGCAAGGCAGTCAGCATAGGTGGCATTCACCATTTGATAGTTCTGCATCCCTCTCCAGCTACGAGGAAGCAGAGAGTAAAAGTGCCCCTGGTTCATCTGCCGCGAGCCGCTCGGATCGAAGCGCTTGTAAAGCTCCCAG
>CAIXSY010000121.1 GCA_903922175.1 uncultured delta proteobacterium | reverse complement strand
GTCGGTCCGAGAGTGTCAGGCTATTCTGGACATTAGCCCTGAGCCGAATGCTGATGCCATCCAGTTAGCTGACGTTGTGGCCGCTAACGTCTATTGCCTCATCAGGAGCTACGGCTAAGGCCGTGGGCTGGGGCCGAAAGCTGCAGCTGCATCAGATGCAGTCAGCGGAAAGCAGCCAGCAGATCTCTGAAAGCAGATTACAGATCAACGCTCGTCGGTCTGAGGCAGCGCCTCGCTAGGCCTTCCCGTAGGACAGAAACTACCTAAAGCGCACTGCGCTGCGCCATGGTATAATAGAAGTCTATGAACACTGCAGATCATCTCCATCTTCTCGATCAGTACGCAGCCCACAACTATAGCCCCGTTGCCATGGTCGCCGCCCGCGCTCAAGGGGCCTGGGTCTGGGATGTTGAGGGCAAGAAATATTTCGATATGCTCAGTGCTTACGGAGCCATTAATTTTGGCCACTCGAATGAGCGCTTTAAGAAACGAGCGATTGAGCAGCTCGATCGCATGACGATGATTAGTCGCGCTTTCATGAACGACCAGATGGGGCCGTTTTGCAAAGACCTAGCTGAGTTATGTGGGCTGGAGATGGTTCTGCCGATGAACTCCGGTGCCGAGGCGGTTGAAACGGCGATTAAAGCAGCTCGACGCTGGGGGTACCAAGTTAAGAAGGTCGAGCCCGACAAGGCTGAGATCATCTGCATGGAGGGGAATTTCTCTGGGCGGACGACGACCATCATCAGCTTCAGTACGGTTGCGGCTTACAAAGAGGGTTTTGGTCCGCTGACACCCGGTTTTGTAATTGCTCCGTTTGGTAATTACGAGGCGATCGAGCGGCTCATTACCAAGAATACCGTCGCCATCATGATTGAGCCGATTCAGGGCGAGGGTGGAGTCATTATCCCGCCGGATGGATATCTGAAAAAGGTACGCGAGCTGTGTACGGCGCGGCAGGTTCTTTTTATCGCCGATGAGGTGCAGAGCGGACTGTGTCGTAGTGGTGACCTATTTGCTTGTGATTATGAGCAGGTCAAACCTGATCTGTATTGCTTGGGCAAGTCTCTAGGCGGCGGAATCGTTCCTATTTCAGCCGTCGTTGGCACGGCTGCAGTGCTCGGCGTATTTAATCCCGGCTCGCACGGCAGCACCTTCGGCGGATATTCATTTGCTTGTGCGGTGGCGCGCGAGGTGATCGCCTATATTCGTGAGGAGAAGCCACATCTGCGCGCGCGTGAACTCGGAGCGCACCTGGTGTCGCGTCTACGAGCGATGAATTCTCCGTATATCTGCGAAGTTCGCGGAAGGGGACTGATGGTCGGCGCAGACATTAAACCCGAATATGGCAAAGCTAAAAAGTTCTGTGAGAAGCTTGCTGCAAAAGGGGTGCTGACCAAAGATACGCGCGATCAGACTATTCGCTTTACGCCACCTCTGGTTAGTAGCAAAGAGGACCTCGACTGGGCAATTGACCGAGTGGCGGAGGTGTTCATCTAGGCCGCAATTCCCTGCAGCGCGCGCTCGTCGCGGTAGTATTTGCCGAACTCGTTATCTAGAAAATCAACCAGGGGGACGTCTTCCAGGCGAATAATACCCTTACGCGCGCCAAGCTTCCCGGTGAGGAACAGATCCATCGGGGCGCATATGCCGGAAGCTGTCGTGACCTGGATTGCGCCGAAATGATTTCCGCCGACGGTGGTATTGTATACGGTGCTGGCATAGGTGCGCTGCACGAGCTTATGCTTAAACGTCCCCGTCGCAGTGACGAAGATTAAACATTTGTCCTGTGGTGTGAAGCTGATACTGCGCTCGAAAACTCGCGCTAAGGTCTCACGGTCATCGGTGAAACGCAGGTCCTGCATGAGGAAGGCGATGAGATCGCGGTGGCCGGGATAACGCACGGTTTTGTAGTCAAGATTATGAACCTTGCTGGCGAGGGTGTCCGCCAGTGAGCCGAGGCCGCCCGAGGTGTTAAAGGCTTCGTATTCGGCGCCGTCGAGCGAAAAGCTTTCGAGTCCTTCGAGCGGTAGAGTTTGCACGCGATTGCCAGCTTGAATCGCTTCGCAAACGTTGGCGTATTCGTTGATCAGACCTTCAGTTGACCAGGTCAGGTTATACTTCAAACGGTTGCTGGGGTAGATGGGGAGAGCGCCGACGCGCAGTTTTACCGTTTCTATGGTATCGAACATCTTGGCCAGGTGCATGGCCGCGATACTGATAAATCCTGGGGCCAATCCGCACTGTGGCATGGCAACGGTGGGGCCGTCCTTGGAAAGCGCTGTAACCGCCCGCGTGGTGGCGACATCCTCGGTTAGGTCGAAGTAGTGCACCTTTTGCTGGACAGCGATCTTGGCGACGGGGATATTACAATGAAAGGGCAGCGCCGAGATTACCGCATCACATCCATGGAGCAGCTGTGCCGTAGCCGCTTCGTCCTCAAGTTTAAGCTGTAGAGCCTCAGCGCCCTGCCACATCGAGGATATTTTTTTTGCGCGCTCAAGGTCTTTATCGCATACCCGCACCTTGTAGCGTCCAGACAGGGTAAGTAGTCCACAAATGGCCTCTCCGATCTTTCCGGCTCCGAATAGTGCAACGTTGAACATAGCTTCCCCTTGCTGGTTGTAAAGCATTACGACAGCCTGGGTATAATTGTAGCTGAGAGAGTGTGTATTTGTAAGAGGAGATCTTTTATAGCGTACGCAAAGAGTGTTGGTAACCGTTACAAGTGTTGCATTGGAGAGGGACGATAGCAGTCAATCCAAGCAGTTCCAGGCTGGACTGCTCTGGAGGTTGCCAAGGGGCAGTGTGGCGACTGAGGCCATGACTGAGATTTTGCCCACACCTAACGAGTAATTACGGGATGCTCAGGTACCTGCTGGAAGAACCCTAAGTTAAAATACGCTCCAAGTGCATTCAGATGCCACCACATCCTTGGTGGCGAAATACCTCGACACGATGGGTCATGCATGAGATTCTAGTAGTGTTCTCATTCTCGTCTTGATTACACATATTCCATCCTACGCGAGACAGGGGAGAGACTCCCTTTGCAAGGTGCCTATGTACGCTGATCATTTCTGTCAACTTTACCAAGAACTCGGTCGCGAGACGAATGACGCCCTCTGCCGCTTTGCTCATCAAGGCGGATGGCGCAAGCGCATACTCGATGCTTCAAGGAGTGACACCGGGCAGGGGTTCAATCTTGCCGCGGTCGTGAGGTTTTCTTTCGCCACGTTTGTAAAGATTCTTCCCCCGCTTGGAGGAGAATTTCGAAGATCGCTAACCGCGCAGGCGATTTTGGATAACAAGGCTGTCCCTTGGTAGTGGTAACGTTTTTACCGAATTAGGCAGGATGTCGGCGTCATACGATCCTCGCACTTACTCCTATCTGCATGGGGGAGTAGTTACCAAAAAAGTATAACGCACCAGTCTACCAGCGCCGCTCTCTATCATGAAGCTCATGATTAAGCTGATCCTTGAACCGACGAGTATCCTTTTCGAGATCCTTGCGCTCTCTCTTTGAGAGCTCTCCATCAGACCAGTAGGCCATCTTTTCGCGGTGGATCTCCTGTTCTCGCTCGTGGAGTTCGTGCACCTCGCGATTGCTCAATTCGCCCGAGCGAATACCGTGGCGAAAAGCGTCTTCCGAAAAGGTGTCATGGGAGATCCGTTTCGGCGCAAAGCCAAACCCGCGGTATGCTGAGCCGTATCCGTGGTAAGCAGAGCCTCTGGTGCTTTCAAACCTAGACGCGTGAGCCTCCTGGCAGGGTCTCTCATGTCTCCACTCAGCATAGCTCACTACGGGAATAAGGAGAGATGCAATTGCGCTCAATACATAGGGCAAAGTTTTCATAAGCAGTTCCTCAAAGCAAATTATAGAATTCAAAACAAGCACCCCCCCTCATGGAAGATGATCTTTCAATTAAGAGACGAGCGGATACGGCTGGGGGTTGTCTTGGGGCACCTAAAAGTACGGAAATAGCGCCCGCTAACGGTCGGTGGATTTTGAAAGCCATGCTGATCGAATCAAGCAATAGCCAGCTGCATTTTACAGGCTGCGCGCTAATTGTACCCGATATCACAAAGGCATTCCGGAATAGAATGAAGTGAAGCTTAGGCAGGTACAGAGTCGACAATAATACGAATATAGCCACGAGTTAGCACCGCATCTTCATTTCTCTTGGGCTGGCCGACGAATACGTAAGCTGAGTCAAAGGGCGGGTCAACGTCGCCTAAATCGTCAAACTCTGAGCGTGTCTTTGCATGCACCCGTACTATGCCAGAAAGCGGATAAGCCTCAGTATCCGGCCAATCGTAATCGATAAGCTCGACCCACTCTTGATCGTACTGCTTCTTTATCTTTTTCCAGGTAAGTTTTCCCCCCATATGCACCGGATATTAGCACACTTTGCGAGAGTGCAGAGGGGAATCTAGAGAAGCCGGAAGCTGCGTTTCTAAGCCAGTGGTGCCGCTCCCGGCAGGGGGAGGCGCTTACATGATAACACACCTGGCTCGTTGAAGTATCACGAAGGCTGGGGGGAAATGCACGCGTCATGGTGCCACGTGTTCTTCAGTAGTACAGCGAGGGTGCCTCAGTTCATGGCACCACGGCTGGTTTTGTGGTGTCATGATTTTGTTAAGAAGATCGGGGGGCTGTAGAGAAATGGTGCTAAGCTCTTTATCTTGCGCTGCCAAAACTCTCGTGGCCTCGAAAATTGTATTAATCACTTTGATGTTCCGAAAGTAGCTTCCACCACAGAGAATATTTTTCAGAGATGGCGCGCGTATCCTCTAGGATAATGCCTATATCGTTCATAAGAAGCAGTGAGCATTGGCGCCTCTTAATGTTGAAATTCTTGAGCAGCTGCACGCAGTACAGAGCTCAGTACTAAGTGCCTTGCTGGTGAGCATTGTGGAGGAAGCTTGTCGCCAGCATTGTTGTCATCGAATTCTTTCTCAAATCATTTTTCGCGAACAAGTCTTCGCCCTCTCTTGGAAAAATATGAGGAGTTCTCCAATTAAACATTAGCGGGAGGTAATTCTTGTTCGGACTGCGCTGCCTTCAGTACATCCCCCCATTGGATGCCAGGAACGACGATCCTGTTTTGGTCGAATGGCGGTTGGCCGACCCAAGGTTGATCCAATCCGTAGTCTCGCTTCGCTAGGTGTAAAATCTCCTCTCGTTCCATACCGTTTGTTTCAAGCCATTGCACGTAGCGCGGAAGGGCTTCGGCAGCGTGTTTCCAAAAAGCCGGCATATATGCTGTTTGTGCACAACCGAAGGATGCAGCGGGAGCTTCTTTGAAATAGGCATCGAGCTGTGTTCCATATTGATAGTGCCAGAACTCGTCCGGATAGCAAGAAAAGCCTACAGTTGTCATTACCGCCCAAAGATCTCGCCTGAAGTTCAATGCCTCAGCCTCTTGCGGTGTGAGAGTCCTATCTTTTTGAAGTAGCTCAAAGTAACGCAGTCCACTGCGCTTATCTCCGAACTCAGGATGCATCATTTCATCAAACTCGGATCCAAAATTGACGCTTGCATCGCGCGCCATACTGTCTTTCGAGGTGTCGAGTTTGCTTTTATGGGTTAAAATTAAATCGACGGCGCCGCCAGTTAGATGGTGCGGAGGTGACTGACAAAGAGTCGCACCCGTGACCGGTTTCGACACCATCCTCTGGGCACGTAAATCAAGCTGCTCGGGAGGCAAGTCAGGATGCTGCTTGCCAAGCCAATTCTCGTATGTCTCGAAGAGCACCGCTTGAGTGTTCAGATCGCGATAAGCGTCGACAACGAGTAATTTGTAGCACCTAGTTTCTGGGTGAGTATCGAGAATCTCCTGTGCTCGGTTCAACATCGGAACTATTTCCGGGCGGACGAAAACTAATGGCGAAGCGCAGAGTCTGCCTTGGGCGGCACGCGCGAGTTCCCCTAGGCCGGAATCTGCAGGGGGCAAATCTGGGTTCTTGTAATATGCTGGCCATGCACCAACTTCAGCCAACCGAGGAAAATTCGTTAATAGTTGCAGCTGTTCGCCTATAGGCGAGGCTTCGACAATCGGAACCTTCTTCCAGTCTAAAAGATTGTCACGAACATGTGGGGGTGCTTCGGGGATCTCTTTGGCTCTGAGTTCGTCGAAACGTCGAATAAGTTCCGGCATCCGCCCGAAGCTTCCGCCAGGTAGGTCAACTGGCTTTTTGATCGCCGCATAGTGGTTCGTATTTTCTGTTCTGATCTTATTTTCTGTTCTTTTGGTTAGTAAAGTCATAATTGGACTCCTCTTTAGATGTAGCAACGACAGGCCGGTTATAGAAAATATCTATTCGGAGTAACATCCTCCTGTCGGGTTCCCACATGTATGGTTATGATGAAAACAGGGGAAAGAGTCTCACATATTCTCCATGCAAGTCTGCTCTCGAAATTCGCCGCCAATATCTACCTGAAACAACAGACTATTTTACGGCGCTCTGCCTACTGCTCAATGACGTTAAGACCAACGATCCAATAAAAGATTGTATATGTGCCTTTCTTCAGGAAACTGCTGATGAACTTCACCATGGCCTAACCTCCAAGCGTGCGCCACTGACCTGTGTTCAGCTTGCCGAACCAAGCTGTGTTACTCATAGCCGCAGACTGCTTAATAGCGCGGGGCTTTTCCCATCCCGGAAAGAGCATACACTTGAACGATACTTCACTTGCATTATTGAAGAATTGCTACGGTATAGGGGAACTCAAAATATTGATGTGCCAAGTATTCTCTTGTAAATTTGAGGGACTGCGGCGTTCATGGCCCCTGACTGCTCAATAAGGTGCCACCGTTTCGCGAGAGAAATCAGCGGGCTGCGGCAACAAGGTGCCACTCACTTTTTCATCTTCTTAGCTTTCGTGACTCCTTAATGAACAACCCAGCGCTCGCTATGTAAGCCGCAAGCGCCTCCCGAATGGCGCGGCGAAGGGACTTGAACCCCTAACCAGAATTCAAAAAGGACTAACGCTCGCCAGCCGGAATCTTTTTCAGCTTTCCATTACCACTAATATAGGGCCCTTGCTAATATGTCATATCTGACATATACTCTAGAAGAGAGCGAATAAAAAACAAAATATTAGTCTGGTTACATGGTGAGGTTAAAACACCTCCTTTTTCTACCGAGGCTCGGCGCTATGCCGGATTTTTGCTGCGTGAGCTGCAAGATGGTGAAAAGCTCTCGATGCCGGACTCTCGTCCCATGCCTAGTATTGGAGCTCGGATCCATGAGCTTAGGGTCGATGATACAGAGAGCCGTGTCACCTGGAGGATCGTCTATCGTATTGATTCCGATGCAATTGTAGTTACAGAGGTGTTCGCTAAGAAGAGTCGTCAAACTCCTCAGTCGGTAATTGAGATCTGTAAGAAGCGCTATCGTGAGTATGATCAAACGGCCAAAGGAGATTAATCATGAAAAAGAGTAAGAGGGAGCGACTTGAAAAGGCTGGGTGGAAAGTCGGTACTGTGCAGGATTTTCTGGGGCTTTCTGATGAAGAAATGGCTCTCATTGAGCTCAAGCGATCGCTTGTGCACATGGTGAAACAAACCCGGGAGGCGCATAAGATGACCCAGCAAACGCTGGCTAAGCTGCTGGAGTCAAGCCAGTCGCGCATTGCAAAAATTGAAGCGGCATCACCCGATATTTCTCTTGACTTGATCGTAAAGGCTCTCTTCGTTCTTGGTGTGACACCTAAAAGGCTCGGCAGATTCCTTGCAGCCGGTACGATTACCTCATAAATAATAGGGAGGTGTAACTATGTCTTGGAGGAAGGTGGAGTTTGTGCGCTGGGCAGGCAAGATGGGAGTCGATATTAATGAAATCGACCAGAAGCTGAAGCTTTGCGGAATGGTCATCAAGGTGCGCGCCAAGCGCGGATTAACTCAGGCTGAAGTTGCAGAGTTAGTGGGGGTCTCGCGCTCTAGAATCGCGCAGATTGAAGCGGGAGTGAGGCTCCATAAGATGAGCTTTGACATCCTGCTGCGAGTACTGCAGGGGCTGGGGTGTCGATATACGATTAGTGCCAAAAGACTTGCGGCGTAATGTAGGCGGAGCAAGAGGATCGCACAGGAGTGACCTTATTCGAGCTACTGCCGGGTGCTTAAAGCTCGCTAGCGGGTATCTTTTTTAGCTTCCCGTTCTCACTAATGATGAGCGGCTCACCCAAGCGCTTGTTTTCTTCTCGAACGCGGCAGGCGTGCGAGCACCCAGAGATTATGCACAAGCACATTCCAGGCGATGGGGACTCTGTCCCCACCCCCCTGAGATTTTACGCATTAAAGAACTTCCGGGTGGGTTTTTAGAATCAAGAAAATAGCAGACGGG
>CAIXSY010000120.1 GCA_903922175.1 uncultured delta proteobacterium | reverse complement strand
GACGTGTCCTTACACCGTTTATCGTATAAGAATCTACGCCCCAAATAACCTACAAAGTGATAACGTATCCCCCCTTGCGCCCGCGCCGTATGTAACATAACTTCCTTTATGTAACATACTAAAGATGGGCAGGGAATGGTAAAAGGCACCACACAAACACCGACAAACCGCATCGAAGCGAACCTACCTGCTACTATCTACGAGGCTGGGCCTAAGGTTGCCAAATCATTTCTGGAGTTTTTTACTGCTACCATAAGGAACAAAAACACTCGCGAAGCATACGGTAGAGATTGTGGCCGCTTCTTTGCCTGGTGCAAGGAGCACAGAATCGCCTTTGAGCGAGTGGAGCCTATGGTCGTGGCGGCATACATCGAAGAGATGCTTCACAGCTACCCAGGTGAGACCGTAAAGCAGCACCTCTCCGCCATTAAAAAGCTGTATGATTTCCTTGTGATTAAACAGATGACGCCGACCAACCCGGCGGCTTCAGTAAAGGGTCCAAGAGTTCATGTAAGCGAAGGCAAAACCCCTATTTTGTCATCCGAGGAGGTACGTGTACTCCTTTCATCAATAGATACCTCCGAACTTCGTGGTATGCGAGACCGTGCTGTAATAGCGCTTATGCTTTACACGTTTGCACGCGTAGGAGCTGTATCAAAACTAAAAGTATCTGATTTTCACCGTGTGGGAGATGATTGGCACATACGCCTCTATGAAAAAGGAAGTAAACAGCGGGATCTGCCAGTAAATCCCGAGGCGGCGGGCTATATTTCTAGCTACCTTGAAAATGCCTCTCTTCGCACCTCCCCTACCCTCCCCTTGTTTCAGACCATGCGTGGCAAGGCAAGTACGCTTTCGGGTCGGGCCATGCACCGCACCGAGATCTTTCGCATGATTAAGCGCCGCGCTCTTGCTGCAGGACTCCCAGAGGAGATCTGTTGTCACTCTTTTCGAGCAACAGGCATCACCCGCTACATGGATAATGGCGGACGGATCGAACACGCGCAGCGCATCGCCGGGCACGCCGATGCTCGTACCACAAAGCTTTACGATAGAAGCGAGAATGCGGTGCGAATGGAGGAAATGAAGAAAATTGAGTTCTAAGACATGCCGTGACGTGTACGCTTCCGATTAGGACGAGAAACAAGTGAAGCAGAGCGCTAAATCCCTATGGTCAAAGCCTGAGACCATCCGGTCAATTTCTTGTGATGACAGACCGAATTTCGCCGCCACAGAGCGCCATTTGGAGACTGCCTTTCCTACTTCAGATGCAACTTGTCTCGCATCGACAAGTTAGCGCTCACACTTCACCGAAGAGCATCGGTGGATTGCGAATTTGCAGACCTGCCAACTTCAGACGCAACCATATGTCGCGTGCTATCTCCTTAGTTTCATCACTGAGCCAAGAGTAAACCTCGGGCAAGCCCATTATATAATTCACCGCCGCTAGTGCATAGACTGCGGATACAGATTCATCATCCATTTTATCACGCACGTTAAGTAGAAAAGCCTCTAAGTCAGCCTTGGACGAAATTGTGCCTGCGCTGGCTGACATCACAGCCTGCGATATTTCACTAGCCTGCTTCGTTGTCTTTG
>CAIXSY010000119.1 GCA_903922175.1 uncultured delta proteobacterium | reverse complement strand
TAGCAGCCGCGGCCTAAGCTCCAGCCCGATTCTAATTGCACCGCAAACCTTGGCTTTTGCGAGGTGATTTTGGGAAATTGCCAGCTCCGTCTCCGGATCAAGCTTGGGAAGTTTTCCGCAAAAAGTGTCATAGTGTTCGGCCAAAACACGCTGGTACAAGGTAGCTTTTCTTGTGGATCCTGGGAAACTTTTCTCCCTAATCCCCGATAAGCCATCGAGCTTTTGAAGCTACCTTGTACCAGATCATTTTCGTCAGTGTGGTTGCGGCAGCGCCGATGCCGATCTCGACAATAGGGGCATTCTAGACTGTTTTGTCTTGCTTGAGCTGCGCGATCGTGTGACGCATGTCACTGCCACTCTTAAGAAAGTGGGTCCCGCTAAGACTCCCAAAGCAATTAGGCTCCAAAAGATCTATGCCACACAGATCAAGGGTTGGCTTAGCCAGATGACTCTGATCTCAGGCAAACTTACTGGAGTTGTCGACGCAGCGAAGGAAGCTCAGTTAAAAAAGCTGGTGCGTTCAGCAGATTCGAGTGTGAGGACTGCGCTCAAAACTAGCGCAAGACTCTTTATTGCCAACAAGAAAAAGGCTCAGTTGGCGCTAGGCGCACTTGCAAAAGCGCTCAAGTAAAAAAACGTTGTGTACCAGATCGTCTTTGTTGATGCTCTACGTTGGCTCATCGCCTCATGCTACCGC
This sequence comes from uncultured delta proteobacterium, assembly GCA_903922175.1. Classification (GTDB taxonomy): domain Bacteria; phylum Bdellovibrionota_C; class UBA2361; order UBA2361; family CAIXSY01; genus CAIXSY01. The sequence goes on along the minus strand of CAIXSY010000119.1, from coordinate 1,846 downwards.
ACCACGCGTATATCTTTACTCATCGTCCCGCGTCGTCCTGGTCGGGTCGAACCGCGCGCAATAAAACGCAGACCAAAAGAGTACGATCTCCTCATGAAACCACGGAAAACCTATCCAAAAGAGGCATTACGTGCTTAACTTAATGCCATTCGGCAACGTCCCCTTTATTACCCTTTATTACTTACGGGCTCATAGAGAGCCGCCGGGGTAGCCCCCAGGGCCTGTTCACAGCCGGTGCGGCGACTGTGTCCGTTGGCTGTTGCTGTTCTCTGTTGCCGTTAGCCGTTAGCCGGTTGCAGACTGCCGCGCCTACCCAGTTTCTTGCTAATTTACGGACACCGCTTCTAGCCGAGCAATCCTGACCTGCACGTGCACGGGTCGCCCGGGGTTATTGAGTGGTTACGGGACCTATACATATTTTCTGCTTTTGTGCCATAGTGTGGGGCGTTTGTTTGTCCGTTTGTTTGTTGAGGGAGTCAGCAGATGTTCCGATTCTGTGCCAGTGATTTTAAATTTTGTGAGATTTCGCTTCTCGTCCTTTTTTTCTTTTCGTGCACGAGCATCTCTCAATCCCAAGAGTTTACCCAACTCACGGACAAGTACTATTGCGGACGTTTCTCTGATGGTAAATTGCATGTTGTAACCATCAACAGTAAGGGCTTTACGCTTATCAAAAAGGGGAGGGCCCTGAAGTTTGTCGCGACACAGATTGCTTCAGCTGATCAACGGCTAGATCGCGTCGGAGAGCTCAGGCAGGAATTGAAAGTCGAGGGTGCGAATGGTCCTTTGACCTCCAAAATCGGAAAGCTGCTCAAGGTGGAGAACCTCTTTTTCGACGATGTGGGAGATAAAAATGAGGTTTTAAGGGTCGCGCTCGATAACCTCAAAAATAAACTCCAAGCTCGGCGCAAACTCTTAAATACCTGGCGCAAGGCGGTAAAGGACTGTGAAAACAATAAATTTCCTGGCATTGAGAACGTTTATGCTAAGGTCACTCCCTATTACGCGCAGGGATGGCCCGATTCCCGGGTCGGATTTTTGCTTCAGATTCCTCAACTGAGCAAGAAGCAGAAATTTTTTGATGCCTGCCTTGTTTTCAAGGGTGCAGCATCCTCAGACCCGCTGCTGAGTCAAGCGGTTTACTCGAAACTATATGGGTTTGTTCCTGGTCCATTTTGTCTTGGCAATGGTCTTAAGCCTGCCGACGCCAGTGGTTGCACGGGAAGGGATGCGTCTACTCCCGGATTACTTACGGGATTCTTCCCCATCATTTATCATAACACCGGATCGGTCCTAGGCCCTGATCCGAGTAGTGATTTGATCCTCGGCCAACTAGCATGGATTGCCAGCTTAGACTGGGATTTTAAAGTAGTTCCGATTGACGCTGCGCCAGGTGGGGACTGCAAGAATTTGGCTTCAAAGTAAGGTACCCGCCTCAATCTGGTAGTAGGTAACTCTTCGTTAATTTAAGCCATTTGAAACTGAAGCTCGCACTATATGGAATTTCTTACTTTTTATTCACTTAGGCGGCGAAAATCCGGCCGCAATTGAAGTCGCTTCCTACATAGAGCCTGTCCGGAAATAGCGAAAGCGCGATAGGACGGGAGAAATAAGTGAAATAGTAGGGTAGTATAAGTGGCCAATTTCGAGGTTATGCCCGGAAAAGACATGTTAATATGACTGGCTAGTGAATTTTAAGGCTAAGGCAGCCCTGTCGAACCAAAACATGACCGTGTTTGATAAACGAGTATACTACGAGCAATCCCCCGCCAACCCCATTCGACTCGCCGCCCGCGCGGCTCGCTCATGGCAAGCCAGTTCTTCGGCGAGGCGAATGCCCTGAGCG
>CAIXSY010000118.1 GCA_903922175.1 uncultured delta proteobacterium | reverse complement strand
GTAACGGGTAAGGGTAGATTCTCTCGTGCACGAAAGCAGATTTCGTAGAGGTGGTTACTTTTTATTTGTCGAGGTGCTTGTGGCATACACCTTATGTATCGAGGATTTGGCTGGAAAGTTTCCTCCTCGCGCTCTTTTCTGATTAAAAAACGGGCGGGGAGAACAAGAAATGAGCGATTTCAGTTAGTTCGCTGGGCTTAGTTGAAGGCAATTAAAGGTACGGGGGGTTACCATCTACCAGATTCCTGGCGGTCAGCTCACGGTGAGCTATAAAGCTTGGCACTATGAGCGATAAAGAGCTAGACAGAAGCAGTTCCAGAGCCTCCCTAGTAAATCCAGCTGGCGCGCCCGCGCGCCAGCTATTTTTTGAACATCCCCGCCAGTCCGCCTAAGCCGCCGAGCCCTTGAGCGCCACCCATCTTGCCCATTAATCCACCGAGCCCCATCTTGGCGAAGCCGCTCATAAACTTGCGCATTTCGATGAATTGTTTGAGGAGTTTGTTGACCTCTTCGACGTTGGTGCCCGAGCCTTTGGCGATACGCTTGCGGCGGCTGCCACCGATGACGGCGTGATTCCTGCGTTCATGTGGGGTCATCGACAAGATGATCGCTTCGATGTGCTTCATCTCGCGCTCGGCCTGCTCTGGGTCCACCGCTTTGGCAAGCTTGCCTAATCCGGGAATCATCGCGGCTAGCGAGCTGATGCTTCCCATGCGCTTTACCATGCGCAGCTGGCTTAAGAAGTCTTCAAGGGTAAACTCGTTCTTTTTAAGCTTCTTTTGCATCGCCAATGAGTCTTCGAGGGTGACCTCCTTGGCTGCTTTTTCGATCAGCGTTAGCACGTCACCCATGCCGAGGATGCGTGAGGCCATGCGGCTGGGGTGAAAGACCTCAAGCGCGTCGAGTTTTTCGCCCATACCGACGAATTTGATCGGTTTGCCGGTGACGGCGCGCATAGAGAGAGCCGCACCACCGCGGGCATCGCCATCAAGCTTACTAAGAATTAGACCATCGAGGTCGAGGGCCTCGTCGAAGCCTTTGGCCACGCTTACGGCGACCTGTCCGGTCATGCAGTCGGCGACAAGTAAGATCTCGTGCGGCGACACCGCTTTGGAGATCTCTTGGAGCTCGTGCATCAGCTCCTGGTCGATCTGTAGCCGTCCGGCCGTGTCGATAATCACCGTGTCAAAGCCACGGTTGCGGGCCTCCTCCACAGCGAGCTTGGCAATTTCGACCGGGTCCTGATCTTTATTGGAATTAAAAACCTCAAGACCGAGGGAGGCGCCGACGGTCTTTAACTGCTGGATAGCGGCCGGGCGATAGACGTCGGCCGGGACGAGAAGTGGTTTGCGCTTCTGCTCATCGCGCAGCAGTCGCCCGAGCTTGCCTACGGTGGTTGTCTTGCCGGAGCCCTGGAGCCCGACGAGCATGATCACGGCTGGTGGCGCTACCTTTAGGTTGAGCTCGACCGCTCCTGCGCCCATGGTTTCAATCAATTCATCGTGAACGATCTTGATGATCTGTTGGTCAGGGGAGAGGCTTTTGGTGACCTCTTCTCCGACGGCTTTTTGGGCAACCCGGTCGCAGAAGTCTTTGGCCACTTTGAAATTGACGTCGGCTTCAAGCAGCGCCATGCGCACCTCTTTCATGGTGCTCTCAACGTCGCTCTTGGTTACCGTACCGCGACCGCGGATCTTTTTGAACGCAGCTTCGAGTTTAGCCTGAAGGGTATCGAACATCGGTGGTTTCCTCTATAAGCAGTTGCCGTCCTGCGGACGGCAACTAACGGGGTGCGATTAGTATGTTTACGCAGTCTCTAGTGAAAGTCCAGGGTGCTAAAAAAAGCAGGACTATTTAATGGTTTTACGGAGATGGTTAACGCAAACGCGGTACGCAGTGTGGATACGTCCGCCAATGAGCAGAAACGGCAGCTCCTAGGTTGAATATCTGCCGATTGGCGTTAACAGGCACTAACTGATATAAATTAGGTATGGTCCGTTACTCAATCCAGTTTTTCCTCTTGGTGGCGCTCCTTTGCCCGGTAAGCTTCGTGCGCGCGCAGTCGTCCAATTCGCGCTGTGCCTTTACCGATTGTGGCACGGGAGATGACCCTTTCTCCCAATCGGGTGAGAGCGCTGCCGCTCCAGCAGAGGAGCTCCACACCTGTCGCACGGAAGATAGAGAGTCGTGCAAGGGGGAGTGCCGTAGCACCTTTGGCCCTGAATTTCATCTCTGTGTTTCGGAGTGTTTAGCCAAGATCTGTGAGGAGTCAGCGGAGCAGGCGGAGAGTCGCCCCTCAGCCGCCGAGCAGCTTTGTGTCGAGGATAGCTCCGAAGCCTGCGTTGATGAGTGCAAAAAGCTTTCCGACTCCTCAGCCGCGCGCTGTCGGAGAGAGTGCCTTACCAAGCTCTGTCCAACCTCTTCTGCGAACGATATTGTCGCCGAGTCCTCCTCGCCGGGTAAGGTGGCTTGTAACAGTTGCCGTGCTGATGTTGAGCGCGAATGTGCCCGTACCTGCGCCGCGGGATCGGTGATAGTGGGAAAGTCGACGGGGCTGATTAATCTTGGCTGCGAGAAGGCCTGTGTCATCGGCCGCTGTGGTGAAAACTGTATCTCGCTCTCGCCGTTTTAATTCTACCCTTTTTGTAACTATTCAGCACATTTTGGGCGCGTCGCAGCAGTGGAGGCACGCGAATGCAGTTAGAATCGCGGAGGATGAGGAGGAAGCGATGGCAGCGGAGGGGAAATCCCCCTCCGCTGCCACGATTCGACTGCCTTCGACCCGAGCTCAGGCCGAGGGTAGCTCGTCGCAGGCCGCCCCCTCCTCATCCTCCGCGTTAATTGTCGCTTTCGTGCACCTCCACTGCTACAACGTGCCTAGGGAACCTCTGAATAACTCATACCTTCGCGTTACAATTTTCCTAATGAATTTAACGCGAAGGAACGAAGGACGCGAAGCGGAAAAACAATTATATGATTTTTTCAGAGCCTCCCTAGATAATATCGTGCTGAATAGTTACGAATAAAATAACGAAAGCCCAGAGGATTACTCCTCTGGGCCTTCAACCTTATCCTTCAACCTTCGTTTCACTAACCTCTGAGCAGCTGCAGGGCAAGTTGCGGCTGCTGGTTGGCTTGCGCCAAGATAGCTGTACCTGCCTGTTGCAGAATGTTAAGTCGTGTTAGCTCTGCTGCCTCAGCGGCAACATCGGCATCCATAATCTGGCTTTCGGCGGCTTGGAAGTTTTCACGCGCAACCTGCAATCGCTCTATAGTAACACTGAGGCGACTTTCCGCGGCTCCCAATGTTCCTCTGTTCCTCGTTACGGTAACAATTGCAGCCCGAATCGCGTCGAGTGCTGCGCGAGCAGCCGACTGTGACTCGACTTCCGTAGATGCTAAAACCGAGTACATCGGAATTGAAGATCCTGACTGAGCGAGACCGAGCGCCCCAAGTGTTGCCTGAACGCCGGAATAGGTTACTTGCGAAAGCGAGGAACCATCAAAGCCCACCTGAAAGACTACGTTATCTCCACCGCTAAGCAGGTTTAGTCCGTTGAAATTCGTCGTCAGGGCGATACGTTCAACTTCACTCATCAGGGCGTTAAATTCGAGAGCTAATGCCGATCGCTGTCCGTTAGCATACACACCGTTGGACGATTCCTGAGCAAGCTCTGCGAGACGGCTTAAGACGTTGGTAATCTGGCTAATCGCACCATCAGTGATTGCAACAATTGAGATACCGTCATTCGCATTACGAATACCGACCGTGGCGATGCGGGAATCTGCCTTCAGGCTCGCCGCGATTGAAAGCCCTGCCGCATCATCCTTGGCTCGATTAATGCGCAGGCCTGACGACAGCCTTTCGTAAGAGGTCTGCAGTCGAGAGCTGGTTTCCGCCAGATTCTTCTGCGCCGTTACGGCCGGCATGTTGGTACGAATATTAAGGGCCATCTTCTTCCTCTCTTATGTTACCATCCCCCACCTTGGGGATTTAGTTGCCTCGCTACTTCTCTCTTACCCTCGCGCTAATCACTAAAATTTTCTTAACCTCTCAAGAGCTGGAGTGCCAATTGCGGCTGATTGTTGGCCTGCGCTAGTACTGCCGCGCCAGCCTGCTGCAAGATGTTGAGTCGAGTCAGTTCGGCTGCCTCAGAAGCAACGTCGACGTCACGAATTCGACTCTCTGCTGCACTGAAATTTTCGCGAGCTACCTGCAAGTTGGCAATAGTTACTTCAAGCCGACTCTCCGCCGCACCGAGCTGACCTCTATTACGGTTGACCGACAGAATTGCGCTGTTAATCGCATCAAGCGCATTGCGTGCGGCCGACTGAGAAGCTATATCCGAAGTGGCGATAATTGAGTACGACACCGCGGAGCTTCCCACACCAGCGAGACCGAGCGCTGCGAGCGTTGCTTCGACACCTGAGAAGGTGACCTGTGAAAGAGAGTCGCCACTGAACCCGACCTGGAATACGACCTGGGCACCACCACTAAGAAGTCTCAAGCCGTTGAAGGTGGTGGTGAGTGCGATACGCTCAATTTCACTTGTCAGGGCACTAAATTCATTCTGCAGAGCTGAACGCTGTGAGTTGGCGTACACACCGTTGGCTGATTGTTCTGCTAGTTCATTCAGTCGGGACAAAACGTTTCCAATCTGTCCGATGGCCTGGTCGGCAATGGAGATAATGGATATGCCGTCATTCGCATTGCGGATACCGACTGCCGCGACACGTGCGTCTGATTTTAATTGCTCCGCAATAGCAAGACCTGCAGCATCGTCTGCTGCATGGTTGATGCGCAAGCCAGACGACAAACGCTCGTATGACGTCTGCAATTGCTTGCTCGACGTTGCGAGGTTACGCTGGGAAGTCAGGGAAGCTACGTTAGTGCGAATATTAATGGACATTGCCTCAGTCTCCTTGGCAGATTGTGTACGTTATCCGATTACTCCTGCTTACAACTCGCGGCGTACCTAACGCCGATCTCATACTGCAAATTGCTCTACATCTCTGTTGCTCAATGGCTTCTACTGCAAGCACCTTGCCAACTTACAAAATGTGCTCAAGCCATCTCTCTTTTCAACCGACAAACCTCGCTTCATAACGCGGCTTGGCCGCCATAATCTTTCTGACGTATTCCTGCGTCGTATCGGGTAGATACGCTTCAATTTGCTCGTACTGCGAGGGGTCCTTTCCGTCTTTCGCTGCACGCTGCTGGGCCGAGGCAACTCTGCCCTCTCCGGCGTTGAATGCCGCTACGGCAAGTTTTTCCAATGCGGAGGAATTTGCCGCAGCTTGAGTCACTAAGTTGTTAGGCAATGTCGAGTTTGTGCTGAAAAGATCATGTAGATAACGAAGATATCCGACGCCGAGGTCCACATTTGTCTCAGGATTAAAGGCGTCATATGCCTGCGATGACCCTGTGCGCTGCAGAAGCTGGTGCGCCGTATTATCAAGCAGCTGAAAAAGTCCCTTACTATCGTGCCCATCACGGCTGACGGCCTTCGAATCAAAATTTGATTCGGTATCAACCACTGCCAGGCTCAGGGCTGGGTCGATACCATGCTTTGCTCCTGCGCTTTCAACTAGCCTCGTCACTTGAGTGATACGCTCTGCATTCTTCAGTTTTGCTTCCTTGCTCGCCACCCCACTCTCTCCGCGCACCACTTGGGGTACATTCGAGGCTGATGTTTTGACACCTTCTGCCGTTTGTTTGACAAACCCTGTATCTGGGGCCTGCACCACCAGGCGCTCAATGACTGGGCCACGTATAGGTGCCTCTGGAAACTTAAATCGGGCCATAGGACCACCGTCACGGGCATCTGACGGCACACCGATCAACTCCCCTTTTGGGGTGTAATTACCTTGATTTACAGCTTTTTTTTGCGGACCATGGGGTGAGATGTCAGCCAGCAACTCGGCAAATTCGGTGTCCGACCCGGCGCTAACACCTTTTCCGACAGGCGTCTCAAGCGCCTTGGTGATGTCCTTATATGAGGCCAGAAAATCGATCTTCATATCCCCTGCTCCTTGGGTTCTAGGGGAGCTATTGCAGGGGGCGTGCCAGGTTCTGAGGAGTCTCTAAAAAACCCATGGTACGGACTGCTTCGCAGCCGTACATGGGTTTTCTAGAGACTCCTGCGATGGATGGGTTAGCCTAAATGCGGTGACCCCATGCTGAGACCAATTTTCGGAAAGCCGCCAATCCTCGTTCCACATCGCAGTCAAAAGCGGAATCCTGAATAGGAAGATAGGTTCCAGGTCGGTATCCAGACCGAATATGCCACTCTACCAACCGTTCGGTGCTTCCCGAAATTCTAACCTCCAACCCCGCCATTCTTAGCGTCTCGAGTATTCCTGAGCCAGCGTAACGCACCGGGGGCGAAAGACCTTGATCAACACCCCTATTGATAAATAAATAATCAAAGAGTGAAGTAACTGGATTTCCCTTCCCCTCAAACTGACGCCAGAAATTTTCCGGGAGCCGTTGAGCTGTCTTTGCAAACTCGCCAGCCGCACTGATAAATATTGAATCTGCAGCTTTTCTATGGAAGATTAAATAATTTTAGTATCTATTTAATTTAACGTGCGCCACAAACTGCCGTTTTTAGGTTGACCAATCGACAATGACCAGGATTTGGGACCGCGACCAGAACCAAGACTGCAGTAACGTTGCCCGGAGTTATTGAGCAGTTACCCATTTTCCACCTAACAACCCGCGCTGTGGTTGTTGAGGTCCCCAATTGAGGCTTCGCATGCCTCTGCTGTAACACCAACTAGGTCTCCCCTTTTTGTGGACTTATTAATAGCTGTAACATGGTGCAAAAAAAGGGGAGACCAGGCGCGCAGCTTACGAAAAGAACTCGATCATCGCCTCCAAGCGGTTGGTCCTTATAATATCCACCCCTTCCGAAAAGTAGGCTTTCCATGAGAACGAGTTGTCCTTAATGCTACCGGCCACACTGACGAGCACTTTTATGCCGTGAAAATGTGCTTCGGCGATGGCCTCTGGAGCATACCACCCCTCGAACTCAACTATCTGTGGCAAAAGTTGGTATGACTGTTGTAGCTCCGCAAAAGATTTTGCCCGAAAGATGGTCATGATCTTGGGGAAGGTGCCGCGCACATAGGCCAGCGTTTCAAGCTTGTGGCACTGCACAACGATCTGTGGAATCTGTGCGCTACTTTGCGCCTCAGCCACCAAAGCATCAATCCGTTGGGGTGATTCACTTTTGAGATCAAGCTCAAGCGCTGAGTTATAAGGCTTAACGGCATCAAGCACCTGACGAAACGTTGGGATCGAAAGCTGATCTCTGCCGCGAAGGCGCACTGTACCCAGCTCTTCGTCTGAAAGACTCTCAATCTTGCGGCCGCTAAGACGATCGGGGATCGTAGCGTTGGTGCTACGCACCGAACTATCGTGGAACAAGATAAGAGCACCCGCATCCGTACGGCGCAATTCAATCTCAATCAGCGGGGCTCCCGCCTGTGCCGCCAGTTCGATCCCTTTGATGCTATTATCTGGCTGCTCACCAGCACGCGCACGATGAATACTCGGCCAGTGCAGTCCCATCGTGCGGTCGGTAAGCACTCGATCAACGTTGAAATGCCGCGATGTGGCAAACGGCATGACCGTAAATCGCCGTGCTGGTGGTATGCCGAGGAACCTTGCGCTACTGCTGCAACCGAGGCAAACAAGCAGCATGATAAAGCCTACGCTTCCCGTGATTCTTTTTTTCAGCATACGCCTAACTACCTCGTTATCTGATGAGTCAAGATCTCTTTCCAGCGCGGATAGACCTCGGCATATACTTTAACAAGCTCAGGATCTGGTTCAATGCTCTCCATTTTATGGAGTGAACTGAAAGCTTCCTTCGTATCACGATAAATCTTGGCGCCGAGACCAGCGCCGCGCGCAGCACCAGCGGCGCCATCAGTTTGAAAGAGTTCCAACGAAGTTCCCGTGACGGCTGCAAAAACTTCGCCAAAGAGCGGGCTTAAAAAGAGGTTGGCGCGAGCAGCACGCACGCTGCGGATATCCAGTCCCATCGCTCGCATAATCTCCAACCCGTAGTGGAGAGAGAAGACAATCCCCTCTTGCGCAGCTCGGAATACGTGACGCTTGGTATGAATATTGAAATTAAGTCCATGCAACGACGCGCCGAGATCCTTATTTTCAAGCGAGCGCTCGGCACCATTTCCATACGGGAGCAGGAACAACCCGCGGCACCCAGCTTCAGCATACTGGGCCGCGCCATTAATCTCATCATAGGGGGTCCCATTGGCGATCTCACGCTTGAGCCAGCTGTTAAGTATCCCCGTGCCGTTGCAGCACAGCAACGAGCCATAACGTGGCTTTTGTGGCGCATGATTAACATGGAGAAAAGTGTTCACGCGGGAGGCTCTGTCGGCGATGACGTGATCACTCACCCCGTAGATCACGCCCGAGGTGCCGGCTGTCGTCGCCGCCTCACCCGGTTCGAGGACCTTAAGCGCAAATGCGTTATTCGATTGATCTCCGGCACGGTAGGTAACGGGTGTTCCCTGCTTTATCCCAAGCGCAAGTGCGGCCTCACGTGTCACCTTGCCCTGAGTACCAAAGGTTGGCACAACACCAGCCAGAAGCTCATGTGGGATAGCGTAGTAGTCGAGCAGGAAATCAGCACGAGCGTCTTTCTTAAAATCCCAAAGTATCCCCTCTGACAACCCCGAGACCGTTGTACAGATTTCATTGGTGAGACGCATGGCGATATAATCACCAGGCAAGATCGCCTTGTGCGCCCGCTCAAAGATGTCGGGCTCATTATCAAGCACCCAGCGCAACTTACTCGCCGTAAAATTACCCGGTGAGTTAAGCAGGTGTTCAAAACACCTCTTGGCACCGATCTCTTCCAAAGCACGAATTCCAATTTCAACTGCGCGGCTATCACACCAGAGAATTGCCGGCCGCAATGCCTGACGCGCTTCATCAACGAGGACCAAACCGTGCATCTGATATGAAATACCGATCGCCGACACATCGCCAAGCTCACGCTTGTGGGTTCGACTGAGGAACACGCAGGCTTTTTGGACATGCTCCCACCAGCTGTTTGGATCCTGCTCGGCCCACCCTGGGAAGTCAGCCTCTATGGGGAGTTCAGTCTGCGGAGAGGTCGCAGTGGCCAGCACCGCACCAGACTCTGAATCAAGAATGGCGACTTTAATTGAAGAACTTCCTATGTCTAGACCAAGCAGATAAGCCATGCTCGGAATAAGACCAGAGACAGGGGAAAAAGTCCATTAAAGTCGTTCTCCCCTTTTGTGGGTGACAGCAACGATGGAGAAGAGTTGTAAGAAAAAGGGGAGAACTCCTCGGGATGACAAGTGGGCGCACTTCGACAGGGGGCGTGAACGGTTGCGGTATTGGTGAGTTATTTACGGCAGGTTTCCTTGTCCAGGCCAATGAACCAAAGTGCCGTTTTGCTCATTTCTTGACAGGCTGGCCGAAGCATCGGACCGCAAGTTCGTTGTGGAAAATTAGAAATAATGTTTCTAATTTCTGTACCACTAACACCGAACTCGCTCCACTCCGGATTACACAGATTGAGGGCATGGCCAATCGAGCCAACGGCAAAAAGGATGCCGCTGGCAATAGCAATGGTTGTAAGTAAATTGGTTATCGAAGATGGCATAGTCCCCCTCCACCTATTTGGCTGCACGGAGAGTATCGTCTATCGTGACCAAGAACGTTAGAATCGAGCGCTTACTGATGTGCCTCACTCTGTAACGCGATCATCCCTTCATAGCTTCAAAATGTCTTTTATTCCAAATATATAACTGATAACGTAACTGGTCAATAACCCCGGGTACTACAGTCTTGGTTATGGCTCTGGTCCTGGTCTAGTTTCTTGGTCTTTTCCATGGTCTTGGTCGATAAGGACCACGACCAGGGATTACGGCCAGGACCAAAACTAAGACTAGGGTAAAGAGTTACCCACACTTGATGAGCACTTACACAGCGTAGGTTCCTATGAAGATCTCAATCATCTCCGATATTCACGATAACATTGAGAAGCTTAGTCTGGCTTTACCGCTTTGCGCCAAAGCGGATCTGACTCTATGCTGTGGGGACCTCTGCTCTCCTTTTGTCATCCGGAAACTCGGTACCGGATTAACTCATCCCGTCCACATTGTTTTTGGCAATAATGACGGAGATCGCTTTCGGCTCGCCTCAAATGCTGGCAAGTTCCCCCACCTACAGCTTCACGGCGAGTATGCTGAGCTCAGCCTGGACGAAAGGCTCATCGCCATCAACCACTATGACAACATCGCCCGTGGGCTTGCTAAGGGCTCAGGATTCGATGTCGTATGTTTTGGACATAACCACACCTACGAGGTCACCACTATCGGAAAAACATTGCTTATCAATCCTGGTGAGATCTATGGAGGCCTCAGCGGCCACTCGACATTTGCAATCTATGATACGAAGACCAATGAGGTACAAAGGATTGAACTCTAGCGAGGCTCTGCCTCAGACCGACGAGCGTTGATCTGTAATCTGCTCTCTCCGTCTCTCGCCACAAGGTGTTTCACCAACCTCCAGACCTCGGCTCGGCGAGAGCCGAGACGGGAGCGATCTGCAGTCAGCTTTCTGCTGACTGCATCTGATGCAGCTGCAGCTTTCGGCCGCTGCCCACGGCCTTAGCCTTGAACTACCGCTTAGACGTAGCCATGCCCGCTTCGACCTCAACTTTTACGTTTAAGCATAAATCTAAGGGGAATTGACCAGGTTATTTGTTGACTGGGCCTTAGCATCAGTTGATAATCCGTCCCATGCTTACCGCCCTACATGTGCGCAATTCTCTTCGCTGCCTTATGCTTGCAATGCTGCCTCTCATGAGCTGCAGCCTCGACTCTAGGCCAAAAGCTTCCGAGTTGCCGAAAGTATGGTACAGCCGTGCCGCTGCATGTAGCGGGGAACGAGGCGTCGTTCTACTCATTGATAAGTCAATAAGCACTGTTAGGGCTAATCGTCTATGGGCATTTAAGGAAGCAGGGAAGGACTTCATCATGTCCCCGCCGGGCGAATTTTATTTTGCACTGCACGCCTTCGATAACAACTTTTGGAAACTAACCCGCATGAGTGCGTTAGAGGACTCACAGAAGAAATTGGCCGTATCGAAGCTTAAGCATCTGGCGGCAGATGGATCCACCGTGCTCATTACCGCGCTCAATGAAGCAGGCTATCTGCTCAAAGCGTTCTCCCCTGGCTGCAAGGATATTATTATGTTTACGGACGGCGATACCAACGATCCACAGCACCTTGGCGATGCATTGGCCCACCACTTCAAGGCCAGCGGAGTAACTCTCTCCGTAGCCGTTCTTGACGACGGCCAGAACCTAACCGGTTATAGAAGAATGACCAGTGAGACCGGTGGTTTTTTCGTGAGATCCTCGCAGGCGAACCAATTTATTCGCCTTGTGCAAAAAGCTGCAAAAGCATTTTTTGACAATTCAGAACCACTGCCGCAAAACGAATAGCGAACATCACCCCACCTACTTCCCGTCCCAAAGGACTGAGTTTCAGGACAGGCACTACCTAAGAGTCAGTTTCGGGCCACCCCGGCGCCTCTTTGCCTTAATCCATTCCTCAAACTCAGGCACGGCAAAAAGCTTGGCCACCTTCTCATCAACACCGTGCTCAGCGACCTCCTTGAGACGACTATCAGAGAGCACCCCCTTTAGTTTGATCAAGGCACCTTCGACCTCTTTGGTTATTTTTTGCAGTGCTTCTGGCTCAAGCGACTCACGCATACGTCGTATCTCGACACGTCGAGCAACCAGATACTCGGACTCGAGAGAGCGTTCCTCCTGCTCTTCGCGTTCAACCACAGCTCGCAACGGGGCCTGACCGCCCCCCCCAAGCGCGAGCGCCGTCTGCGTCGGACTGCGCTTATCCTCACCGGGCAGGACAAACTGTTCAGGATTCTCTACCGCACGATAGAGGAATCCCACCGGACTGCGACTCACCAGCCTGCTGCCGCTCGCATGTAGCTTGTCAAAATATTCGATTATATCACGAATGCGGGCGATGACGTTCTCTGCTTTCCCCGCCAAAAGTCGCATCACCTGCGAAGCCTTTAATCCTCTGTCAACGAGCAACCCGTGAACACGGTGATAGAGATCGGCTTCTGGACGAGGCGCGATTTCTTGCTCCCCGCTGGTTAGATGTTTGGTCTCTTGGGCCTGCGTACTGACTCGCGGAACCTTGCTCGATGCGTAAAGGACAACTTCAGTCTCCTTCCCCTTCCCTACATATTCATATTTTGACAAAAAACCCTGCTCTTGAAGCTCATCAATCGCCGGGTCAAGCTGCTGTCGCAGTGAGCTTGCATACTGATAATTTCGTGAAATACCGATCTTCTCATGCGCCAGCGTGAAAAGATTGATCTGAACACGAGAGCGATACCAAAAATGCTTGTCAAGGTAGCGGTAGAGACGCCGAGATACTGCGCTTTGCAAATCAAGATAGAAGTCGAGGTCAAACTTTTTTATAAACCCAGCGGTAAAGGATTTAAATAACGCATCACTCCAGACAAAAAAGCTTGGCTTCGGACCAAGGCCTCGTCCATCGTTTATCTCATAGGCGTCGACAAGCCCAAAGTTACGCGTACTATGGGTCTTGGTCTCGTTGTCGTAGAAAGCATTTGTCGCCTTGATGCGAACTCCGCTTAAGCGGTCAAGTGCACGCTGTAAACGTTGGTAACTTCGTCCTTCCGTTGTCCATTTGAGGATTTTTAGCAGCTCATACCTTGAAAAATATACTTTGTGATCTTTGAACCCTCCATCAACGGTGAGTTTAAGCAGGCCAAGCATGACTTCGTCATCTGATGAAGTTGGCAATCCGAACTTATCAGCTCCTGTGATAATCCATTGCCGGTTTACAATATCACCATTTTTGCGACGGATCTGATCACTAAATTCAAGTGTCTTTACTACTCCCTCTTTCCCTGGAGACGCGCAGCGAGTAGAAAGAACCGTCAGCGGAAACTCGGCCAAGTTCATCTCATCGCGAGAGATTCTCTTCGGCGAGCATCCGTTGAAAGGAAGGTCTAGTATTGGAATTTGTTCTGTGGTCACAGCATGAGTCGCATATTTATTAAAGGTCTCACCTCATCCTCATATGAAACAGTTTCAGATGAAATAATAGTTGCATGTCAGACAATCGTGATTTGTTTAATTCAACAGATAAACAATAAAAGAAATCACAAAGACGTTACTTACTTTTAGTTAGTTAAACAATAAGTATCTAGTTAACAGGTGTAAAGTAGGCGGAGAAAATTATCAAGAAGAAGAGCAAGTTAAGTAATGAAATTTATTTCCAAACACGACAAATTAGATCCCGATTCACGATAGCACTGATGTGGATACACGTGTTCGCTTATCCTGAGGCACGTGAAAAATTATCTCGAAGCGGGTAGATCCTTATATGTGAGCACGAGTGCCCATCGTGATTTGGGGAAAGGCTTACTCCGGATCACGAATACACAGGAGCTGGAGGGCCTTTAATAGTTGAGATCGATCGCCGTTTGGTGGTACAGACAGCAGCGGAGTGATGTGCTACTGGTCGTGATTCGAAATAACTGCAGGCAGTGCAAGTATCTCTTTTTTAGCTTTTCTTGGCTCGCGCTCTTATGTCAGAGCACGAGAGCGTAGAAGACACCCCGCTTAATAGATAACGCTGTTTGGAGATGTTTTTATTGACTGTCCCACTGTGGGACGGTCGTATTTTTGATTTTTAAGTAGATTTGTTCGAGTAAATCTGAGAGATCTTAGGCAAGAGATCCTAAGAATTAATTCTTTTCCTCTGATTAGAATAATTTAGTTGGTTCTGCCTTATATCAAATCACGCTAATTTTCTGGAGTGCATACGTGGGATTAGTTATTAGTGTAGTAAACCAAAAAGGCGGAGTTGGAAAAACAACAACCTCTGTCAATCTAGGAGCTGCTATTGCGGCAAAGGGCAGAAAGGTCCTTCTTGTCGACATGGATGCTCAGAGCAATCTATCAACACATCTTGGTCTTGGTGCAAAGGAGGATCCCGAGAATCCTGGAGAGGCGCCGACAGTTCCACCGTTTACGATCTACGATGTCCTTAAGGGAAGTAAGACAGTTAAGGACGTTATCATCCATCGATCTGATAACCTGGATGTCGTCCCATCAAGTCTTTTTCTAAGTGCTGCGGATCTTGAGCTTGGAGGTGTTGTTGGGAGAGAGCTGATACTTAAGAGAGCACTGCTGCCAGTTCGCGATCAGTATGATGTTGTTGTGATTGACTGCCCCCCTGCCCTTGGACTTCTTTCATTGAATGCGCTTGCTGCCGTAGAAAGGGTTATTATCCCGGTCCAGAGTGAGTATCTTGCTTTGCACGGAGTTCGACAGTTACTCGATACTATCGACCAGGTGCGTGGCATTTATAATCCAACGTTGATTGTGGGTGGTGTCCTTATCTGCCTTCACGATAGTAGGAAGCGCCTGGCACGGGCTGTGGCAGATACAATTCGTACTTATTTCGGCGACCTTGTGTTTAACACAATTATTCGCACTAATGTGGCCTTAGCTGAAGCTCCAGCTAATGGTCAGTCCATTTTTGAATATGCACCAAAGTCGACTGGTGCTGAAGATTATGCTTCCTTGGCTGATGAGGTGCTTAAATGACACAGAAAAAACTTATCCTTTCCAATAATCCCCTACTCTCTGGACCAAAATTTGATGAGCGTGAGCGTTTCGGAATCCCCTATCGCGAAATCGCACTAGCACTAATAGATCGCGATCCAAATCAGCCGCGCGTGAATTTTGACGAGGATCGGCTTAGTGAGCTTACTGAGTCAATTAGAACATATGGCGTAATGGCCCCAATTCTCGTGAGGCCTGCCAAGACGGCTGGCCGATATAGCCTTATTGCTGGTGAGCGGCGCATGCGGGCTGCCCATAAGGCTGGATTAACGTCCATTCCTGCACTTATTGACCAAGCAGATGACACTTCTGGTGAGAGGACGTTGGCGATGCAGCTAGTAGAGAATCTTCAGCGCGCCGACCTGACCTCGCTCGAACGGGCCCATGCTATCGGTGCACTTAAGGAGACTTATACTCTTAGTGTGCGCGATGTTGCTGAGAAGCTTGGCGTCTCAAAGAGTATGGTCCAGAGAAGCCTTGAAATTCTTGAGCTCCCTGATGATCTGCTAAATGCCCTACGTGAGGGTGCGGCTGAGTCAAAGGTCCTCCTACTCTCTAAAATAGAGGACGAAGAGATCCGTGCAAGCTATCTTAAAGACTTGGATGTGCTTACCAGACGCCAGCTAGAGAAGGATATAGAAAAAACATCTCAAAAGGATGAGCCTACGTCGATCCGGACGCTCGGCCCTGAGGATCAGAGAATTACTGATGAAATTCAGCGCGCCCTTGGACTAAAGGTACGCATGGTTAAGAGTACGCCAGAGCATGAGTCTGGCCGACTGATTATTGAGTTCTATTCAGGCTCAGACTTGCAGGTAATATTTAGGAAGCTAGTCTCGGAGAATAGCGAGGCGGCATAGTGTCCCACGGTGGTACATGTGCCAGTAGTGCGTGCCAACTAGCGAAATCTCACAATAATAGTGAATTAATTAATTTGTCCCACGGTGGGACACTAGTAGTGACGCTATCGGTGCGTCGTATATGCCACCAAGAGACGGAATAACTTATCTTAGCTCGCTCGATCAGTGGAAGGGGCGGGGTGGCTTTGACCTTAAACGTATAAGCACTGTTCTTGCGGCCCTAGGTGACCCTCAGACGTCACTTCCTTGTGTTCATGTTGCCGGCACAAACGGGAAGGGGTCTGTGAGCGTCGCCATAGCTTCAATTCTTGGGCAGAGCGGATACCGTGTCGGCCTTACTACCTCTCCACACTTGAGATCGTTGAATGAGCGTATCTGTATTGATGGATTTCCTGTTGAGGATGGCCGACTGAGTGAATACGCCATCCGGCTTATGTCTGAGTGCAGTAGGCTAGGGGAGAGGTTGTCATTCTTCGAGGCCATAACCACAATCGCATTCATGATCTCTGCTGACTCTAGTTTGGACTGGTTTGTGGCGGAGGTCGGTCTTGGGGGCAGGCTTGATGCTACGAATGTTATATCGAGACCGGCGGCCTCGGTCATTGTCAGCATAGCACACGATCACGAGGACATTCTTGGTCTAACACTCGAAAAGATCGCCTACGAGAAGGCAGGTATCATTAAGCCTGGATGCCCATGTATTGTCGGCGACCTGCCGCCTGAGGCCCTCAAAGTTGTCATCGATTTCGCTGAGTCTGTTGGCAGCGCCACGTTTGTGTATGGGAGAGATTTCGAGTTTTGTGCCGTTGATAACGTTGTCGTGTATCGGGATAAAAAGGGGAGGAAGGTAAGCTTTAAGCCTTCTTTAAATGGTGGCTATCAGAGACATAATATGGCTGTGGCGATAGCCACATGCTTAGAGGTCGGTGTGAGCACTGAAGCCTGCCAGAATGGAGTGGAGGCTGTGTTTTGGCCTGGCCGACTCGAGTTTGTACAAAGTACTTCTGGTAGAAGCGTATTGTTCGATGCTGCCCATAACCCTGCTGGCATTATGGAGCTGTGTAGGTTCATGAGTGAGAGAGGGATTGCGCCTCTTGAGATATGCTTTGGAGCAATTCGTACAAAGCAGTGGCAGGACATGATCGCAATCATAGCCCCGCTAGTTCGGCGCTGGAACCTGCTTGCGCCTCGTTGTGGGCAAGCTGTAGCAACTGGTGAGATGTGTACTTTTCTATCGAGTATCGGGGTAAGCGCTACGGACTACGGGGCTGATTATGCAAGTTTCATTGCTGATAGGGTGCGATGCTCTGAGCCTGGAACTATTCTTGTGTGTGGCTCGATCTACCTAATGGGCGAGGTTCGCAGTCTGTTATTGCTAGAACAACGGCGTTTGTGGAAAAGGAAAAGTGAGCGTGGCTAATGATTAGCTGAATGAATTCTGATAGGATTACGCAGCAATTGTTTAAAAAGTACAGTATATATAATATGTTAGTGTCTAATACATTGAATATACAAGATTTTGAACAGCATGTTATAGCTAGCTTCGAGGCGGCACTTCAGAGTGTCGTTGAGCGAATGAAGTGTGTTGATGCTCTTAAAAGCGTGATCTCGTACGCTTTGTTTCCTGCAGGTAAGCGAATTCGTCCTTTATTTTCCCTGTGTCTCAGTCGTGATATTGGGGGTGACACCGATAAGCTTCTACCGGTTACATGTGCGTTAGAGTTCGCCCACTGTGCCTCTCTAATTCATGACGATCTCCCAGAGCTGGATAATGACGATGTCCGTCGTGGTCGCCCCTCCTGTCATAAGGCTTTTAGTGCTGGGATGGCACTTCTGGCAGGGGATTTCATGGTCCCGCAGGCGCTCTATATTATCTCAACATCATCCTTTACGGCGCGCGAAAGGCTTGACCTTGTTAAGTCCCTGAGTGCGGCGTTCACCGATCTGTGTAATGGGCAAGCTCTCGACATTTTGCCAGACGACAAGCGTGGGGATTTGGGACTAATTCATCAACTCAAAACTGGTGCGCTTTTCAAAACTGCCAGCCGTTTTGCTGCTGTAAGTGCGGACCTGAACGATAAAGCAACGACGATGTGCGAGGAATTGGGTTTATTTATCGGTGTAAGTTTTCAGATCGTTGATGATTTCATCGATCGGTTCGGCACTGATCAAGATCGTGGTAGACCGCAGAGCAGTGATTCTCGTAATAAAAAGCACACCTATTTTTCAGAGCACTCGCTTGAGGAGGGAAGGGCAGCACTTACTCGAATGCAGGAGAAGATCGATCAGTGCTTGAAGGATCTTGGATCTGAGTTGGCAAAGACCGGGCACTTTTCAGGATCATTTGAGAGTGTGCGCTATATATTAAACCGCATATTCTCGAAGGTGCACTAGCCCCCTTGACCCTTGAAACGTGTACTAGATGAGTTGCATTTTACACTTGAACTTGGCCTTGAACTCCCGCATGGCCTTGGCCATGGCCATGGCCCATTCACCATATTCTTGGAATTCGACTGATAGGCATGCTCAGGTCAAAGAAGGAAAGGCCACGGCCAAGCAGAAGTTCAAGGCCAAGTCTACGGCGAAGTTTAAGTTAGCAATGGAGCCTTGGTCTGAGGCGTAGCCTCGCTAGATGATTATCCGTGCGTTGTATGGGAACCGCTTGCTCTGTAATGCTTCCATGCGTAAACGACCCCTCCGGCAACTGCCCCTAGTACAAGGAGTAGGCAGAGCAGTACTATCTGGCGATCACGCTCAAAGTTAAGAATTTTAGTCGGGAGTGGGCGAGCCTCCTTCGTTTCGAAACTCTCAACGATCTGCTTTTCGAGGGCAAGATGTTCGGTGTAACTACTCTTATAATCGATAAAGGTGAGCACGTAGGTGAACTCTTGGGCCGGAATCAGTGTCACTGAAGAGGCAAAGCTTGTCTCGTCTTGGAGGTAGTCGAGCAAGATGTGCACGGAAAGGCCCGGCTGGGTGCTGATCGTGCGCGATTCCCTGACGTTTGCCGAGGGGATGCCAATTTTGTGATAACTAGAGACAACGTCACCCTCATGTTTGGTGAGGTCCCGCGGGTTCTGGAGCAGCTTCGGCTCAATGGTTACAGTCATCGTGGGGAAGAATGCTCCTGTGGGAGCGGGGTTGCGGGAGCGTAAAGCCAGCCCGAGACCAGGGGATTTGGCTTCGATCCGCTCGAATTCATCGTTGGGATAGCGCAGTGAGAAGGCATAAGGCGCACTCGAAAACGTCGACTGTTCGGCCAGGCAGTTTCCTGGGATCAGCGAAAACAGCCCCAAAAACAGCAAATTGAGCAGTATATACGCACACTTCTGAAAATGTTGAGTTTCGAGCATGGCCCTATTGTGTCTGAATTTGCGCTCTTGCGCCACACTCGAAAACGTGCATTTTCGGGCATTTTATGCGGCAAGAACACATTTCGATATCAAAAAAATGTGCATTCAAATTCATTTTTTTTATTGATTAATTGAAACCTTTAACCCTATGATTGCCCTGCAACAACGCCAAGGCGACTGCAGAATTCCCGTTTTTCGCCCGTAAAAGCCCATTTTTAAAAGGCCACGGAAAGGCAACGGAGAGCTCTATAGAGTAGTCGCTGAATAATGTGTTGAGGCATAAACGTGTAATTTTTAGATAAGGAACTTGTATGGCTAAGAAGACTGCGCCAAAAAAGAAGATCGTTGCCAAGAAGGCTGCCCCAAAATCCGCACCGAAGGCCGCTCAAAAAGCCGCCCCGAAGAAAGTTGCGGCGATTGTAACCGCAGAAAAAGTTCGTACGGCGACGAAGCCCCGCAATACGAATTCGTTGAGCTACACCTTCTCTGAGTTCGTTGAGAACATCCGTGGTTTCTGCGGATTGACCAAGCGTTCACAGGCCAAGGAAGTTGCCGAAGATGTGAAGTGCTTCATCACCGATTGCTTGAAGAGGGGCTACAAGATTCCTCTCTTCGGACTTGGCAAGATGTACGTTCGTGAGTCCAAAGCCAGACTCGGCCGTAACCCGGCAACTGGCGCTGAGATTCAGATCCCGGCCAAGAAGAGAATTCGTTTCACCGCAGCCAAAGCCTTGAAAGAGGCCGTACTGCGCTAAGCGAGATTGCCTTGGCCTCTGAGGTAACTCAGTTCTGAGGTAATTGTTGAGCGGCGCCGGGAAACCGGCGCCGCTCCTTTTTTAGGTGCGCCCTGACGGGCGCACCTGGTTTTTTTAGAAGTCTGCTGAGATGAGAAAAGAGTAAAGTTTGTGACTAAATTCTGGTCGCGTGCGCCCGTAGAAGGGAGCGTTCAGTGGGATATTCCTGGGCAGGTGAGTCTGCTCTTACCAAGAAGTCATTGACAGCATCTGTTCAAGTTTCATAGAATGGTAGCTGTGAATTTCGAAAACATTATAACTATTGATCCTACCATCCGATCAGGAAAGCCCTGTATCCGCGGAATGAGGATCACTGTTTATGATGTTCTTGACTATCTGGCGAGCGGCATGACACCTGCAGAAATCCAGGTTGATTTCCCTGAAATAACTGATGAGGATATTCGCGCTTGCCTTGCCTTCGCTGCTGATCGTGAACGTAAGCTTGTGATTCGTGCTGCGTGAAACTTCTTTTTGATCAAAATATCTCTGCGCGCCTTGTGGCTTCATTTGGAGCGCGTTTCCCAGGCTCAGCGCATGTTAAGAATTACGGATTTGAAGCTGTCGCTGTATCAATTCACTTGGAAAACTGACCGCGACGGATTCCGCTGCGGGTGATTTTATTAATTTCTTACCTGTTTTTATCCTCAAGAAAAGTAGACCTTCGGAAATAGGGGTCTTTCCGGACAGGCTCTAGTTACAAAAAAATGTCCGATCGGCTTTTTAATAACTCTTGACTGCATAGAGCTGTAATTATACAATAATTATGTGAGCAATATTCGTTTCGTCTGGGATGTTGAAAAGGCCGCTGGCAATCTTCACAAGCATAGAGTCTCTTTTGACGAGGCAAAGACGGTGTTCCTGGATGAGGATGGCCTTTTGCAGGACGATCCGGATCATTCTCGTAGTGAGGAGCGTTTTATCCTCTTGGGAAGGAGCAGTTATTCGAATGTTATAGTCGTCTGTCATTGTTATCGCGAAAATGGCGAGATTGTTAGAATAATTTCTGCTCGTAAAGCGACAAAGCGAGAGCAGCAAGATTACTGGAGGGTTCGATGAGGAAGGAATACGATTTCTCAAACGCACGACGCAATCCGTATCCGGCTAAGCTTAAGCGCCAGATCACTATCCGCCTTGACGCTGATACTATCGAGTATTTTAAGCGCATAGCAGCGGCGACGGAGATTCCATATCAGAAGCTAATAAATCTGTACCTGAGAGACTGTGCCCTTGAAGAACGAAAGCCTCAGATAGCCTGGGAGTCGCGGGGAGGACGATAAGCGTTTGAGGGTAGTGGTCCCGAAGTCGTGAGGTGAGAAAAGAGTTCAGTCTACCATGCCCAAATTCCTCTTTAACTACTACCTGTTTTCCTTCTTCTGCTGCTTCGGTCCGATCAATGGGCTGTATGCGGTGCTGATGCAGGCACTTCTCTCTGAATCAACGCGGGCCACGCTGACCTCTATCCCCGCGTTCCTCGGTGCGCTCGTTTGTCTCGCTATTGATCTTCTCTTCGGCGCAGTCTCGAGCTCCTTAAATTACCATGCCTGCTTTGTGCTCTCGTCGCTGCTCTTTGCGCTGCTGGTCTTGGTTTCTTGGTTCGGATATTTTAGAAACTTTCAGCGGACGTAGGAGCGCGCTCGCGCGCGCTCCTAGCCCACCTTCGGTGCGAGAACCTTTCGCTCCAACAGTGTACCGACAAGCAAGCAGGTCAAATACTCACGGAAGCAGCCTAGCATAAGGAAAAATAGGGTGTACCTAACTTGTTGATTTCATGTAATAAAATTCAGCGTGAACTTGTCTGCATCAGAGAACGCAACACCCGAAGAACTTCGGATAGCCAAGCAGTGCGCGCCAACCACAGAGGGCTTCGTTCGCTTTCAAGCGATTGAGTTGCTACTTGCAGGATATGAAAAAGAAGACGTGGCGTTTACGGCTGGGCGTTCTGTTCGTACTATTGATCGCTGGGCTCTCAATTATACAAGATGCGGCATCGACGGAGTCGCTATTAAGAAACGTAGCGGTCGGCCACGTAAGATCTCCAAAGAAAAGTTCAGTACAGAGAACGTCCCTCTCGTGTTAGATCCATCGAAGGTTGGAGAGACTCACTGTGCTGCTTCTCTCAACTGGCATCACATTGAGCCAAAGTGCTTACCACCATAT
>CAIXSY010000117.1 GCA_903922175.1 uncultured delta proteobacterium | reverse complement strand
GAGGTCTCACGGAGTTCCACAGGAGGCTGCGTGGTGGGACCCAGCACTATCCCCTCCGTGTAACTCCGTGAGATCTCGGTGGATCTCCGTGTGAAACATGGCGATTATTGCGCATCTTCCAATGGCGCTGACTAGGTACGATATTTCAACATAAGATGCGACTTCAGTCACTGCTTGACCAACCGTCTGTGGCGTATGAGCAAGTCTACAATCTTCGCCTTAGCGGCACTTCGTTGTTTATTTGTGGCACAATTTTTTCAATTATCGGATTTGCTGCGTTTTTTACTTCAGCAGGTCGAATAGATGAGCTGTTCTTCTTTGCAGGAATAGTTATGATGCTTTCAGGCTCACAAGCAACGTGAGCGCGCGGAGTTGATCGAAGCTTTAGCCGAGCTCAGTCTAAGAGTGTCCAAGCAGAAGCCTTCGATTAAAGCGGGTGATTCATTGGGCGGCTAAGACCCACGAGCGCAGTGTGGCGGTTAGGAGCTATGCGAAGCATAGCGACTTAGCAACGAGATCGCCGCCTCGCGCAGCTCATCCTGGAAGCGACTCGGGTCGCTGCTCTTGTTGAGGAAAAGGTCAGCCCCGGCAGCCTGACTCTGTTGTAAGTCCTGCTCCAGTTTCGACGTGGAGATGATGATCACGGGGGTGCTGGCGTATTCGCGCATGGCTTTAAGTGCTTGAATAACGAGAATTCCAGATTCGCCCGCCAGATTAAGATCGATTACAAAAAGTGCAATCTGGTGTTCTTGGCGCAGCAGATCTTCGGCGTGTGCGCGGTCGGCGGCTTGCAAGACCGCCACAGGGAAGGGGAGTTTTCGCAGCGCCCGCACGCTGAGCATGAGGTGTGCTGGTTCATCATCGACGACGAGTATGTTGAGCGGTTGAGAGGCACTCATGCGCCTATTGTCGCCGAGCCTGTGGCGCGGCGCAACGTAATAAGAAATTCTGTGCCATTACCGGCTTCGCTGTGGGCTTCGACCTTGCCGCCGAGCTTCTCGGTGAGCTTTTTGACGCAGGCGAGGCCGATACCGAGCCCTTCGACGTGGGTGGCGCCGCGTTGGAAGGGACGGAAAAGTGCGGGCAGCTTTTCGCTGGGGATGCCTGTGCCGTTATCCTTCACGGAGATAATGGCTGAGCGCGAGAAGCGGCACGGCTTCTCACTGATCTCGATTAGGAGCGGTCGGGAGGGGTCGCGGTACTTGAGGGCATTGCCGACGAGGTTGCTAAAGATCTGATACATTTTTATCCGCTCACCTTGCACGGTAGGAAGCCCCGGGGCGACACGGATCTGGGCCTGTGCCGCTGTGCTCTGCACGGCGTAATCGTTGAGAACATCGCTGAAAATGGCATTCAGATCGACGCTCTCGCTTTTTGCTTCTTGGACGCTGACGCGTGAATATTCAAGGATACTGTTGACGAGCTGCTCCAAGCGCTGCGTGGCGCGCTCGATGTGTTGCAGAGTCTCCACAGCGTCGGGAGGAAGCGAGGCGCCGAGGTCCTCATGCAGGACGCCGACCATTCCCTTAAGGGTAAAGATCGGAGCTTTGAGATCGTGCGAGATCATGTAGGTGAAGTCTTGAAGGTCTTTGTTGCGCTCCTCGACCTGCTTTTGGGCGCGAACGGCGGCGGTGACGTCGATCGTTACTGCCAGTGAGAAGAGCAGGCTGCCATCGCTCGAATGCACCGGAACCGTGCGCGTTTCGTACCACATTTCAATACCGCTTTTGTGGTAGTGCCGGGTGCGAAACTGAAAGGGCTCGCCGACGGCGTTGACCTGCAGGGCGTGGACAAACCTCTCGCGGTCTTCCTCATGTACGATGCTGAGGAAGAAATCCTCAGGTTTATTCTCAATCTCCGTGACGGCGTACCCTGTTAGTACCTCTGTGTAGGGGCTACAGTAGATGATCGTGCCGCTCGGATTGCGGATAACGACGGCGGCGGCGAGATTCTTGACTAGGCTTTGGTACTGCTGAAGAGCTGAATGTGCGCTTTCGCGCTCCTCTTTGATGTGTGAGACGATGCGCTGTGGCGGAGCGTCAGGGAAGTTGTCGATTAAAACGTGGCGCGCGGCACCTAGTCCAACGGTAATGCCGAAGAGCACCCCCCAGGCAAGCTGCAGCACGAGGCAAGCCGGGAATATTAGGATGCTCAGCATGAGCCCCAGCACAGAAATTATGAGCGCCAAGCCTAGCGTTCGCCTGGTCTCCAAGAGTCTATGCAGCGCTGAAATGAGCATTAGTGTGCATTCCCCACATAGAGGTCGTACTCGTTGGAGTAGGTGCGCTCAAATTCGGAGAGCGATTCGCGCTGTTTATCAGCCGACATACGCAGGGCGCTCCAAACCTCAGGTAGCTTCTCTTCGTTGGCTCGGCGAAAGCGGTTCATGCCTTTGGAGTGGCCGAGCCCCAGAGCGTGGGCGATGATGTCGGCGCATTGCACGATCGTCGACAGCGATGGGGGGCCAGCGCTGTCGAGTGCAGCTTCAGCCAGTGGGCTGTGGTGCAGGCGGATGATGTCAGTCAGCTCCTCACTAAATGACCAGCGCATACCGATGAGCTGTCCCACTTCGCAGTGATCAAAGACGAAGACCTGAGCCTCGGCTTCGGCGAAGCTTATCCCCTGTTCTTCCACCAGCTTGATCACCTTGACGTACATGTCGGGTGCGCGCTGGACGAGAAGGAGTTTGCCCACATCGTGCATCAGTCCGCCCAGAAAGGCGTTGTCTTTGTGCTGCGGCGCAAGTCTTGCGGCCAGCGCTTTGGCGATGATCGCCGTGGCGATGTCATTGGCCCACAGCTGCGCCCGTAACGGATTGCGGCTAGGAAAGATTTCGGAGAGTGTCGAGGCATTGAGCAGTGAGCGTAGCTCTTCGATACCGATCACAAGGACGGCTTCCTCGATGGTCGAGCTTTTCTTGCCACGCTCGAAGTAGACTGAGTTGGCGATGCGGACTACGCGAGCCGCCAGTGCTTCATCCGATTCAATTACATCGATGAATTGATGGGCCTCGGCGTTCGGGTCTGTCGAGAGCTGAAACGCGCGTTGCGCCGCTCCGGGCATGGGGGGGAGGGCATTGGCACCGACGATGTGGATAATCGAGGATTCCACCGAAAAGCTGAGCTCCGGGGCCTGAGCTGTCGATGGCTTTGGTTTGCTCTTGCCGAATAATCGTCCGAACATGGTGCGTCCCTAAAAAGAAGCTTCTGCTAGAAACTTCTGCGAAGTTTCTAGCTTTCAACTCACGACGCCCTAGGAAACAGCTTTACTAAGCAGGACGCTGCGAGAGTTAACTGACAAGGCCTGTGGTATAGAAATCAGAGTTTCCTCAGCTATATAGGATGACGCCGGAAGGGGAGGAGGCTGGCTGTATTGTCTATAATTTAGGTATCCTAAAAAATTCACGAAGTTCGTAACTGGGTAACTGTATTATTCTGCCAGACAATCAAGTAGTTACGACCTGTGAACGGTTACCCGTAAGTGCTACCCGATAAAATAGTGTAATTAGCTTAAGTGGTTAGCGCTGTTGTAGGGCGCAAGAATTATTTTTAACGCGAAGGGGCGAAGTCACGAAGGATTACAATGCATTACCTTCGTTCCTTCCATCCTTCGCGTTAAAATAAAATCGTAGAAGTATCAGTGGTTTGCGAGGAACATTCTGACGTCCTAGCGCTGTTGTCGACAGATTGCATTGCTTTTATAAAGTAGTATCATTCCGCCGATTAGGTCGTTAATTGACAATTTATGGTAACTGCTCGCCACTCATCGGCTAACGCTGACGTCTAACGCCGGACGTCAAACGTCGACGTTAGACGTCCGGCGTTAGACCTTGGACGTCAGCGTCATCGGTTCTAGAAATAGTGTGTTGCTCCATTCAAGCAGAGGCTAACGTTCAGATATGGATGACAAGCCGTTCCAAACACAAACACCTTTAGCAGCGCCGTCCACGGCGCTGCTTCGTCACGAGCGGATTGTCGGCGTCTTGAGTCTCGTGCTCTGTGCAGGGTATCTCTACCTGCTCTTAGGCGATATTGGTTCGTACTGGTTTGATTCACGTTGGAGTACGGACGACGCTTGCCAACAGATCTTTCCGTTTCATGCATTACTCCATCCCAAAATATTTGTTGGAGATCTCATCTACGAGACTATGCGCGGTTATCTGGCGCCGCTGCACTATGCGCTTGGAGCTCTCTTTACCTATCTGACGAATAGCCCGATTATGGCTGGGCACTGGCTGATGCTGATTCAGCTTGGTACCAGTTCGTTGTTTGTTTTTCTAGCGGTGCAGTATTGTTGTCGTCTGCCTGGACGCTCCTGGTGGTATGCGGCGGCACCGGCTTTCTTTGCGCTGCTCTGGTTTCTGCACTCGCGCCAGCTCTTGCAGCGCATGACGGCCGGACTACCTCGCGGCTGGGCCCCGGTAATCTTTAGCGCGTATCTCTACTTTGTACTGAAACGAAATCACCCGGCGGTGATGATCACGCTTGCGCTTGGTTGTCTGCTTAATCCTCCGGCATCATTTTTGGGTTGTGCCGCCTACGGCTTGTATCTTCTTGTTCAAAGCGTGCGCCGTAGCACCCGCGCTGAATTCAAAAAACCACTTCTCCTGTTTATCCTCGTCGCGCCGCTGCTTGGGGCACTTACCCTCTATGTGACCGCTCGTCCGGCGAGCATCGGTAAGGTGGCGCTTCTGGCAGAGGCGCGGACGATGCCTGAATTTCAAAAGGCAGGGGGACGATTCTCCTTTTTGCCTTTCCCGACGGTGGCAGAGGATCTGCTTGGCAATTCTTTCCGAGTATTTATAAGCAAGCTTTGGAAGGTCCCGAAGAAGCTAAAAGGCGCTGTGGTTGCTGCTGCCACGCTGCTTATTCTGCTCTGTCTCTTCGCCGCCTATAGGCGCAGGGAGGAGGTGATCCCCTTGCCGCTACTCATCTTTGGGGGCTCGTCGGTGGGGGTGTATCTTGTCTCTCGTCCGCTGGCATTTCTTCTCTATGTGCCCGATCGCTATCTTACCTATCCGTTGGGGCTATTTTTTATCTTGTCGCTTAGTATCGGGCTGTGGCGCATGACGACGGCCTCGTCGCCATCTTTTCTGAGGGCATATTTTGGTGCCGGTGCTTTAGGATTTGTGGCTTTGATGGTCTATGCCGGCCATGGCGCTGGGCTTAATTCGACGGGCAAGGGCACCGCAAATTTCAACTACAACGATCTTACTCGTGGGCCGGTATACAACTGGATCCGCGACAACACGCCCGAGACCGCGCTCTTTGCCGGACAACCGACCTTTCTCGATCCGATTCAGCTCTACGGCGTGCGCAAGGGCTTTGTCACCAGTGAAACCTGGCATCCATTTTATGCGCTGTACAATGTCGAGATGAAGCGGCGCTTGGAGGTAACCTTTCGCGCGCACTATGCGCGTGATGCGCAGGAATTTGTGAAGCTGCTCCAGGCCGAGGGTATCGCTTACTTTATCTTCGAGCGGCGTATGTTTCGCCCGCAGGAGCTGCAGGAAGCGAGTTATTTCGAGCCGCTCAACTCGCTTGTGCGGCAGCTTACTCAGGGGGATTCTGAAACGTATCTTTTCCATACGCTGCTCAAGGCCGATACGAAGGTGGCTCCGTATGTTGATCAGAGGGCGCTGGTGGTTAATGTAGCGGAATTGGCGGCGACGTTGGATGGAAGGTGAGTAATTGCTGGCGAGGCGCGGCCTCAGCCAGCCTTCTGTAATCTGATTTCAGAGATCTGCCAGATTTCTGCTGACTGCATCTGATGCAGCTGCAGCTTTTGGCCACAGCCCACGGCCTTAGCCGTCTTGTCCCCCGTCTTGTCCTACGTAGCACTTGCCGCGAGGCAAGGCGAAGTAGGAAGCATCGACCGCAGCCTGTCTCGCCATAGCATCGGCCGCGAGGCCGAGCGAAGGCGGAAGGTCGAGCGAAGGGGGAAACTCCTGATGAGGCAATAGACGTTAGCTGCCACAACGTCAGCTAACTTTACGGCATCAGCACTCGGCTCAGGGCTAATGTCCAGAATCGCCTGACACTCTCTGACCGACCCAAAGGCTATATGGAAGAATCTTTTCTGGTCAGCTTTCGTCCCGCGCCCCCGCTATTTGGGGGTCCGCCAAGACTTTTTGCGGACGGCATAGACCGAGGGTAGGAATGTTTTATCGCGTATGGTCATCTCTTTTAGGAAAGTGCACTTTCTTAGGGAGCACAGGCGGATTATTCACTGGTTCGCCGCAGATGAGATAATTAAAATCATTCGCCGGCAGTTTAGCATGACCTTTTTCTTCGCTCATCTGACAGGCCGAGCTCCGGGCAGGCTCCGCCGATGCGCTTTCTTGCCGGCTTGACTCCAGGGGAGGCAAGCCGTACTCAGCCCTCTGTTCTGTGATGAGCTTACGCAAGTCTATGTATGTCCCATCTGTATTTTTATTCAGATGGAACTGACCTTTATAATTAGGAAAACTAGTGTAACCTAATTGGAGTATTATCTGAGTAGCTGCTGTCGTAGTGATAGCACATCTCTGGGCTACGTCCGAATCTCGAAGAATATAGCAGCCAAGCCACTTATGCATCTTATCGATTAACGAGGACACCGCATCAAAGTCAGAACGCGTAAAACAATTACTAGAGCCAAACGTTTGTATCTGAGCATTTGGATTTGGAACAGCAGATGGGTTCATTGGGCACCTCCGAAGTGATCTTGTCCCCGAAATATTGATGGATCAGTTAAGCAACAAGTAACCTCTGGCTTTGTTTTCTTTGGGGGCAATTAAAAGCCCCCTCCGAAGAACGCCGCGCGTAGGTGACTCTGCTTGAGCGTTCATGCTGCCCTCTT
>CAIXSY010000116.1 GCA_903922175.1 uncultured delta proteobacterium | reverse complement strand
TAGCCTCAAAATTCACTAGTCGGCGCTATTATAGCGTGCCTCTTTCGGGCTTAACCTCGAAATTGGCCACGTATACTACTCTACTATTTCACTTATTTCTCCCGTCCTATCGCGCTTTCGCTGTTTCCGGACAGGCTCTATATAATGCCGTTCTTGCTCTCGCAAAATAGCGATATCGTCTGCAAGAAGTCTTATCGTAGCTATTCGTCATCCCCCTTCGCTCGACCTTCCGCCGTCGCTTGGCCTAGCGGCCGAAGCTATGGCGAGACGGGCTGCGGTCGAGGCTACGGGGGACAAGCCGCGGCAAGACTTTTTGCGTCTGTTATACAAATCTCAGGTTGCCGCCCCCTTCATACTTCGACTATCCTAGGACTATGGGCCGACATGTCCTCATAATAGACGATGATTCTAGCTTCCGAAAGCTTTTAGAACGGCGACTCAAGCTGTTCATCTCCGACATGGAGGTGAGCAGTTTTGAGACACTCACCAATGCACGGGAGTTCTTGAGAGCACCTGACAAGGTAGAGTTCGATCTCGTCGTGCTGGACCAGCACCTCCCCGATGGACACGGTGCCGATCTCCTCGGTGAAGGCTGGTTTGAGGGCATGGCCGTCCTGTCGGTGAGCTCCGATAACTCGCCGGAGGTCCCCGGTTCCTTGATGCAGGCTGGCGCCACTTTTTTTCTTAGCAAAGAAGCGGTAGCAGAGCCACTATTCAAGCCCCTGGTGCTCGGCCTAATCGACCGTAACAAGCTCCAGCGCGAGCTGCACAAAGCCAAGGCCGATCGCGACCGCGCGGAAACAGTTAAGACTTTGGTGGCAACTCTGCGCCATGAAATCAACAATCCGCTCGGCGCCGTACTCGGTGCCGCCTACCTACTGCGCAGCAGTGCTAACGCCTCTGAGGAGCAGAAACAGGCAGCGGAGCTGGTTGAGGCGAGCGGCAAACGTATCAAGCATGTACTCGATGAGCTCTGTCACGCCGTTGCTGTCGAGCCCGTGCAAAAGGCCAGCCATACGGTTTTTCAGATTCCAGGTGATAAGCCATGGGAGCTTAAAAAATAACTACGCCACCGCCATTGATGGCACGCCTGCTGCTGGATCTTGGCCTTTCTCGAGCTCCCCAACCAAGCTGCCAAAACGTGCCACGCGTTCAGGCGTTGCACCATAAAAGTCTGCAAGCTGTTTGACCTTATCCTCGGTCACTTCAGGCGAGGCTGCTGCACTCGTGACTTTCAAATAGCGCCGCGCAAGCACCTCAACCTCTCCTCGCGAAGGGAGAGGAATATCTTCCCCCTCTCCCTCCGCAAGAAGCGATTTAACTTTTGCCTCGTCGAGCTTCTGTGGGCTCTGTGCTTGTGTAAAACCTGTGGTTGCCGCTTCTGAGTTGGCTACCTGAGTGGCTGGATCCTGTGCCTTTACAATGACCTTACGCGAGTACGTCAGATCCGACAGCTCTTGTAATCCTGCTCTGAGGCTAGCCTTGGTTGAATCAATGCCTGAATTGGCTGAATTTGAATTAGGGATGCCGTAAGCATTCCGGGCGGCGATTGGACTAATAGCCATGCTAAACTGCCTCCTTGGCCATTCTACTTTCCGTGGTACAGCTTCATTGCTGCCGACATCAGAAGTTTCGACTAAAAGAGGGGCACTCTTAATGTTTCGTGCCTAAATAAAGCCGATGCATCAAAATGCGAAAATACCCTATGATGGGATGTTCCTGCCAGATCAACACATTTTTCGTATAGCCCATCTCCGCGGATACACGGAATCCAACGAAGCCAAAAAGCTTCATCAAGCTACAAGATAACTGATTACGTACTGGAACTATATCGTTGTGAAGGGCAAAAGACCCAGATTTTGGGCTCTTTTGATGGCCTTTGAGACCTTACGCTGATTATATGCGCTCAGCCCCGTCAACCGTCGCGACAGAATCTTGCCACGCTCACTGAGGAAACGCGACAGCGTTACAACATCCTTATAGTCGACGGACTTAGTCGGATCGGCCATAAAGGGATCAAGCTTCTTCTTTCTGCGAAAAATCTGCATACGCTGAATCGAAGGCAACGGCTCCATACGTCTCTGGCCGTCTCCGCCTCCAGCGTCTCCACCGTCGCGAACACCGGTTTTTCCACGATCGGCGCAAACCTTAATAGGACGCCCGTTAATAATCTTGTTATTGAGGCCCTCGATAGCCTTCAAGCCGTCCTCTTCCTTCTCCATCTCGACAAAGGCGAAGCCCTTTGAGCGTCGAGTCTCACGATCGGTAGCGATCACAACGCTTATGACACCACCAAGCTCAGTAAAGAGCTGGGTCAGCAGATCATTGCTAATTTCGAAATCGAGATTACTTACAAAAAGCTTCTTAGCCATAGACTCTCCAATACCACTGAAAAAAACACTACAGGAACCCTCCGTGCTACCATCCCGAGCCATCGGTGTAGAGCCGGTTCAAGAGGCGAATTCCTATGGGGAATATTAGGAGGTGAGAGTATAAGATGCTGGTTTTAAAGTCAAACCAGCTGTGCAAGAAGGTGGAGGGACAGTGAAAAAACCGAACTTGGACCTAAAACCTGAGATAACCTACTGTAAAACCAATATAAATCCTCAAAACCAATATCGACCGTCACTGCCCTCCAGATCTAGTATCGGGCACTGTTGACAGATGCTTGAGGTTCTGGAGACTTAATTCGTAGATAACTACTCGCTCCTAATCGGCTAACGCTGACGTCAAACGTCATACGCCGGACGTAAAACGTCGACGTCAGACGTCCGGCGTTAGACCTAGGACGTCAGCGTCATCGGTTCTCAAAATGGTCATTTGTTAGGGCTATATGCACAGCTTGACAAGGGGGCGAGTAGTTGAACCAAGCCGCGCATTCGCGCGGAAGAGAGAGTCGAGCATCCTGTAATCTGCTATCTGAGATCTGCAGTCAGCTATCAGCTGTCTGCATCAGTTGCGGCCGCAGCCGAC
>CAIXSY010000115.1 GCA_903922175.1 uncultured delta proteobacterium | reverse complement strand
CGTCCTCACCTATAAGGGGAAAGAGCAGTTAGGCAGAGCGGCATCCAGCGTGGTTCTGAATTTGGCCGAGGGCAGAGGCCGCGGGACGAAAGCTGACCAGAAAAGATTCTTTCAAATCGCCATGGGTTCAGTCCGAGAGTGTCAGGCCATTTTGGACCTAAGCCTAAGCCAGAGCGCTGTCGCCATAAGTTCGCTTGACTGTCTGGCGGCTAATCTCTTTTGCCTAATCCGGAGTATGGCCTGAGGGCCAATGGCTCATAGTGCTTTAAGATTATGCTGAATCGGGTAGTCGGATTGAATAATGTCTAATTTTGAAGATCACTATAAAAATGCAACTCATCTAGTACACGTTTCAAGGGTCAAGGAATCTAGTCCGAGGCTGCTGGCCCCCCAGTTACTTCTCCCGCTAGCAGATTGATTCGCGCGATCACCGCGTCTATGTCTTCGGTGTTAACACCCAGCTCTTTAAGTGCCGCCAGCACATGCTGCGCGAAAAGGTTGAAATGCCGCGCCGTGATCCCGCGGCCCTGGTGGGCTTTAGCTAGTGAAAGTCCTGCATAGGTCAGCGGACCATCGAGCGCAGCCCGGAAATACTCCGTCTGCATGTGGCGCAATTTCTCCATCGAGCTATTTTTAAAAAAGGGGACAAGCTCGGGATCTTTCATGATTCGATCATAGAATTTGCTAACGAGCTGCTTAACAACCGTTTCACCGCCAATGCGGTCGTAAAGTGACTGAGTTGTAGAACTCTTGTGATCCATAGTTTTCTCCGTCAGCGCTTCACGATAGGGGCCTGCGCGATGCTAAGTATACACATCAGGAGGCAGTAATGCCATGGGTGGAGTAGTGAGGGACGACGATCGATGAGACTGGGAGTAGTCTTATTTAAGACTTGACATTGGTGGCCTTCGGCGCATAAAATCTCGCCTATGAAGAAGGTTAATATACAGGAGCTAAAGGCTAATTTCCCGCGGTTCCTGTCGGAGCTGGAAGCCGAAAGTGTGCTTACCATCTGCCGCAGGAATATGCCGATTGCCGAACTGCGCATGATTAAGCCGACAATAAATAAGAAAAGAAAATTTGGGCAACACCGTAGTTGGGGGAAGTTTGATTACGGTGTATTTGAACAGCAAAGAGAGATTTCCGATGCCTTTGAGGATGATGAAATTGTAAACTTGAAGTCGTCGTGAGTGCTTTTGGCATTACGCTCGTATGCATTGACTATGATAGAGTATGATAGAGTATGACCGCCACGTACCTCTTGGATACCTGCACATTCCTCTGGTTGGCGTTAGATCAGAAGCAGGTTCCTAAATCCGTCATCGGCAAACTGAGTAGTGCCGAGGCCTATTTATATTTGAGCATCGCTTCAGTTTGGGAGATAGGACTAAAGGATGGTAAGGGCATAAGACTGACTCGCCCTTTGGATGATTTCATAGGTACAGCCCTTGAAAGTTATCGTATCCAGTTGATGCCGATTCAAGTTACGGCTTGTGCCCAGCTTAAAAAATTACCTCTGATTCACCGCGATCCGTTTGATCGTATGCTTATTGCCCAAAGTATCGTTTCCGGTTGCGAGCTTGTTACCCCTGATAAAAAGATAGCCAGATATGCAGTGCGCGCCAGTTGGGAGTAGGATATACCGTTAATCTGTTTCTGTTGCCGTTTCTGTTCTCGGTTGCAGTTATAGCAGACGCAAAAAGTCTTGTCGCGACTCTAAGGGCGTCTGCTATATCCCCCGTAGCACATTGAAATAAAAGGAACTTTTATTTCAATGTGCTACGGGGGATCGCGAATTACCCCGCCAAGACTTTTTGCGGACGGTATAGCCGAACAATCCTGACCTGAACGTTCGCGGGTCGCCCGGGGTTATTGAGCAGTTACAGGTCATCGAGGCAAACGCTCGAACCCAGTAGCGGTGACGATCTTCAGAGCCGCCGGAAGGGTAAAACGATTGTCCCCCGAGGCGGAGTACCTTCCTGAGGCACCATCGTAGTCTTTAAGCGTCATCAGAAACTCAGCTACCTTCTTATTGTCGTTGCTATGGAGTGTGGCAGCCTGAGCGACCAGGCGCAGCGAATCATAGGCGTTGCCGCTCGCCCAACCGGGCTGCTCATGGTAGCGCGCCTTGTAGTCCTGAATGAACGAATCGCTCGGATCTGAAGCATTGACGTACCAACAGCCGATGAGCACCCCCTCGCTGCTTTTTACCTCGCCCTCATCCTCGAAGGTCTCCATACCGACCAGGTCTGCCTTGAGTCCGGCACCGCGAACCTGTTTGACAAACGGGGCAAGCGCACCGGGAAACATCACCAAAGCAATCGCGTCAACTTTGCGTTCACGCAAGCGGGCAACAACCGAACGATAATCCGTCTGATCCTTGGGGAATGCCTCCTTATAAACGAGCCTATCGGTCATCCCCTGCGTTGCAAATTCGGCCAGCGTGGCATCCATATCAGCGCGCGTACCGGTCCCCTCTGAAATCACGAAAGCAATGCGCTTATAGTCCCTACGCTTTATCTCGGCGGTCAGAGTTTTGCCGAGTAGCGGCGGTATCACCCAGTGAATAAAGGCAAAGCGCCGTCCCTTGGTGATGGCCGAATCGGAGGCACCGATCGCCACCAGAATTGTACCGTCCCTTTCGGTTAACGGCACAAGCGCGAGCGACGGAGGCGTGCCAATAGTGAAGACGGCATCGAGTCTTCCCTGGGCGGATAGCTTACGGTAGGCGCTCACGGTCTGTGCTGGTAGAAAACCATCGTCCTCAAAGACCACCTCAATTCGCTTGCGTTCCTCCGCTGGCAGTTGGGCAATTCCCAATTCTATCCCTTTACGCACGTAATCCCCCAAACTCGCCACAGATCCTGACAGGGGGATTATCACCCCAATACGGTAAGGACGCTGCGATTCGGCTGCGGCGCTGCAGGCGGTGAAGGTAGTAATGATGCTTAGGATGCAGAAAAGCAGAGTGCGAATAAGACGGGTAATTTGAGGTGTCATAGGTTCTCCATGTGAGAAGCTCATCTTAACGCACTACGTAGTTTCCGCAAATATATATCGATGGCAAAAAGTCCTGAGCCCGCCGGTATTTGGTGGGCCGACAAGACTTTTTGCGTCTGCTGTAGGTGCGCAACCGAAGTCTAGAGCCGCGATACGCAGCATCGCGGCTCTGCTGCTACTTCTCCATCCCCCGCTCGCTCAGCATCTTGGTGATCGCCAAGGCCCGCTCGCGACTCATCAACGCCAGGATCTGTCCGATACGCTTCTCGGGCATACGCTCCATTAGCGGCAAGGCAATGGTAATATCAAGCTGCTCGATCAAACCGGCGGCCTCCATCGGCGCCATTGAACCGTAAACGTTGGCCAGTTGGTCAAACTGCGCGCTGTGCTTCTTCTCGTTTTTCTCACGATCAAGCTTGAGCTGCTCGGTTAGGTCTCGCAGCTGCTGCAACTTGGCCACAAACTCCTTGTCACGGCGAGAGATATCAAGCTCCCGTTCGTCGATTTTATGTGAGCGTTCTTCCAACTCAGCGCGACGTCCGTCCAGGCTGGTAAGCAGGCGAATCTCCTCCTTGCTCAGACCCGGCGTGCGTGCGGGAATGCCTCGCTGGAGCTGATCAGGATTACTCTGCATCGAGGCCTGGGCCGGTGTGGCCGAGGCTATGCCCGTAACTTCGAAGACGCTTAAAATAACTTTAAACAGCGCGCAGCCGATGACCGCCACGAGCGCCGCATAGTGCCCAGTATTGAGTCCTGATCGCGACCTGGTGAGCTGCATATGGGTTACGGCGTCAGCCGTTTCCTCCTGCACGTAGCTACGTAATGCAGCCGGTGCCGGCCCGTCCTTGGCGATACTCTTGGAGATGCTCTCGGCGATGGCTTTAGCAGCTTTTTCCGTTTCCTTATCCGGCGTCCCCTTGCTGCCCTTACGAGTCTGCAGCGTGCCCATCGCCTTACGTAGATCACTATACAGTTCGCTTGCCTGCTCTCTGCTCATCGCCTTGCCCTTTATCCCTGCCATGTGCACTCCTTTGCGCTTTCAATTATTGCCCTACCTAATATGCAGAGCTGATTTTATTACTCTTTAACGTCCATATTCGACTGCTTGCCGCGCTTGTATCCGGCGCGCTGTATGCTCATCTCATCGAGATTCTTACCTAGCTCCTTATCGATCCACTCCATATACTCGGCACGCTTCTTATCCTTAAGCATCGCCAAGGCTTTCTGGTCTTTGGAAGCCTCGATGTAGGCCTCCATCGCCTCCTGCACCTTTACCTGCACCTTCTCGATCGTCTCCTTTTGTGTGGCGATCTCATCCTTGAGACGCGCGGCATAGGCTCCACGGAGGTAAAACTCACTCGCTAGAAGCACCTGACCCGACGACAGCTGATTACTTAAAAAAGCCTGCTCCAACTGCTCAAGCTTCTGTCGCGCTTGCTGCAGCTCATAATTACGCAGCATCAACTCACGCAATTTTTCGTCCTTTACCAAGGTGCGGTACTGCAGTACTTTCTCAAGACGAAAATCAAACTTTTTCATCGACTACATCACTCCTTAGGCGTCATTAGGCTGCCCGCGCCTGAGGAGCCTTCGCCGCACTGGTAACTGCCCCCGCCTGCGGACTCGGCGCCGAGGCCAACACCTGCGCCAGATCACGCCAACTCTCTTCAACACTCGATTTC
This sequence comes from uncultured delta proteobacterium, assembly GCA_903922175.1. Lineage (GTDB taxonomy): Bacteria > Bdellovibrionota_C > UBA2361 > UBA2361 > CAIXSY01 > CAIXSY01. The sequence goes on along the minus strand of CAIXSY010000115.1, from coordinate 13,705 downwards.
TCATCCGCCCTTTGGCGCAGGAACTTCGTTAACGGATCGATCAAGGCAACAGCTTTGTCGACCTTTAAATTCTGACCGGCCTTATAAGCGCCTATGGTGATTAAGTCCTCTGCGTCTTGATAGGTGGCGAGCATCTCGCGAGCGAAATTTGCGGCCGAGCGCATCTCATCGGTTACGATATCAGACATGACACGGCTCACGCTTGAGAGGATATCGATGGCGGGATAGTGCCCCTTAGAGACCAACTTTCTCGACAAAACGACGTGACCGTCGAGAATACCGCGTGTGGCATCGGCGATCGGCTCATTCATATCATCGCCTTCGACGAGGACGGTATAGAGTCCGGTGATCGATCCTACACCTTCGGTTGTTCCTGCCCGTTCAAGCAGCTTTGGTAGCATAGCGAATACCGACGGGGTGTAACCGCGCGTGCTTGGCGGCTCACCAATGGCAAGTCCCACTTCACGCTGTGCCATGGCTAAGCGGGTTACGGAGTCGAGCATTAAGACCACGCGCTTACCTTTATCACGGAAATACTCTGCGATCGCTGTCGCTAGAAAAGCGGCGCGAATGCGCACCAATGCCGGTTCGTTACCGGTAGCCACGACGACAACCGAGCGCTTCATCCCCTCTGGGCCAAGGTCTCGTTCTATAAATTCACGTACCTCTCTGCCGCGCTCGCCAACAAGACCGATGACATTGACATCACTCATCGAGTGTTTGGCGATCATGCCCAGCAGCGTGCTCTTACCAACGCCGGATCCTGCCATGATGCCGATGCGCTGCCCCGCGCCCATGGTCAAAAACGTATTCATCGCTCGCACGCCGAGGTCAAAGACATCTTTAATACGCGTACGGGTAACCGCATTCGGTGGATTGCGATAGAGCGGGACCAGTTCGCCCGTCAGCGGCAGGGGGCGCCCGTCCATTGGTTCGCCCAAGGCATCGATCGTGCGCCCGAGAAGCCCCTCGGAAACGAGCACCTCGGTGCTGGTCTTGTCAGCCGTGATGACCGCCCCAGGAGCGATACCTTGAATTTCAGCGAAGGGCATGAGTAACACCTTGTCGCGCCGAAACCCGACGACTTGGGCGGCGTGACGCACGTTTCCGGCGTGAATGACCACCTGTGAGCCAACGGGCACCGATGGCCCCGTGCCCTCAATCACCAAGCCGGTAACGTCAGTCACGGTGCCACGCAGCTCAAATAGGCTGGCCAGCTTTACGGTTGCCTCTGCTTTTTGAAATAGTACGCTCAAGCTACCTACCTTGCTACTTTAATGATGCTGTCCTTAAGTCGCTCCCAGGCTTGGTCGATCCTAAAATCAACCTCCCCCGCCGAGGTCTCAACGATACAACCAGCTTTTACGGTTTCATCCTTTTCAAACTTCCAGGACACGTCATCATCGATAAGCTGACTGGGGATACCAACGACCTCGATGAATTCCATATCTTGAGGGCTGACCCGCACCTTCTTGATGGTGGCACTACCGACATGGGTTAGGGCCTCCTGCACGAGCTTACTGATGTATTCCGGGTTGATCTCGACTGCGTAGCCAATAATTTTTTCGGATATGCTGAGCGCTAGATCAATCGCATTTTTCTCAAGACCGCGCAGGTTCTGGGTCACCTGCTGAGCCAGGTCCTGAATCACCCCTTGAAGATTTTTCTGTATTACTTTCTGTCGTGTGGCGCCCTCTTCTTGCCCTTGGGACTTGCCTGCCGCCAATCCCTCTTCGTAGGCCTGACGCTTGAGCGCCTCAAGCTCCTCGGGCAGAAGCTTAACCTTGCCCGCATCAGGATCCTTAATTTTCACCTTTGCGCTACGAGCTACCTCATGCTCGGGAAGGTGCATGCGCTTACTACCCGTCTCAGCACTCATCCCTCCGAAATCCTGAAACATCGGATCGCTGAGGACTAAGTGCCGGGGAACGACACTTACTTCCATCGGCTCAAACTCTTTATTTAGGGAGATTTCGCCAACGACCTCCCAAGCCTGGTCCTCGTACGGGGTTTCCCGGTACTGCGCCTGACTCATCGGCTGTGATTGATTTTGGACTGCGGGCACGTATCCTCCTTATGCTTGAACCAGTATGCTTAGAGCCGGCCATCATTCAACCAGTAGCGAATGAGGAGCGCCGCCTGCTGCGGGTTCTCCTTAACGATTCTGGAATTTTCGGCCATTAACTCTTCGAGCTGCTCAAGATCAACCGATGGCTCGAAAGCCGGGATCTGCGCCTTCGAACGCTCGGCATCAAGCTCGGCTTCAAGCTCGCCTATGCCCGTGGGCAACAGCCGGGTAAGGTCAACTTCGGCGTCGGTTGGCGTTATCAGGAATTTGATCAGCGGCATCAGCCCGAAGAAAAAGGCCAGGAGGAGAAGAACATACGGACCAAGCTCGCGGACTGCGAGAAAAACAGAGCTCATAATATCATTACTCTTGAGTGCTTCTGATAGATCTCTACCGGTCTCCACGAAAGGAACACTCTCAACGGTAATGGAGTCACCGCGTGATGTGTCAAAGCCGATCGCGCTTTTCACCACCGCTTCAATCTGACTCAACGTCTCGGGCGCGAGCGGCTTGAAAACCCTGGGAGCATCGGCAGTCTTAGCACCCGCAGCACTGTCACTGGCTTCATAGATACCATCAACGAGGACTGCCGCAGAGATGCGCTGGAGTTTGCCACGTGGTGAAGAGACCTTGGAAACAGCTCGCGTCACTTCATAGTTCTTAACCGCCTCACGATGCCTAGAACTTTCTCCCGTGCTACCGGGAGCGGTGAGAAGATTTGGATCATTGGTCAAATTAGCCGCGACACCAGGCACACCACCTCGGGCCGATGATCCAACGCCCTCCTCCACAGTCTTCTCTGATCGCAAGACCTGTCCCGCTGGATCAAAACTCTCCTCCTGCCGCTCATTGCTTGAAAAATCAAGTTCCGCACTGACACGAGCAATGACTTTATCAGCACCAATTACCTTAGCCAGCATCTGCTCGATGCGCTGCACATACCCACGCTCGACCTCACGTTGATAGAGCAGTCGTGTGGCCTCTGCCCCAAAGGAATCCTCGCCCTCCTCCTTAGGAGTAAGCAGGTTGCCCTTCGTATCGACGATATTTACATTTTCGAGCTTTAACCCAGAAACGGCACCGGCGACGAGATTGGCGATGCCTTTGATCTGCTTCTTGTCAAGCTCTGCACCAGGTCTAAGTTTCAACAGGACAGATGCCGTCGTATCGACATTTTTTTTGGCAAAGACGCTCTTTTCAGGCTGGGTAATGTGCACCCTGGCGCTGCTTATAGATTCGATGGCTTGAATCGTGCGCTCCAATTCCCCTTGGATTGCGGCGATATAGAGCGCCTCTTGGGCCTTATCCGTAATACCTAATTTGGGCTCCTTAAGAATCTCGAAGCCCATACTTCCACTCTTGGGGATGCCATCACCGGCGAGCGAGATACGTAGCTCGGGGATACGCGACGAAGGGCTAACGGCTATGGTACGTCCATCACCGCGAACTTCATAGCTCACCTTGTACTCTTTGAGTTTCGTGAGCACGGCGGAAGCATCTGCTTGCTCGAGATCACTATACAAAACAGAATACTCCGGGCTATTGGCCCAGTGTGACACAAATACTATCCCCGAGATTGCTCCCACCACGATGAGCGGAAACATGATCTTCTGGATCAGCGGCAGCTTCATGAAGCGCTCGATGATCTGAGTGAATACTGCACTAGGATCTAATGAAAATGCCACGCGAATACCCCTTATCTACAAATAGCTGACCTAAAAATGGCTTACTATACCGACGTACGAATCACCTCTTCATAGGCGCGAAGTATCTTAGCCCGAATCGAACTCATCAACTGGAAGGCCACATCCGCCTTCTCAAGCGCGAGCATGGCACCGTGAGGAGTAACCCCCTGCTTCCCAAGAGTGAGCCCCTCTATCTGCTCGTCGGCCGTTTTCTGCAGGTTATCGACCTCACGAATAGTGCTATCAAAGACCTCGCCAAAACTTGTCTTCCCTGCGGGTGTGGGAGATGTCTTCGACGGTCCTTCCAACCCCGGCAAATCACGGATGGTGCCTATATTGAACTTAATCCCCTCGATACTCATGCTTCTTCACTCCCTCGATTTAGACCGCCGTAGAAAGACTTGCGGCATCACGTTCCATCTGACGCGCAGTTTCGAGCGCGGTCACGTTGGCTTGATACAATCTGCTGGCTGACATCAGATCGGTCATCGTTGTCACCACATTAATGTTCGGATACTCGACAAAGCCCTCAGGATTGGCATCAGGATGTCCAGGTTGATAGACCTTACGCGGCTCGCTGCTATCCTCCTGCACACCGAGAATTGCCGGTTTTGTGAGGCTGATGCGGTCGAGGGTTGAACTAAAACCGCTATCGACCGTACGCCCAATCTGAACAACATCGCGACGCTTGTACGGCCCACCCTCGGCGGTCCGAGTGGTTTCGGCGTTGGCGATATTCGCGGCTAAGACATTGACGCGCAAACGCGTCGCGCTTAAACCAGAGGAGAGGATATCAATCGCATCACTCATAGGTTATCTCCCTTAGCGTTGTCCTTCACGGATGGCCAGCTTGATCATGCCCAGCTTCTTTCGCAGCATGCGCGTTGCTGCACCATAGCCGCCGCTGTTGTAGGCCAGTCGTCCCATTTGGATATCAATATCAACGTTATTGCCGTCAGCTTTTGTCGCCCCCGAGTAGTCCTCTTCGAGATGCGCAGCTGAATTTGAGGCGACGTCAAGATGCTTCGAATTCGTCTGCATCATGTCATCCGTGCTCTTACCGAAGGCACGATCGAGCTCCCCTGCGAAGTTGAGGTCTGTGGCTCTGTATTGTGGCGTTTCAGCGTTAGCGATATTGCTCGAGATAGCCTCATTGCGCCGGAATCGCAGATCGAGGGTCTTTTCGAGACCGGTGATGGTGCTGTCCATTAATCGATCAAAAAACACTTTCATGACGATCTCGCCTTTAACCTAGATTTCGACTCTAAAACCGCTATAGCTTTGCAATGCAAGTGCCGTGCACATTCCTGGGCTATTTTTCTGATGTACATTCAGCTACTTAGCCATGTGTGGCGGTTGCCTTATTGGCAAGGGTGTCAAAAGCTTGGCACAGGACTTACACCACACCCCATGCTGACGCTCGTAGCTTCAGAATCGGTGCGAAAAAAAGGGAGCCCCGCGCCCCGCATCGGCAATACCGTCCGCAAAAAGTCTTGTCGTGGTAATTCGCGATCTCCATCCGTCCGCCTCCCCACTTTGCCTTGCCTCGCGGCAAGTGCTACGTAGGGTAAGCGTTCACGGGGTGTAACTGCACGGAATGACATGTTTTCAAAATAGGGACGATCCTATTTTCCGCCCTAGCACCACACCCCACGGTGACGCAGGTAGCTTCGGAAGCGGTGTACAAAAAAATAGCAGGCCCCCACAGCGATAGCTGCAGCCACACAGGCTCCGGCCCCTGGTGCGAACTCAAGGTAAGAGATCGGTAGTTTAGAAAGAACACGCACCCATTCGACAATCCACTCAAGCGTAATCGCTAACCACTGTATGAGAAACCCGTGCGGGTCGAGGCCAAGCAGATATGCGCCGATTGCTATCAGTCCGCCTTTACAGCTAAGAACGCCTAAGAGCGGTGCGATGACCGGATTAAGCAGAAAGCCGATCAGCGAGAACTTACCAAACCAAAGCATCGACACCGCCGCGGTGCTGCACGAGGCGCACGTACAGACAGCAAGAAGCTTGGCGATCGTGCCTCTCAGCGGAAGTGAACTGCCAAAAGCGATCCCCACAAGCGCCGCATAGGTAAGCTCGACTCCCGCTTCGCAATAAATACATGGCCAGAGCGCGGCGAGCACAAGAAACGAGACGACGATACCATTCCACATTCCACCACCCCGTTCAATTGAAGACGAGACCACGGTTAATAGAGCCGCTATAGCCGCACGAATACTCGGCGCCTCGACCCCTGAAAAACCGACAAAGCAGATGCACACGACACAGGCAAATATCGCCGGTGGAAGGGCGGCTGAGATGAGGCTCTGTCGCACGAGAAGGGGCGCAGTTAGCGTACGTGCCACAATAAAAATCAGGTAATACACGAGCGTCACCTGATACCCTGAGAGTACAAGGAGGTGAGCCAACCCGGTATCCTTGAAAACTCGCTCCGTGCTACTTGAAAGCACGTCACGCGATCCGATCGACATCGACAACAAAAGGCCGGCTCGCTCACCTTCACCAAGCACCGCCCGAACCGCATCTGCCACTTTACCCCGTAACATCGCCATCCACGGTCGATGAAACACAACGGGGCGCGTTGCATAGCGCACTTTGCACAACGCTGAGTAACCATCACGACGCAGCTTGGCGGCACGCGCAAATGGATTACGTAGTAGTGGAATAGGAAAAAATTCGGCGCGCATGAAAAATAGAGATCCTTCATCGACTGAATAGGTATTTCTCCAGGGAAGGTGAGACACACTACATAACGCTCGAACCGACAATGGTAGAGTCTGCCAATCGAACGCTCGCCTACTACGAGTGCCCTCCTGAAGGATCTCCAGTGGCAAAACCATCCGGCCCACCTTGGGGTAGCGCGGCGAATCGAATACGTGGACGAGGTAGGAGTGCTTAAGATCAAGCTGTATAGTGGATGGGGGCTGCCATGAAAGCGCGGCACTAAGAGCCCCACAAACCCAAGAGAGCATGAGCACTCTCTTGGTTCCCGACAGGCACCAGAAGATGGCGATTCCAGCCAGCAATCCACACAAGCTCAAGATCCCGGCTCCGGCCATCACTGTAGCAACCTGCCCACAGATAAAACCGGGCAGAAACACCATGCTTGGGCAATCGTTACGCACCCGTGTAAGGACTCGTTTTATTAGATATAGCGACATAGACAGATCCAAACTGATCCGCACCCATAAGCGCGGACACCTCGTCCGCAAAATTTTCGCAGTCCCTTGAGCGTTTTATTACGGACGAGAAGTCCGTGCTCACAGGAAAATACAGATTGCCCACACTTTTAGGCAATTACAGGCACTCGTATCACTCGTATATATATCGGAGAAACGCTGTAAAAGTTTCGTCGCTGCTCGCTAACTTCACGGATATTTTAAGTGCTCTTCGCGCCCTTGTGGTAACTGCTCGACCCTAATCGACTAACGCTGACGTTAGACATCGACTTGACGGTGCTCGCCGGAGTTCGGCGTCAGACTTTGGACGTCAGCCTCATCAGTTCTAAGAATTCCTCATCTGGAGTTTCCCCCTTCGCTCGACCTCGCGGTCGAGGCTACGGGGGACAAGACGGCTAAGGCCGGCGGCTGCGGCCGAAAGCTGCAGCTGCATCAGATGCAGTCAGCAGAAAGCTGACTGCAGATCGCTGAGAGCAGATTACAGAAGGCAGATAGCGAGCAGGGTCGGTTCAACACGGGCATAACCTCGAAATTGGCCACTTATACTACCCTACTATTTCACTTATTTCTCCGGTCCTATCGCTCTTTCGATATTTCCAGACAGCCTCTAAATAAAAAAGGTGAAGCAAGATATTACTCTCACCCCACCCGTATAGTTCACTCACCGCGGCGCTCAGGGTGCCTCCCGGCAGAGCCTTATCCTCCGGATGAGCATGCCTAGCATATCAAGCTCGTTGGGCTTTCTCCAGCTCGCTCTAGACCACGCGCTATCCCCACCCGGCAGTTCCCTAATGCGTAAAATCCTGGAGGTTTGGGGGCAACGCCCCCATTAAATATAAAAAACTCTCCCTTTTGACCCACAGATTCTGCGGAAGAGCCAGTATTTTAAAAGTGATATTACGTTGTCGTCTCCGCTAGTTATGCTTGGATAGGCGAAACTACAGCACACTTGGTCAATTCCTTACCATAACGATAGTAGATGGCTGAGTACATGTGACGAACACCGAGTGCCCAGACTTGGACTGTAAATATCACTTGGGGTTGATTTGAGGTTGTCGTATGGATAGTCCTGCAATAGCTAGTGGAGCTGAAAATTCGGGCCGCGATAAGACCGCCGTCAAGAATTCTATCAGGGCTGTTGCGAAGGGCGGTCTTAGCGCCACCGCTTCGATTAATGACCAGATGTTTCCTGCGATTGAAACTGCGAACAGCTTAAGAGAGGCCGCTCAGAGAGTGCCGCCGGCAGCGCAATCTTCTACGGCGACTACTTCGTCCTCCGGAAGCACTACGGTGACCCACAGTTCGACTCGCGAGCTATTCAAGGATAAATCTTCTTCTGCCGGTTTGGATGGCGATCTCGCAATAAAGCAGGGAGAGGTCGGGAATTGTCACGTGGCCGCAGTAGTGTTTGGCTGTTCTACGACGACAAACGGTGACAATCTGCTAGAAAGGATGATTAAACCCAAGAAAGAAAAAGAAGGTGGAAAGGCTCTCTTCGAAGTTACTTTTGGTAATGGAGAGAGCGCTACCGTAACTGAGAAGGACCTTAAGGAACCTAAATTATCTACGTCTCCTCGGGGTGTGCGCATTATCGAAGTTGCAGAAGCCAAAGCGGCCCAAGCGAGGAGCTCGCATCCAAGCCCGAATTGGATCGACCACGCAGATTCTGGTAACTTTCTTGCTAACACTATGAAGCGTTTCACCGGGAACGATCCACGCTCTGTTGAATTTACCAGAGTGCCTGACTTAGATAGGATAGATTACGTTAAGGATGTGGCCAAATCTTTTGCTACCAACAGAGAAAATGTCTTGGTATTAGGTTGCATGGTTAAAGAGTCGATATTTGAGACAAGAGGGATCAAAACCACAGACATAGAGGTAGCTAGCCGTGGTCACGATCGCCGTTATACCGTAACTCTTCCAGACGGCAACTCAGCTACCTTTACTACGAAGGACCTTATGGCACATCATCTACCCAAAGAGCCTTCAACGTCGCAGTTGATCGAGTTGACTAAGGGTGTATCGGCGAGCGGCGAACTTTCAAAGTATAAATCATCGGATCTGTCGGGCTGGAGTGCTCCCGAGGTAATGCAGATTCTGCCTTGCGGTTTGCCCTATGTTACCGGTCATGCGCACAGCATTGTCGGTGTCAACCTTGAGAAGGAGACTTTCCAGGTAGTAAATCCATGGGATACCACACGTGCTAAAGACGTTCCTTTTAAGGAGTTCGGAGACACGTTTCACAGCCTCGAATGGGTGCCCGTAACTCCAAAGACGGATGGTTGTACTATGTTTCCTAATGAATATCGCTGGCTCGATGCGCATGGGAAAAAACCGGTCTTTAGCAAAGTCGAATAGGTAGTTGACCTCTTTGTCTATACCATCCGCAAAAAGTTTTGGCGGTGTATCTCGCGATCCCCCTTCGCCCGGCCTCGCGGCCGGAGCTACGGGGGACAAGCCGCGACAAGACTTTTTGCGTCTGCTATAGAGTCTTCGTCCCTGCTCAAATTGAGTCAATTGCTTAGGGCAGGGGAAAGGACTAAAATTATAAATCTAAAGCTAGATGGATATTTTTCGTTGTCGTACGAGGGGTATTTAGTTTGATGTCAAGACCAGCACAAATAAGGAGCGGAGAGCATGAAGGGCAACCTGGCAGTGGGAGCGCAGCTCCATCTGGCCGACCTTGGGAGATGCAAAAAATAAGGCGAGCCTGGGAGGCCAGCCTCCCCCGCGGTATGCGCTATCCAAAGGATCAACCTGCTTCTGATTCTTGCCAAGTATTAATAGATCGGGGGCCCCTTCGTGCTCCAGAGTACATGCCTGTTGATCAAGCGATCGAGTTTGCCAAAAAAAGTTCGCGTACGCTTAATGAGGTATTGGCATTTCACTACGAGAGGGACCCGCAGCCTGTTCCTGGGGCGGATTTTGTAAACGCTGTCGTGCATAACTCTCGTATGGCTGCCGGTTTATGTTTGGGAGTTGCCATGGGCTGTGGCCTGAGCCCTTTGCTGCCGCCATCGGCAGCTGCCGCTGGTTTCACTCTTGCCTTCGAGCCTTCACCCGACGCCGTTGCTGGTTACAATTTCCAATTTAACATGCCAAGCATTGGGGTGACAAACTTAGTAATTCCTCTGGGGCTCTATTCGTTCACCAACAGAATAGTCCTGATCAGCACCAATGGTAACAGCGTGGTGGCATTGCCGATCGATTCGACAACTACTCCTCCCAGTGTAACGATACTCGTGCCAAGCGCCCTTGATGGCAGGATAATAGAAGCTACCGCCACAGCGGTAAGCGTAGATGGAATAGAGAGCTTTCCATCTAACATGGTGAGAGCGCCGGTATGGGGATTGGCAGCCGGCCTGCCGGAAATGGTAACTAATGTTGTGGCCACAGCGACGAGCACCAATGCGGTATCCATCTCCTGGAGTGGGGTTCCCCAAGCAGTTACTGCATATAAAGTCAGTTTCGGAACGATGATCGGCCCTCGCTATGGACCCGTGCGTTGGACTGAGACGGTGGGGGCTGGAACCGCAGCGTCTTTTCAGATGTCGTTTCTTGTGCCGGGTGCGAATCTTTTTTGCCAGGTGGCGGCTGTTGGTCCAGAGGGGGCGGGGCCGATGTCATCGCCGGCAAGATTCTCGTTGCCGTTAACGGCCGCCTCTCCGCTGCCCGTGCTGAGTTCCTCTCGTCCTGACCCCAACGCTCCAACAGACCCCGTCTTAACCTGGCCGACCATTTGCAGCTTGACGCTCGATCGAGATAGCGCGGGACAGCCCATTAGGTCGGGAACATTCTCTCTAAAAGGACCGCCCAAAAGCAGATTTGCGATCCTAAGAGCACTTGGTCTTCAGGGTCATTGGTCTACAACTGTCACCGGTCAGTTTGGTGATGGCCCCATCCCCGGTTCTTCTGAGTTTCCGGCGTCTGCGGTGGTTCGGTTAGATGCCGTAGCAGGTTCCGATCCCAGGGCCGCGGAGATGAGTTATTTTATAGTAGTAAGAACCAATTAGCTAAACCAACAGTGCCTTAAACTTGCTCAATGCTTTGCGAGCAGGCGCGATCTGTTCACGCAGACGTGGTTTGTGATAGTCGCGTACAAGTCGCAGCTTGGCTAGTGCGCGACGCTTGGCGCGCTGAAAAGCTGTCGGGTTGGTAGGTGATACCTGGGTTGAAAGTCGGCTGATTTTAATTTCGAGGGCGCGGATTCTCTTAGCGAGCGCTTTCACTGCTTTTAGCCGTGATGAAGTTTGGGGATAGTACATCCTTCGTACTAGACTAGAGGCCGACATGATGCGCTGAATAAGCACATCCTTAGCTCGGCAGTCTAGGATCCCATCACCAACGCTATCAGCATCCGAAACGCCGCAGCCGCAGAAGCCTGGGGCAGTTTTTAAGGGATCGTTTGGACAGCTATCGCTGCAGTCCGGAGTGCCGTCACTATCGCTATCAGTGTCAGCCACGTCGCAACCGCAGACGCCCGGGGTCGCCTTCAATGGACTGTTGGGACAAGTATCGTTGCAGTCAGGAGTGCCATCGCTGTCGCTGTCGGTCTCAGCCATTCCGCAGCCGCAGATGCCTTGAGCAGTCTTTAGCGCATCGTTTGGGCAGGTATCGTGACAGTCGGGTGTGCCATCACTATCGCTATCAGTCTCAGCGATGCCGCAGCCGCAGGAGCCGGGACCAGTCTTTAGTGGATCAAGTGAGCAGCTATCGGCGCAATCCGGGGTGCCATCACTGTCGCTATCTATGGTGCATGAGGTTTCTTTGCGCACATAGATCTGCGCTGGTGTGCCGGAGTTGTACCCCAAGATCAAGCCGTTGGAACTTATGCATGGATACTGACCTCCATTTGAGGCCAAGGTTAACTGATTTGCGCTGCGATTGAGGTACAAAGCGCCGCTTTGTCCGCTCACGAGATTAGTAGCGGAGGTCCAGAAAACGGCGCGCTGGGCGTCGCTGCTGAGCTTCGGATCCTGACTGTATTGGTTGCCCGGTGTGGCGTCATCCGTTCGTTTGCTCAGGATGGTTGTCGTCAGCCCTTGCCTATCGCGCAGATAAATTTGGCCGAAATTACCTGGCGCAGTCGGTGTTGTCATGAAGACTACATATCGTGCATCGGGAGTAATCGATCCGGGACCGGCGGCGACCGAATCAACGCTGAATTGGGTTCCGTCATTTTGCATACTTATGAGTTCGGGAGCATTGCCCGGGTTGAGGCGATCGTAGAGGAAAACATCGCCATGCCCGTTGGTGTCAGCGCCGGGCGCGACCAGGTTCGAGGCGCGTGACGAGAATACGACGTAGCGCCCGTCCTGGGTTATCGCTGGCATACCCAGGTTGCTGCTCTCATTCGACAAACTAAAGTTATAGCCGCCACTGATCAGCGTAACCTGAAATGGGGCCGGTTGGGTGTCGACGAGGTATACCTCTTGATACGCCGGCGATGAATCGCTCGTAAGATCCCTTGAGATAAAGACGACAAAGCGGCCATCCGCTGAGATGTCTGGGAATGAAGAGTCGAAGTGAGATGACGGAATGTAATCAAAGTTGTGAATACTGATCAGGCTTGTCGTTTCGGTTTGACGGTTACGGGCGAAGATGTTCTGCACGCCGTAGGTACTATCGCTTACCAGATTAGATGCTTGCGACTGGAAGGTGACAAACTGCCCGTTGGCACTGACACTGGCTGAGGCGCTATCAGCGTTGCCGGGGGTGTTGGTCGGGGTAGATGACCTGCTTATAAGCTCAGTCGAGTTGCTCCACACATTCCTCATGTAGATGTGAGAGGTGCCGCTGGTGCTGCCGGCGATGAGGTTCGTCGCTGTCGATTCGAAGGTCAGGTAGTGCCCGTCTTGTGAGAGTGTGCAGAAATAGCTTCCCCCGTCCCCCGGCGTCGCTGGAGTGCCGTCGGCATGGCTGACGAGCTGTTCGCTCTGGAAATCAGCGTGGAGAGGCGCTGCGATAAGCAGCAGCAAGAAGTAGAGCGCTCGCATCGGTCTAGATAAATTACGGATTACCAAATGCGAAGGTTGGTTCAGCGAAAGCGCGAAAGCTAGGATATGGCAATTTGGTTCAGTTTCCACTTAATTTCCATTAGCCAAAGACAGAATACAGCATTGCCTGCAGCTTACCTGTTGCACTCTACTCTGTTCATACTACAGCAAGATTGCACAGGCACTATGCGCGTAAACGTCTTCGAAAATTATCAAATTCGGACTGGGTGACATCCTAGCCCATCTGCGGGGCGATTTGGAGAAAAATCTGCCCTCCTAGGCTTTTTTTCTAGTTCTTGGTCTTTTTCCCAGGAGCCGGTGTCGTAGGCTCCTTGGCAATACCATGGAATTGGAGCTACGGTGCCAGAAAGCTGCACTTATGGTAACGGTTACGAAGCGCCCAAAGATCAGAGGTAGTAATACCAGATTCCTTTTACGCGCAGGGATGTCTATGCCTTGGTGGGCGATCTAACTCCCGCAGATTCCAACGCCCCTCCTTCAACATCATCTTCAGTCATCGCATTAACGGGAGTTGCGCTCGTAGGAGTTACGGCTACTGGAGTCGTCGATACCGGCTCAGGTTCGGCACTGACAGGAATCGGCCTTGGTGCTGGCCGCGGGTTAACTAGAGCCTGTCCGGAAACAGCGAAAGCGCGATAGGACGGGAGAAATAAGTGAAATAGTAGAGTAGTATACGTGGCCAATTTCGAGGTTAAGCCCGAAAGAGGCACGCTATAATAGCGCCGACTAGTGAATTTTGAGGCT
>CAIXSY010000114.1 GCA_903922175.1 uncultured delta proteobacterium | reverse complement strand
ACGCGCTATCCCCACCCGGCAGTTCCCTAATGCGTAAAATCCTGGGGGTTTGGGGGCAACGCCCCCATTAAATATAAAAAACTCTCCCTTTTGACCCACAGATTCTGCGGAAGAGCCGAAATGATGCTAGCAGCAAGATGCCCTTTGGACGTAATATATCCCGCGAGGTCGGAGGCCCCTCTGGTAACACCATGCAACTAACCCTGGTCGAGCCTAGCGAGTTTTATCGTGAGCAGTTCTTGCGCGCAGTCGAGGACTATCGTGCTGGCCACGACGATCAGGCCACGCGCTATGCTCGTGCGGAGAGCGATTTTGCCGGGTTCATTCAGACTTGGCACGATCGTGCCGCTGGGCGAGATCTTGCTCCAGGATATGTGCCTGAGTCGATGTTCTGGATGATCGATGAGAGGGGCGAGGTGCTTGGGGTGTTACGTTTGCGTCATCGCTTGACCCCTATTCGATCAGGGCATATCGGTTATGACATCCGTCCATCGATGCGCGGGCAGGGGCTGGGAACAGAGCTTCTGCGTCTCGGGCTGGCAGAAGCGGCACTGCTTGGCATCAAACAGGCGTTACTTGTCTGCGACTCCGATAATCACGCCTCGCGTCGCGTTATCGAGAAAAATAACGGCATTTTGCAAGACGAAATGCTCTCTGAAGAGACGGGACCGATGTGCTGCCGATATCTAATTGAAATCCCGTCTTAGGCTCGGAGATACAGTGGCGGAAAAGATTAACAAAAAGAGTACTCGCCCCTCATCGACTAACGCTGACGTCAAACGTCTAGCGCCGGACGTAAGGCGTCGAGGTCTGGACCTTAGACGTTAGCGTCATCGATTCTCAGAAAAGGGCATTTTGTTGGGGTTATTTTGTACAGGACGATGAAGAGGCGAGCAGTTACGAAGAGAGTTAGTAAACGTCTCCTATCGACTATGCCTATTACTTATATAGCGCAGACCCAGGCCACTCAAAACCAAGACTAGGATAAGATCTGCCCGGGGTTATTGAGCAATTATTATTACCCGTAGCGTGCATTCGGGCGATACGCGACATATGAGCGATGACGCCATTCGGGCATGACGACATTCCTCCTTCGAGTTGTAATTTCATGGACAAATTTCCGCGCATCCGACCGGCGCACATGTAGCAGCGTCAGGTCGGGAAGTGCCCCTCCGGAGAAGTTGATATCGATGTCGACCAATCCAAACAGTCCATTCGCGTGCGAGGAATCTATCTCTAGGCTGCGAATTCGCACGATGGGGACACTCTCGTGCTTTTGTAAAACTACGCCGCTACTTGTCTCAAGTTGATTGTCGTGTACGCGGTACTCGGTGCGCTGCTGCCACAAAAGTGAGTAGAGCAAGCCAATCACTGCGGCGAGTGCTATCATGAGCGATGCGGCACCAACCCATTCCCCCGTATAGGGTGCAATGGTGAGGGCGGTAAATTCTAGTACTCCTAAAACAAAAGCTGCAATGATCGCCCACCAAAGCACGATTCGGCGTGAGGGGCGTATGGTAAATCCGGATTCCATGATCACCTCTTAGTGCAGCAGTCTTCCATGCCGGAGCCTCTGAATAGCTTCCACCCTCGCGGTACTATTTCCCTAATAAATTTAACACGAAGGAATAAGTTACCGCGCGAGTCTCTCAAAGACCACTCTACGTTAATAGCATACGCAATCAATCGCATATGTATTGTTCGTAGAGAAGACGAAAATTGAGAAATGAATGGTCATTCCAGCGATTGTGAATGTGGTTGATAACTATATAGCACATTTTATGTGCGCCGTTGCAGTGGAGGCGCGCGTACGCAGTTAAAATTGCCTAGGGACCTCTAGTTAGCAAGGAGGGCGGGGCTCTTCCTTCTTCGCGGTGTAACCGCTCACCCCTCATTGGCTAACGCTGACGTCTAGACCTTGGACGTCAATGTTATACAATCCTTGCACTGCCCCTATCTGTATGGAGAGAGTAGTTACTTGATTAGTTGCGAAGTTGCTAACGTATCGAGGCGAGGTCGGATGCTTCACTGGCGTTGGTCTTCTACGCCCCCGCTCCGTATGTTGTCGCCACCGTGTTTGCAAAAACTTTGGCTACATCATCTTTGATAACTCCACCCTGCTTTAGCGCAGCAACGCCGTTCATCAGTGTCGTCGGGTCAAGTTTTAGCGACTGCAGGATGGTGCGGGCATTGGCGCGTGCATCCTCGATCGTTGTGGCGTTGCTCAGAGCTCCGTTGACGAGGTAGCCGACAAAATCATTGCGCACCTTCTCGTTATCCGGGCTGAGCATGTAGCTAATTGGGCCAAACATTGCTACTGCCTCACCGGCTAAGGGGGTTTGCCAATCGATTTCATAGGCTCGGCGCGTCGTCTGTCCGTCGCTGTTCGGTAGTTTGAAACCACCGTCTTTGCCCATGTCATACTGGCTCCCATCGGCGAGCTTAAACTGGTAGTCCTGATCAAGAAATCCGGACTTTTGTAGCCCAGCACGTACCTGATCACGGACCAGCTGTTCTTTGCTTTTGCCGCACTTAAAACATCCCATTATGCCGCCGAGAACGCCGCCAATTACGCCGCCGATTAAGGTTCCCACGCCAGGGACAACTGAGCCGATGTAAGCGCCGGCAGAGGCCCCTTGGATTGCACCCGCGACGGGCGAACTTTTCCCCCAGTTCTTTATTAAGCCGTAGATGCCATACGCCGCACCCGCTGCACCGAGGATGTTTCCTGCGCCGGAGAAGATCTCTGATGAGCCGCCACCAGTGACAGATGTCCCTAGTTTTGATGCCGCACTATTCCCAACACCTGCTAGTGCTTTACCTGCGACTTGGCTGCCGCTGAGGTAGCTCCAGGCTGATTCTCCAAGCTGCGATAGGGAAAGCTGGCTGGTATTGAGGCCGAGCTGGCTCGATACCGCCTGTGCTAGGTCACCCTTAAGGTTGTTAATGAGATAGCTCTGACCAAGTGCGCCGATACTCTCCAGTGGCGAGCTCCCGGCTTGGGGCTGGGTAAGGAGGCTGTAGTACTGCTGCACACTATTGCCGAACTCTTTGCCACCCGAAACGAGTCCTATGCCCTGAGCGGCATTTTGGGTGCGAAGCGATGCGGCAAGATTGGTGATCTGTGATAGTGTGGTAATGATGTTGGTGAGTGAGTTAAGTGTGGAGCTAGTGCCCGGCGGCTGAACCTGGGGAGCGGTCGGCCAGCTAATATTAGGACTTGCAATACTCGGAGAGGGGGCTCGTACGGCACCTTGCTGAACTTGGAGGGCCGATGGCTGGCTAAGCGAAGGCGACTGAAAAGGGTACGATATCGGGGTATTAACATTCATATGTGCACCGTTTGAAAGTTTGTACTGTTAAATGCTCTGATTATGTATCGGGGAAAAGGGGAAAAAGTTTCCTCATAAATTGCGAGGCGGGCCTTGCGCCAACGAAAGTCAGACCTCTGCCAGCGATGGAGGTCCCTGCCATGTTCACAGTCAAGACCCTAAGCAAAAAAACTCCGATCAAGTCACCAGGACTTGCCGACGCAAGACAGCGGTGGCTGCCCGACGTGGAAGAGAGAACACTTTTTGGCGACAACCTGCCATCCGTGGT
>CAIXSY010000113.1 GCA_903922175.1 uncultured delta proteobacterium | reverse complement strand
GAAGATGTGCTCGTTGTTTTGCTGGTGCTGGAGGTAGAAGAGGTCGACGAGGTGCTGCTTGAAGATGAGCTTGAAGTGCTGCTTGTGCTAGAGGTTGATGTTGTCGTTCTACTGGTAGAAGTTGACGTCGTTGTCGTTGTCGTGCTTACGGCTAGAAACACGCATTTCTGATTTGAGCTATCCGCAGGAGGGTAGCTTTCCGGCCCTATTCCAACCCGAGCGTTGACCACGAAGCACCAGTTGTTCCCTGCGGTCAGCCCAGTCACTGTTGCCGTATCACCTAATACTCCAGTTGCCCAGACGGAGTAGGAAGCTGGTGGCAAGGTAGTGGCATTTTTATAATAGACTACGTAAGAAATAGGCGGAGTCGTGCCCAGACTCTGATCGGGAGAGCTGGTCCAGGAGAGTGCAACGTCGATGGCGAAGGCGTTCCCAGCAAATAAGAATACTGACAAGAGAATGGAGATCAGTGATGTGATCGGCGTTAGTAAACAACAAGATGGTCGCCCAGATCGACTAGAGCTGACAAGATCAGACAGCATGAGCGTTTCCGAAAAAATAGAGTTCCGCTCCCCCAATAGGGTGGGTAGCTGCTACATTATAGTCTGAGCTTTGTACCTAAGCTACTGTCAGTATGCATTTATTGGGGAATATTCTTAGGCCTGTGACACAGGTGGCAGGGGAAGTTTAAGTCTGGGGAAATTCCCCTGCGCGCCTGCACGTTCGGGAGCACTGACATCCATTGTTTCCGGGAAGATCGAAAATCGCCCACAATTAGTGAACGGTTGTCTGTCTATGTGTAACCACATAAAGTTATTATTGTTTTTCTACTGACACCGTGTCCTTGCAACCGTTCACGGGGCATAACTTCCTGATAAGGCTCCGACTCATTGCGCGGGAACTGGAAGTGATCCTTGTTCCAGCTCCGTTCGGCTGAGCTCCCGGCCGAAGCCTGCTCCAGTTTTTCCCCTCACGTCAATGGAGCTGGCTTCGGCCCTGACGGTGGAGGTGCACGATAACGGTTAAAACGCGGAGGGAACGGAGTCATCGGAGGGGACTTCCCCCTCCGATGACACGATTCGATTGAGCTCGTCGCAGGTCGCTTCCTCCTCGTCCTCCGCGTTAATTGCCGCTTTTGTGCACATCCACTGCTACAGCATTCCGCTTGATAAAATGGTACTTTGCGTTGGAGAATGCTGTAACGTCACTGGAATTGCTCTAACCTGGCTGTTTTTGCTGGAGATTATAAATAGTATGCCATTAACTCCCGTTGAAGTTCTTCGTCCCACTAGGACCGAGCAAGGTGCAGTTAGAAATCCTCCTGATGTCATCTTTGCCGAACTTAAATCTCCAGCTGGAACCTTCACGAAGAGTGTTGCTCTGGGGACTCAGGGTATGGTTGTAAACGAGATAAGTTTTCGTCAGGCGGGGATTACAGACCAAGCGGCGGTCCTTAATTTTTTCAAGAACCTTCCACCGAGGGATTTTAGAAGTAGGTTTCTTGGTGGTCCAGCGGGCGTTGCTTGCGATGAGTGGCTGAAAGAGCAGGCGATTCCTACAGATAGGCACGCGATTATTATTGCGGAGGCACACGTGGATGGGGGAGAGAGGATGATAGCGGGAGTTATCAACCTTCTTGGAAGTGAAAAAGCAGATCCTGCATTGGGAACCTTTGGAATTGTAGTTAGTCCATTGTTTCGTAGCGGTCCCATTAAAGAGCTGCTGCAAGGTAGGTCGATCGCGATGCTCTTGATCGGTCGGGGGATAGATCAACTAAGTGAGATGGGATTTTCTAAAGTTCATATAACACATGCCTGTGATAATGTTGAAATGGCGAAATGCCTCAGAAAGTTATTCTGGCAGCGAAGGATGAATAAGGACCGAACTGTGAGGTGTAGCTCTGGAGTTAGCACTATTACCTGGACTATGGATTCACCAGAGCTTATACCCTCCGCAAACATTCTTACGCCATAGCAGCTCTGTAGGGCGCAAGAATTATTTTTGACGCGAAGGGGCGACGTCACGAAGGATTTCAATGCATTACCTTCGTTCCTTCCATCCTTCGCGTTAAATAAAATCGTAGTAGTTTCGTCAACTTATGAAGAACATTCTTACGCCCCAGCGGCCCTGTGAGTGATTTGGTTAGCGTTTGATTCTCTGGTACAATCCGCCTTTACCATTGTTGTACCTATGCCCACCGTTGTACTCCACAAACCGAAAGCTTCGCATATTAGCGCGGAGGTGCCTGAGTTTACCACTGGGGTTAGCCTTGATCCGATTAGCACTGAAGCTGATGCCACGGCAGCTTTTAAGGCGATGTTGTGCGATTCGCGCAACCGTGGTAGCAGCTTTATCTCCCCCCTTGTTGGTGACGATTTGCGGGCGCATGTCTTGGGTCAAAGGCGTCCGTGGGCCCAGCCGCGTATCGGTTTTGCTCATACTAATGTATTCGACAAGCCACGGTCGCCGGTCGCTTCTATCCTTGCTACAGTGAGGGGTGCGCGAACTGCGCAGTCAGCATGGCCCTCTCCTGGCAAGGTACTTAATTCTCCGTTTGATTTTGTCAGTGCACCACAGGAGGTTCTCCTCTTTATAGGTGACATGATTAGATTAACATCTTGGAGTGGTACTAATGGTACGCGACTCGATGCCAGCGTCGTTGGGCGTGGGCTTGCGCATGCTTTAAAGATCGGACATGTCAGTCGTGAGGGCCTGACGGAGCGCGGGGAAGCACACTTTAGACACCTTCTTCTAAGCGCTATTCTGCTAGTTCAGGTGCGTTACTTCTGGTTTGGACTTTACGAGAAGCCCACAAATCGCGACGATGTTCTGGGGCTCGTAGGGCAACGCGTCGCCAATCTAGCAGCCGACCTTCCTTGCCTGATAGGCAACTACGATATCAGCCCAAAAACTTTTGTCAAAAGGCATCTTCCAGCGCTGCCAGTTCATCGCCGTGGACGTGTCCAGCTGACCAGCGACGTTATCAAAGTAAGCTTGCGGATTCTTTCGGCCGCTGTTGACATAAACGTAAAGTGTAAGGAGGTCAATACAATAGTACAAAGTTTAGACGATGCAGGTGAGGCTCAAAGAAAGAGCTGCGTCTGTGCAATCGAATCCTGGTATGTACGCGCTGAGTCCGGTAAATTAGAGTATCCACAACTTCCTTCGAGCCTTATTAGGAAATTTACTGAGCACCATCTCTTTCCTCCAGTTTTTGCTAGGGCCATCGTTGATCGTATCATGATTCCGAATGCCGTCGGCGAGGATTCGACGGCCTTTGGGAGGGAGGGAAACGACCAAGTTGTTTTTTTACGTTACGCCTCCGCTGCGCTGAGTCACGGCGCTATTACTAGGGAAGAGTTCACCCCACTTATTGCCAAACTTATCGACCCGATCCGGGCAGGCGTCTGCATCACCTCAGCGGTGTATGAGGCGGTGCAGCACAAGATTCCCGGATTGGGAGGTCGCCTTGCCCATCTTATCTCGGATCTTACTCGTCCGCAGCAGTTACGTTTTGAACAGCGCATTGAAATTTCCGATGCTTTGCGCTCGTCGAGTTTTCGCTACGGGGCAGCCCAAGGCGCGTGCCTTTTGGCTCAAAAGGGGCTTCTCACTCGTCGTGAAGTAATCAATATTCGCGTGGCAATAAGAAGTTATCGGCAATATCGTACGAAATCTAACAAAACTCAGAACTCAGAATGGGATTTTGAATATCTTCCGACGTTGAAAAAAGTGCAGACCACTTTGGCGAAATTTGCCAAACGGGGTTGTCTATAAGCGATCCGACCATCGGTTTCCTAAGCGTCGGGGCGAATCTGCCGTTTATATCTTAGCTTCAGCCGGCTTGCCACTAACGAAGGAGGCCGCTTTTTCTTTAAGCTCGACGAACTTGGAGCTCAGTGATTCGAGCTGCGCCGATAGTGACTCATTGATCGGCTGATTCTGTGCATTTTTGTGGAAGGTAAGCATGACCATGGTCAGGAACACGGGCCTGAGCACAGCTGAGCGCACGCCGGCGGCGAGAAAGATCGCGAAGATCCAGGCAAATCCCGAAACTGATCCCGGAAGCACGAGAGATAGCAGGTACGCTGGAATGAGACAGACTAGGAAGACTACAAAGGTAGCGCCATACTCTATAAGCAGCGAGATAATCGCCGTTTTTAAGATTGGTTTGACGTTGGCTGCATAATATACCAGGCCATCTCGCGATGAGCGCCACATGTTATCATCGCCTCGTGCCAAGTTGTAGCTAAATATCGTTTCATCAACAAAGGTTGTGGCGTTGTCAACGATTCGATTTACCACCTGCATGAGGCTTTCGAGGCCTGGAATCGGAATAAGCCCGGCAACCCAGTCAAGGGTGCGATTAAAGGCCCGGGCCGTTCCCGTTACGAGGGAATCAATCACGAAGAGCACGTTCGTCTGTGCAAAGCGATCGCAGACGATCTTTTTGCCATACTCAACCTGGTTCACACCCTCTGGGAGTGCGCCATCGGTAATCAGCTTGGTCAGGACCGCGATGTGTCCGCACTTTATTAGATAGAGGACGTATTGGCGTAGCCAAAAGAATAGGCCGGCTGGAATACCGAAGCCAATAAGGAAGAGGATCATCCCGCCGCCTCCACCGCCGTCCTTGCCCGAAAAGAGATAGGCTACTCCGCCGCACAGTGCCAGCCAGACGATGGCGGCGAGTGTAAAGCCAGCCAGTATGCCTATGCGTAGTAAGATGTAGGGCATAGTTTTAAGGCATAGGCTGAGTGCGGCGGAGAATCCCTCCTCGCCCGCATTAAGGGGGTAGGAGTGGCGTACCGCTTGATCGGGGTGGGAGTAGTCTTGAGTAGGGGTGCTCATAATAATTAAAGGCCTCGCCGTTGAAAGTTTCAGCGTTGTTAAGCTAAGACAGCGATAGACTAACCTGTCTCAATGCCGGCTTTCAACGCCTCATTTTTGATAGGCGGAAAAGGTGAATCTGAGCGGAGTGTTAAGGCCGCATACCACGGTTTTGCCGGAAGTTCTCACTTTATATGTATTCTTCCCGCCCTGGCCTTTCCGACACGGATACAGGCTATCTGTTGAACCGAGCCGCGCATTCGCGCGGAAGAGAGAGTCGAGCATCCTGTAATCTGCTATCTGAGATCAGCAATCTGCAGTCAGCTATCAGCTGTCTGCATCAGATTCAGCTGCAGCATCAGTTGCGGCCGCAGCCGACGGCCTTAGCCGTCTTGTCCCCCGTAGCATCGACCGCAGCCTGTCTCGCCATAGCTTCGGCCGCGAGGCCGAGCGAAGGGGGAAACTCCTGATGAGGCAATAGACGTTAGCGGCCACTACGTCAGCTAACTTTACGGCATCAGCACTCGTCTCCCTTCGACTCGGTCGCAGGCCCCCTCGCTCAGG
>CAIXSY010000112.1 GCA_903922175.1 uncultured delta proteobacterium | reverse complement strand
TAGCAGCGGGCTCTGAGTAGCGAAATTTTTTGGTGCAGTAGGCGAACAAAGAGCCGTAGCCTTCCACAAGAAATAGTTCTCGTCTTTCGACCTCGATCAGATGCTCTAACACCTGCGTGGAAGTTGTGCGCTCATGCTTTATCAAAAACTTAGCGAGTTACCGGAGCCGCGGCTCACCCACAGATTCTGCTGAGGAGCCAAATATACTTTAGAGTCGAATTTGAGTACTCTGCTGATCTCAGGTAGGATTTTGGTTGTACTTTGTTGAACTTGATCTTATGGAAAATAATCCGGTTGTGTCTTGGGCGAAAGTGACCGCTAGTATTATTTGGGGCGGCGTTGAAACGACACTACTGATTTTACTCGTCCTCTTCTATTTACCTGAGATTCTTACGCCATTCGGGTTTTTGGGGCGCTGGATACTTCGTTCTCTAAACGCCAGCTTGTTTCTATGTCTTGTATGTACATTGCTCGTAATTTTCGGGTGCTTGTATGGCTGGTGGCTACACCGTCGGCCGCTAGTGCGTGCAGCAATTGATTTATGTGCGATATTAATATTTTATTTTCTTATCAGCCAGGAAATAGCTCGGCTACGTTGAGATAAGTGAGGCCAGAACCACATCGCACGTGAGTAAGTGCTTGAATTGGGGTAGACTTGAGCGAGTGTTTCCGCTAATCGTTCTCTCCTTGGCGTTATCCCTTCCTACTTCGCCTTGCCTCGCGGCAAGTGCTACGTAGGACAAGACGAGGGACACGTCGTAGGACATGCCGGGGATAGAAACTTCTTGCCCACTTATTTATTCGACTGCTTTTGCACAACACAAATGGGCAAGAAGTTTCTAATTCCGCGCGCAGTACGATGTGAAAAGTAGGGGCTGGCCGAGATTCGCATCGAATAGCGATTCCAACCGACTCATTCCTGACGCCGCCGAAGGCGAACACTTTGGGGCTGTCCCGGCACTAATACTCGCCTGCCTTCGGGGCTTGTGGGACAGACCCTAGGCTCTGCGCAATCAATTCCTTAACCTCCTCCGGCCTAAACGGCTTGGCTAAAAACCCGGCGGCTCCTTTGAGGCGGGCATTCTCGGCTTCCTCGTCCGTGGCGTGTCCCGACATCAGTAGAAAGGGGAGGCAGGGGCGCACGAGCTTACTCTGCTCAAGTACCTTAATACCGCTCATCAGAGGCATTCGTAGATCGCAGATAACGATATCACACTCCCCACCGTCGGAGAGGAACTTGAGGGCGGCAGTGCTATCGCTAAAATCGGTTACGTGGAAGCCTATCGCTTGGAGAAGGAGTTTGAGCGCAAAAAGGACCGAAGTCTCGTCATCGACGAGCACAATACGTATTGGGGAGCCTTCGGACTGCATAGCACACGACCTTTATCAACTGGCTCCCAAACTTACCTCAAAGAGTGGAGTTTTAAAAGGCGATGGATTTTTATGGCCGAATTTGCGAGAGTAGCTTGGAATTTGTGTACCTAGTCAGCAGCACATGTAACTGGTCAGATTTTGGCCTGAATCGAGGCGCGAGTCTCAAGCCCGACCGAGACATTACTAGCTGTAAGTCGCAGGGAGGGCTTGAGTCTCGCAACGAAGAGTCAGGGCAGAAGCTGGCCAGTTACGATTTTTTTTGTAGTCGGCAGTAGCCTATGAGTGACGACAACACGGCAGTAGTAGCAAGTGAAGACAACCTTCCCCCCATGCTCCGGCAGTATCTTGATTACAAGGCTAAGCACGCGGATGCGTTACTGCTTTTCCAGGTTGGGGACTTCTACGAGACGTTCTTTGACGACGCCGTTACTATCTCTCGGGCGCTTAACCTCACGCTGACTAGCCGTGATAGAAATAGTCCGACTCCGATCCCCATGGCCGGTGTCCCCATTGCCGTTGTTGATGGTTATATAGAACGTCTCGTTGCTTTGGGGCACTCCGTCGCGATTGTTAGCCAGACTGAGCCGCCTGCGAATGGCAAGGGGATGTTTGGACGTCGGCTTGAGAGGATCGTCACGCCGGGTGTTCGTCTGCTTACCGGTGTTGATGGCGGTAAGGGTGAGAGTTTGCTTGCTGCTGTTTACCTTGAAGGCGAAAACGATGGTGCCATCGCTTATGCTAATGTGCAGTCTGGGCGCATCTCGATCCGTGAGCACATCAGCCTGCGCTCTCTGCAGCAGGACCTGAGCGTAATTGCCCCAGTGGAGGTGGTGCTTTCGCGAGCTGGGCCACTGGCTAAGAGGCTGCCCCTTTATCCGTGGGCCAAGGGGATTAGCATTAAGCTGCGTGCGGAGTCAGCCTCAGATGTGGGCAGTTCGGGGACGAGAGAGCTGGGTACTATTGAAGGCTATGGCAGGCTCAGCCCGCAGGCTAAGCGGGCGGTGCGCTTGCTTCTTAATTACCTCGATGAGGCCACCGTGGGTGCCGCGGTTTCCATCTCAGAAATCCGTGTGACGAGCGAGGCTTCGGCGATGGGAATTGATGCCTCGACACGCGCTAATCTTGAGCTCGTGCGCAATCTACGTGATGGTGGCAGCGATGGTACGCTGCTTAGTGTCCTTGATCATACCAAAACTGCAGCGGGAGCCCGCTTTTTGCGTAACGCTATCCTTAGCCCATTGGTCGTTCTTAAAGAGATTGAGGTGCGCTTGGCCACGGTGCGCTTCCTTAAGACGCGCATTGAGCTTCGCCGCCAGCTTTTCGAACTGCTCGGTTATGTCTCCGATATTGAGCGCATAACTGCCCGTATTGAGCTAAAGAGCGTGACCCCGCGAGAGTTAGGGGGGCTGCGCGATTCGCTGGCCGTGCTTCCCAGGTTGCGCGAAGCTTTGGCGCGTGAAATTGGTCAAGACGCGGACGAGGCTTCGCCGCTCCTGCACCGTTATAACCAAACACTCGTTATTGATGGGGACCTCGATATCCTCCTGGCGCGTGCACTGGTCGATGTGGCGCCGCTTAGTTCGGTTGAAGGTGGACTTATTCGTGATGGCTACCACGCTGAGGTTGATCGACTGCGGGTCGTGAAGAGTAGTGGGCGCACCTGGATTGCCGAGCTCGAACAGAAAGAGCGCCTTGCCACCGGCATCGGCTCGCTCAAGATTAAGTACAACAATGTCATCGGCTTTTTCTTTGAAGTTACCAAAGCCAATCTCGAGCGTGTACCGGCGCACTTCATCCGCCGTCAGTCGATGGTCGGCGGTGAACGCTACACAACGACGGAGCTGCAGGGTCGCGAAGAGGAGCTTTTTAGCGCCGAGAGTAAGCTCTGTGCCATCGAGCGTAAGCTGTTTGAGGAGCTTCGCGAGCGGCTCCTTCTATCCGCAGCTGAGCTGCGTAAGGTCTCACGCGAGATCGGCGAGTTAGATTTTGTGCTTTCGTTAGCCGAGGCGGCGGATCGCGAAGATCTGGTCGAGCCCACGGTTAGTATGGCGCAGGAGCTGAATATAAATGCCGGACGCCATCCCGTGCTGGCAAAGATTTTGCAGGGGGGATTCATTCCCAATTCGCTTTCGATGTTGGCCGGAGAGCAGCAGTGCCTGGTTATTACCGGACCTAATATGGGGGGTAAATCGACCTTTCTGCGGCAGGCTGCAATCATCGTGATCATGGCGCAGTTGGGGTCGTTCGTGCCTGCGGATAGCGCCACTATCGGCATAGTTGATCGAATCTTCGCACGCATCGGGGCATCGGATAATATGGCCGAAGGGGAGTCAACCTTCATGGTTGAGATGCGCGAGGCTTCGCATATTATCGCCAACGCCAGCGCGCGATCACTTCTGCTGATCGATGAGATTGGGCGAGGCACGGCCACGGCCGATGGGGTCTCGCTGGCGCGGGCGATCCTTGAATGGCTGATTACGGAGATTAAGTGTCGCACGCTCTTTGCAACCCATTACCATGAACTTACTGTTTTGGAGTCGAGCTTTCCCTCCGTGGGAAATCTCTCTGTAGGCTCGGCAGACGTCGATGGTGAGGTTGTTTTCACGCACAAAATCAAGGTAGGCCCGGCGAATAAGTCGTATGGTCTCGAGGTGGCGCGATTGGCAGGACTGCCGCGCAACCTTATTGAACGCGCCCGTGGTTATCTGGTCGAGTTCGAGGCTACTCGAGAAAATGTCGCTCAAAGTGCGGGTAGTTCCAATCAGCTTTCTTTTTTCCAGGCGGCGACGGTAGTGCGAGAGAAGGTGGTGGAGCCGGCGGATTACAGAGGATTGGCTGAGGTTAAACGCAGCTTACTTGGTATCGATGTTGACGATCTGACACCGCGCCAAGCGCTGATGCTGCTTGGTGATCTGCGTGCGGTTGTGCAACGGGAGTCGTAGTAGGAAGGGACACATAGCCAAACACATTTAAAGAAACAGAGTCAAACCGGAGGTTTGTCCAAAATGTATTTAATGCTAGCATCCATCAGAAGATATTGGGATTTCCAAAATTTCAAATGTGTTTGGCTGGCGTTAGTGTTAAAAATAATGCAGCCTATTCGGCTAGCCATGTTTTGCCTTCTCGGTGTTAGTTTCGTGTTGTTGCCAACTGCCGTCATGGCCGATCGTGGAGACGCCCGTTTCGAGGAGATAAAAGCGCAGTTCCTGCGCCTGCGTAATAACGACGTTGACGCCAGCGACGTTCCGCAGTGGCAAGGCATCGCCCGTCAATTTGATGAGTTCTCCGCGAAATTCAGCAAAAACCGATGGGCTCCGACCGCGCTTCTTAATACGGCAGTTGTTTTCGAACTGCTCAATAAAAATCACCCTCAAGGGGACTACCTTCCTCGGGCGAGGGCCTCTCTCGACAGGTTGATCAAGCGCTTTCCGGGGGATGCACTTGTCGATGATGCACTCTTGCACAAGGGTGATCTTGCCCTGACAGAGGGGAATAATGCCGAGGCGACTCGATATTTCAACGAGATCCTCAATAATTACAAAGCTGCGGACATGTACGAGGTTGCTGAGGCACGCTTGGCCAGCATTGCGGGTGATAAGAGACCGCACCAGCCCGAATCCTCAGATGACGGTGACGATCGGCGCGCTGCAACAAATAATAAAGGTTTGGTTATTGTGCTCGATCCTGGGCATGGCGGAGAAGATTTCGGTGCCGCAGGTCAGGGGGGGCTGTTGGAGAAGGATGTTACGCTGGCAGTGGCGCTTGAGTTGGAAAAGCTGCTGACTAAGGAGCTCGGGGCGCAGGTGCGGCTTACTCGTCAAAGCGACGTATTTGTACCGCTGTCCGAGCGCACAGCCATGGCCAATGATGCTGGAGCCGCTATTTTTGTTAGCTTACACAATAACGCCAGTCCGAAGGGTAAATCTTCTGGGCTTGAAGTATACTATCTCGACAATACTAATGATCATGGCAGCAAGACACTCGCCGAGCGCGAGAATAAGTCACTTTCGTTTGAGGGCAACGGCGGTGGAGATCTGCAGTTCATGTTGAGCGACCTTATTCAGAATGCAAAACTTGATGATTCGATACGGCTGGCGCATAAGATTGAGGTGGGCCTTTTGCAGGGACTCTCATCGCAGTGGAAGGGGACTCGTGGTTTAGGGGTCAAGAAGGCACCTTTTTTTGTTCTCGTCGGAGCCCATATGCCGTGTGTCTTGGTCGAGATGTTCTTTATCAACAACGCCGATGATGGGAAGCGTCTCGCCGAGAAGACGTTTCGTCAGGATTTAGCTCAGGGTCTTTTGAGCGGTATCAGATCGTTTATAGAAATAAAGCGTTAGAATTATGTTTTCAGAGCCTCAAAAACAGCTATTTGCCAAAGTACGTGCAGCGGCGGAACGTGAAAAGCTTGCGCTGTATCTGGTAGGCGGAACTATCCGCGACCTAATTATCGGCGCGCTGCCCGATGATCGCGATATTGATTTTATCGTTGAGGGTGATGCGCTTGCCTTCGCCCAAAAATTGAGCCAAGAGCTCGGAGCCAAGCTGCAGCTCTTTCCGCAGTTCGGCACGGCGAAGTTGTCTGAACTATCCGGATTTGGGGGGATCGATGAGATCGATCTCGCAGGCGCTCGTAGCGAGGAGTATCCCCAACCGGGGAGTCTCCCCTTGGTGGCTCCGGCGGAGATTGCCGCGGACCTGCATCGACGTGACTTTTCGATAAATGCGATGGGCATAAGTCTTGCGGATTTTGTTGGGTGGATCACGGGTCCTACGTCGACGATCGAGTCTTTGCGTCCGCTGCTCATTGATTCTTTTTCTGGATATAGCGACTTGGCCTCTCGTCGTATCAGGATTCTTCACCCGCGCAGTTTTATCGATGATCCGACTCGAATCTTTCGTGCCTGTCGCTACGCGGCGCGGATTAGCGGAGTAATAGAAGATGCCACCTTGGGCTGTCTACGTGAGGCGTTAGCGACTGAGGCGTTGAACACGGTATCTGCATTTCGCAAGTTAAGCGAGGTGCGCAAGATCTGCGCCGAACGCTCACCGTCGGCGACGATTCGGCTTCTCGCTGAGTATGGAGTTTGGCAGAAGGTGGCGCTGTTTGATCCATCATCCTCTGAGGGTGTTCTGGCCGCGCTCGATCGCCTCGAAAAGCTTGTGCCTGTGGAGCACGCTGAGCAGCGTTATCAAGTCGCACTACGTATCTTCTTTCTCAGTTTCCCCTTGGGGCAGGCCGAGAAGGTGTTTCGTGGGTACTCATTTGGTCGCAAATTTTTCAGGTTGGTTGAGGCCGAAGGCGAATATCCGCAGAACCCGGAAACATATTCTACCGAGGGCTTGCTGACACAGCTAGCGATTGGATGCGGCAGTGCCGAGTTGTTATTGGCAGAGCTTCGGAAAAGAGAGGGCGTGGCAGTTGGCCGATGACGATTACGAAGATTGAGCAGTTTCTCGAGGCCCAGGCGGCACAGATTTGGCCTGAAATTGGGGCGGCACGCTATCCTCCGCGTGTGAATTTTCGGCCGCAGCTCTTGCTTGATCTCGGCGACCTGTATTCTCCGTACTGT
This sequence comes from uncultured delta proteobacterium, assembly GCA_903922175.1. GTDB lineage: Bacteria > Bdellovibrionota_C > UBA2361 > UBA2361 > CAIXSY01 > CAIXSY01. The sequence goes on along the minus strand of CAIXSY010000112.1, from coordinate 2,302 downwards.
TTTAAGTTGGCCAATCGGTTAAAGGTATCGCCGGATCGAGCTGGCGCACAGCTTATGCAGAGGCTCTCTGGGCTTCTTACGCTTGAGAGTGCTGTCCAAGTTACGCTACAGCGGGGCTATATAAATATTCGCCTGCGTGGGCAGGCTATCTCCCTCCCTGCTGAGCTTCGTAGCAGCGAGGCGGGTCTGGTCGTGCTGCCGGCCCATTCCAGTGCTTTTTGCGGTTGGGTCGCCATGCGCCTTGCATCCCGTGCCGTGCTCTCCTGTTTTTTGGCGCAGGGTAATGGTACACGGGTGGAGCTCTATATCGGCAATGAGAGGTTCGCCGTTACGCAGGAGGGCCAAGGTCGGGTGTGGCGGCAGATCCTGGAGCTACTTCTCCGACCATCTGTGCACGCTCCGCAGACACTGACTATCGAAGGTCTAGATCGTTTAGGGAAGCAGCTTTCGTGCGCACGGGTGCAGGGGTGGGGCTGTCAGGGACATCTCGCTGGAGATTTTGAGCGTGCGTATCTCGGCGAAGTCGAGACGGAAGACGGTCTCGAAATTAGTATCAAGGCACCCTCTGCGGCATGGTTCGATGGACTCGATGAGTTAGGTGACCCCGAGCAGCTGTTGCAGTGGGGCGATAACGAGCTTTTATCCTTACTTGTTTATGCTGCGGGCGATGCCGATGGCCGATCCTTTGATCTGCTGATTCCGCGGGTAGGTGAGGCTAAGAATATCAATTGGATCTTGGCCGCTACCATGCTAAGGTTAGTGCGGCTGCTGCCGCTTGATCTGAATCTGGACTTGGATATGGCGGCCGAGCAGCCACAGACTTCTCTTGTCGCTTACGAAGATCTTCAACGCCGATTTGGAGTTCTCGATCGGTTCTTGGTACGGGCAGCGAACTATGGTGAGGTAGGAGAGCTTCTGACTGGAATAACTTATGCCTTGCATCGACTTAGCCAAATGCTCAACGCCCCGGAATTTAGATTGCGTCACGCGAAGCGGCAAGACTGGGAGGCGGAAAAACAGACAATGACTGGTGCTCTCGGTTTTTTATCGATTATTATACAACGGTATCCATTTTTTTCGAAAAATAATATAGATCCGGTGGGTTATGAATAGCATACCTGGACCTCGTACTAGCCCTACAATTAAACCACTAGCCACTATGAACAGCAGAAATATGCGCAACTGGGAGCTCCGCCTTGGTCCCATTCAGATCGTGATGTTAATTGGAATTATCATCGGTTCGATGATCTGTGTCTATATTCTTGGAGCCTACACTGGGCACAAGGCAGGGTACGAGCTGGCTAGTGAGAAAAACTTAAAAGATGCCCCAAAGCAGCTCGTTTTTGAGGAGGAGGGCGCTGAAGCGGATGCCAATGCGGCTCCCTCGAACCTGTTCGCTAAGTTGGCTGATGACAATGAAAACTCTGAATCGCATCCGGAGGTAGCTCCAAAGCTCGGCGCGATCAATGCTGCAGAAGTGGTGCCGGCAGATCGTACCCCCAAGATAGTGCCCTTGAAGAAGGAGGACTTGAAGAACGAGGAGGAGCCGGTGAGTGACTTCGCCGTGCAGCACGCTGAAGCTAAGACTCAAGCGCCAACCGCAGCCACACCGGCTGCCGGAGCAAACGTTATTCGCGTACTCGGAGCCGGCCGAAAAGATGCTGAGGACAGCAAGACCCTAGGCTCTCTGATTCAGGATCAAGAAAATGAGATTAAGCGGCAGGCGCAGCCGACGCCGGTGCTCGTCGTGACTCCACCGACGCCGAAGAGTGAGCCGGTGCATACGGGAAAGGCAATCGTAACTTTTACTGACCAGAAAAAGCCGGTAGTTACCCCGGTAGTTGTAAAGCCAACGCCTGTACCTGAGACGCTTATACGATCGACTCTTGTTAAGGGGTGGTACGCACAGGTCGCTGCTCCTAAGACCCAAGAGGATGCCGTCGCCTTGGCCAAGCAGCTTAAGGGGGCTGGATTTGCGGTGTGTATAGAAAAAGCCGCTGTTCGAGGGGAGCAATATTTCAGACTAGTAGTAGGGCCCGAAGATAATCGCCAGCAGGCTGAGCGTTTAATCGGCCAGCTTAAGCGCGAGAGTGCGGTCAAGGGCGATCCGTTCTTGAGGGCTGTGAAATAGCGCCGCGCTCCGCGCGGCGCTAGTTGTGTTGCAGCAGAGGCATGCGAAGCCTTAATGGGAAGGCTCAATAAGCAGGGCGCAAGAATTATTTTTAAGTATCCGTTCCCGGTGTACGGCCAGGGCAATTGCATTGGGAATAACTTACCGTTCTAAGATATTGTAGCAGAACCG
>CAIXSY010000111.1 GCA_903922175.1 uncultured delta proteobacterium | reverse complement strand
GCTGCGACTTTCCGTTACTCGTGGTCGGCCATATGGTTCGGAGGGTTGGACTCTCGAAACCGCCGCGCGTCTTGGAATAACTCAATCGCTTCGCCCCCGGGGCAGGCCGAAGAAAGAATAAGGGTCCTGACCCCTTTAACCATCTTTAACATGTGCTGCGGCCTTGAATGTCATTGTGCACGCCCCGAGAACAAAACTACTATTACACGTTATGCAACTTCGGAGATATCTGTCGCCTAAGGTGTTGCAAAACCCACCACAGTCGCGTATTATCAACTCGGATATACACGGAAAATACGAGTTATGATCTCGCGGTACACTAACCTACTCAAATTATTAGGTAAAAGCTCATCTGCTCTTTTTCTTGGCGCACGTGGACTTGGCAAAACAAAGCTCTCCGAGGCGTGGATTAAGGAGCAGGAGGCTTCCTTAAGTTATAATCTTCTAGATCCTTACGAGTATAAGCGTCTTCTTTCCAGCCCGACGCAACTGATCAACGAAGTTAAAACTAAGGCTGCCACAGTAGCTAACGAAACAACGCTTTCTGTTTTTATCGATGAAGTTCAAAAAGTTCCGGCGCTTCTCGATGTATGTCACCTACTGATAGAGGATCTCAAACCTAAGGTACGGTTCCTCTTGACCGGGTCGAGTGCCCGTAAATTAAAGTCACAGAGTGCAAATCTGCTGGCATCGAGAGCGATATCGATAAGACTGCATCCCTTTACCTACCTAGAGTTGGAACCTTACGGCTTCAACTTAACGGACGTACTCCAACATGGAGCAGTTCCTGCGATATTTTTTGCGGAGCAAAAAGAAGCGGCTCTTCGTACCTATGTCGACACCTACCTCAAGGAGGAGATTCAGCAAGAAGCGCTCGTTCGCAAACTCGACAAGTTTTTTAGCTTTATTGACGTTGCCGCTCAGCTAAACGGCGAAGTTGTTAATTTCAGAAAGATGTCACGCCAACTTTCAGTCGCCGACAAAACCATCGGCGACTACTTTCAGATATTGATAGACACTCTTCTCGTGATCAAACTTCCGGGATGGGATAGGTCTGCCAAAAAGCAGATTATCAAGAGCCCGAAATTTTATTTCTTCGATTGTGGCGTTCTCAACGCTGCCGCCCGCGAGCTACATTCTCCCCTAGAAGCTGGCAGCGCAAGATTTGGCAGACTCTTTGAGCAATTCACTATTGGGGAATTCTATCGCCTCAACGACTACTTCAATCTCGACTACGCCCTGTCTTTTTACTCAAACGGATCTTCGGAGGTAGACTTGGTACTATCACGTAGCCGCAGCGAGCCCCCGATCGCCATCGAAATTAAGTCAAATCCAAAAGTTTACCGGGAAGACTTAAGCGGCCTAGATCTGTTTAGCCTTGAATACCCAGAAAGTAGGCTTTATTGCATCTCAACCAACGACAAGGCCTACACCGTAAACTTAGCCTCAGGCAAGAGCGTTCACGTGCTGTCATATCAAAAAGGGATTTCAGAGATACTCGGCATTCGGGGCATTGGTTGAGAACGTCCACTCTATTACGAACTTCTTGCCCCTTGTTGCACTGCGTCATATGCTATGCGTGCATATGAAACCTAAAATCATACTCGTCGATAGCAATGACCACGTCATTGGATCGAAGGAACGCGACACCCTTGGGCCCAATGATATTTATCGAGTCTCTGGGCTATGGATAAAAAACAGCCGCGGTGATGTTCTATTGGCACAGCGAGCATTGACCAAGATCCACGATCCCGGAAAATGGGGCCCCGCCGTGCCGGAACGGTGGAGGAAGGCGAAACATACGAGTCTAACATCATAAAAGAGGCCAAAGAAGAATTGGGGATTGAAGGGTTCACCTTGGTCAAAGGCTCAAAAAGATTTCGCAGCGGGAAGCATACTCGCTTTTCGCAATCGTTCGTCACACAGATCGATCAGCCTATCGAATATTTTCACCCCGACCCAATTGAAGTAGCCAGCGTAATGTGGATCTCCATGCCTGAGCTCAAAAAAGACTGCAAAGCAACCCCGACGATTTTTTGCCGAGTCTCGCGAGTTGGGCGGCAGAGTTTGAGAATATCTAGAGGACGCCTGGGACACCTACTTTTATTAAAGATGACTTGTCTCCTTAACTCATTGCCAGACGGCGAGCTTATATCGGCACAGAAAACCTGGTGTGGACATACTTAGACAGTTCCTGTAAACTGTTTTCTGTGGTAATTTTCTAAGCAGAACTTAAGAGAAGTTTCGTTTACCTTAGTGTCTCTTATTCACTGGCATTTGGAAGGGGAAAGTATGCTTACAACTGTGCGAGTGTGTTTTAGTTTTAGTTTTTGTTTTGCCTTGTGTGCCTTCAGCGCATTGGCTCAAAGTTCAGCACCATCCACATCCCCAAGTCCGGCACCAACAGGGTGTAGCGGGCATGCCGGTGATTGTAGCTGCAGCGGAACGGACTGCACACAAACGAGAGTTGGTGACGTGACCGCCGCGTTCTGCATATCGGGGCAGGGCGCAGCAACGACATGCACTAAGTGCGTTTCATATGCATGTACAACCGCAGACCCCATAACACCCCCAAAGAGATCCTCGTCATCTTCAAAGGCTCCATTATCCCCTCCTCTGTCTAGTAATGTGAGTGGGTGTAAGTGTAAAAGTGCCGGAGGGGAGACTTCGTGTGCTGCACTTGCCAAGATGGATATCATGTCTTTCACGGATTGTCTCAATATAATACCAGTACCGAAATAGAGATCCCACTTAGTATAAACGTGCACGGCAAATAGGGTTCTACACTAGGGGCGGGATAAAAGTGATATAGCGAAAGGTATTAAGTTAGTGCATGCAGCGCCTCTTTGTCGTCGGTTCTTCGTGGTTTCATAAGGCGGTTGAGGGAGCTAGCCGCGAACGTTACGCAAAATCAATCCAGCGGATCTCTGAAAAACGCGCCCCGCAGCCGCAAGGCCGCTCGCGTACCAAGTTTTTCAGAGATCCGCTCCGCTTCCGCTACTTCCCGCTCTTCTCCCGCAGCTGCTTAAGCAGTCCCTCGAAGCCATCTTTGCGGATGATGCCGGCGAATTCGTTACGGTAGTTGGCCACAAGGCCGATGTTCTCGACGATGACGTCATACACGCGCCACTGCCCATCTTTGAGGAGTAACCGGTAATCGAGGGGGAAGGTCTCTCCTTTATAGATAACGGTGGTCTTGACCATGGCCTTAATGCCGTCAACCTCATCCTTCTCAACCTTGACGGTATCCCTAGCGCACTGTTCAACTTTGCTCAGATAGGTCTTGGCCATCAGGTCAGAAAAGAGATCGACAAACTCCTTCTGCTGCTCGGGAGGATGCCCAGCCCAGTTTGAGCCGAGTGACCGCTGTGACATCTCGTGGAAGTCGAAGCGCGGATTAATCACCTGGCGCAGTTTGGCCCGGCGTTCCTTTCCCAGCTCTTCGCCAGGATAGCTCTCGTTTACTTTGACAACTTCGCCGAGAGTTGCAGCTATTAACTGCTGCGGAGTGGGGGAAGATCCGCTCGCCTGGTTTTGACAAAATGCCGTCAGCGGAAGAGCGAGAAGCGATAACAGAGCAATTAGCTTATTCATAATATCCTAGCCTTTATTATTTGGAGGCTGCAGGGGCAGTTTCTTCTTTTGACGTCGTAGAGGGCTTCGCCTTCTCGTCTTTCTCGCCGGTGATACTATGGACGATCTTACCGATAATATCCTCAATGTCCACTACCGACTCGGTTTCAGTGGTTTTACCGCCCTCGGGGACAAATACACTTGAACCTCCACGAGAAACCTTAATATATCGATCACCTATGATCCCCTTGGTACGAATTGATAAAATGTCATCATCTCGAATTCGCACTCCATTATAAAGCCGAAGGCGCAGCATCGCCTTGGGATCGGCGAGTTCAATATTAGCCACGTCGCCGATGGGCACGCCACCGATCTCGACCGTCGCCCCCTTCTTGATACCGGAGATGTTGTCGAACTCGGCGTATATCACACTGGTTCCACCGCCAAAGAGGGTCTCGTTTCCTAGCCCGATTGAAAGGATACCGGCACAGACAACGCCGAGTAGGGTAAAGATCCCAACAAGGAACTCTATCGTAAACTTGCGCCGTGGGGGTTCGATACGCACAATCGGGTCGGCTTTGACCGCCTCGGTCTTATCATGAGCTGGCTTCTGGTTATTGGATTCTAATTGGACCATCGGTTCTCCCGTGCAAAAACTGCTGTACTGCTGGATTGTCTGAATCAATAAACTCTTGTGGTGTGCCGTCTTTAACGATGCTCCCCTTAAGCAACATAACGACGCGATCGGCAACCTGAAATACCTCAGGCAGCTCGTGGCTAATGACGATGCCGGTATACCCCCAAGTTGCCTTGGTCTCCTTAATCAGATCGTAAACCTCCTGACCAACGAGTGGGTCGAGTCCGGTGTTGGGCTCATCAAAGAGCACGACCTTCGGACGCGTCACCAGGGCCCGCGCCAAGCCGACGCGCTTACGCATGCCGATTGAGATCTCTTCCGGAAAGTTAGCGGCGTAATCGGTGAGGCTCAACGACTCGAGGATCTCGACAACCCGGGGGTGCGCCTCCTTGGGCGAAAGATGCAGCCGCTCGATAAGGGGGAAACAGACATTTTCGTAAACGGTCAGGGAATCAAAAAGCGCCGCCGCCTGAAAAAGCACCCCGAGGCATTCTCGAATCCTGTTCCGCTCAGTTTCGCTGCGTGCCGCCGTCATGTTCTCGCCAAAAACAAAAATCTCACCTTCATCCGGCTGCAAGATACCCATGATCAGCTTGAGGAGAACAGATTTCCCCACACCGCTTGGGCCGACGATAGCCGTCGTCCGCCCTTCGGGGATCTCCAAGCTAACGTGCTCCAGAACAACCTGGGCTCCGAAGCGTTTGCTGACGTTGCAGACCGAAATCACCTGCAGCTACTCCATGAATACACGGGTCAGAATACTAGTTAAGAAATAGTCGATGACGAGCACCGCGACTGAGGCAGTCACTACAGACTGAGTCGTGGCCTTGTTGACGCCGACAGCGCCAAAGCCACAGGTATAACCCTTGTAACAAGCCACCCAGCCAAAGATGAAGCCGAAACAGATCGCCTTGATTAAGCCTGAGTACAGATCGACCAAGTCGATATCAGAGAGCATCACGCCCGGGCTTAGGTCGAGGATGTAGACGCCGACGATATAACCGCCGCCGATGCCGACGACAACAAACAATCCAGTCAGGAGTGGCATGGCTACCAACCCCGCCAACATGCGCGGCGCCATAAGATATCTCATCGGGTCGACCGCCATCGATTTGAGGGCATCAATCTGTTCGGTAATGCGCATGATACCGACCTCAGCCGTGATAGCTGAACCAGCCCGGCCGATCACCATCAACGCGGTGAGTACCGGACCAAGCTCTCGAATCAAACTGATTGCAACAGCCGAGCCGACGTATGCAGTAGCGCCGAACTTGGAGAGCGTATAGTTACCCTGCACGGCGAGCACGGCACCGGTAAATAAGCCGATCAGCGCAATCACCAGGGTGGAGTTCACTCCGATCTGATACATCTGCATCAAAAAGAGCTGGAAACGAAAGGGCGGAGAGAACATCGCCCCCAGAGTGTGAAATAGGAAGATCCATGCCCGCCCCCAAGCCTCGGAGATATCGAGAACAGATCTCCCCAATTTTTCAGTAGCGGCAACAGGATTGATCATGCGAGCTCCTGGCTAGGCCCCTTGTAACCAAGCCCAACAACATAGAATTCATTTGAAGTTTTGCGCGTAGCATCGAGTTCACTGCGTACGACCTTATTAAATAACGGTCTTATACTTTTCACAAACTGCTCAGCCTCGTTGCTCTTAAAAACCTTCACCACGAAATTACCACCCTGCCGGAGCGTATAACCACAGGCCCAGGCAGCCAGCTCATTTAGACCTACCGCTGCATAGCGATCAACCTCAGGAATGCCGCAAAGCTTGGGCGACATATCAGACAAAACCACGTCGAATCGCCCGCCGGCAAGCCCCAAGGCCTGCTTTATGACTAGCTCCTCGCGCACATCCCCCTGAAGAACGTGCACTCGTGGATGGCTAAACTTATCTATCTCTACCAGATCGATCCCAACTACAACACCGCCTGTGCCAATAAGCTCAGCCGACACCTGCATCCATCCACCTGGCCAAGCCCCAAGATCGATTATTTTAGTATCATGTTTTACTAAGCAGTACTTCTGGTTAAGCTCCTGAAGCTTAAAGGCCGCACGGGAACGATAGCCCTGCTCCTTGGCCTTTTCATATAAGTGGTCTTTACGATTATAGTTTCCGGACATTAGTTGATTATTCTTACCCAGAACCGAAGCTTTAACAACTAGCGCGGAATCTGCTCAATAACCTGGGGTTAAAGAACCTTTATCCTAGTCCTGGTCTTGGTTCTGGTCCTAAGTCCTTGTCGTGTCCTTGGCCGAAATCATTGACTAATTGACCATGACCAGAACCAAGACTAGGGTAAAGACTCGCCCCAGACTTAATGAGCAATTACGGGTTAATGAGCAGTTACGCAAGCTTCCTCCTTGCATTAACCATAGATACTAGAAATATACTTGAACTTCTATTCGGCTTCCGGTATAGAACTATTATAGAAACTAACGGAGGATACAGATGAGCCCGGAACTATCGATTGGATTTGATTTTGTAGCGATCGCCTTTACACTTCTGTACATCACGCGACTGCTAGCTGAGTACGTACTCGGCACAAGCCGCGGTACCCCAGCACCGCAGCGCGCATGGGTGCGCAGCCACGAAAAGCGCTCTCTCTTGGGGCAGGTGGTAGGGGAGCGGGCGTAGGAAGATCCGAGCCTTTAAGACACATGCCTGTACGAGAAGGCATGGAGGGGGGGATGGGGAGCTTGCCACATCTCAAGGCAAGAGTCGCTGCTTCAAACCGGAGAGGAAACGGTTGCACTTGGCCTTAGCCGTCGCCCGCACCTTCTGTCTTAAGCATTAAGAAAAAGGCTAGGGCTAAGGACTAACTACTCCCCACAAACCTACCCGATGTCAGGAATCTCTTAGCCTCGCTCTTATTCTCGCTCATAGTCATGGTCTAATTCTCATCTCTCCCGTCTATAGTCAGGAAACTTTCTCCTGGAATACGCGATAATATTATTAGTTAATATTAAGACCGGAGTGGGTAGACCATGACAAGGACTGAGAATAAGACTATAAATACGGCACCAAGACCATACCAAGACCATGGTGGGTAAAAGCTCATCAAAAAATGTATACCACCTTATTTGACATCAATAAAACCAAGGAGTGATGCGAAGCATCACTCCTTGCTAGACATCTCACTTAAAGTAGTTCATCTTTACCCGCTGTGAATTTACCTCCCGACCAAACAACCTATTCCTCCTCCCTTTACGAAGGCCTTAATCCTCCGCAACTTGAGGCCGTGCGCCATTTTGAAGGCCCAATCCTAGTACTTGCTGGAGCAGGCTCCGGAAAAACACGAGTCCTAACGCGGCGTGTCGCCACCCTCGTGCTTGAACAGGGCATCGCCCCACAGCACATTCTAGCGGTGACTTTTACGAACAAAGCCACCGAAGAGATGCGCGAACGCTTACAGAAGCTGCTCGGAGCCCGCGCCGAGGAGTTGTGGGTAGCAACGTTTCACTCAGCCGCGTTGCGCATGCTGCGCCGTCACGCCCAGTACCTTGGCTATACGAATGACTTCGTCGTGTACGACGAGCACGACTCAAAAAACACGCTCAAGGCGATCATCAAGGAGGCTGGCATCGACGAGAAGCGCTATCCCGTGCAGTACTTCTCACGCATGATTGATCAGGCCAAGAATGCCTACATTTCGGCTGACGCCTTCCAGGGGAATGGACGCTTCAAGCATGAGTGCATCATGCAGCAGGAGGTCTACCAGGCCTATCAACATGCGCTGCATAAGTCCAACGCCATGGACTTCGGTGATCTGCTGGTCAACGCGGTGCGCCTGCTTGAAATGCCTCAACTGCTCGAACTCTACCGCAGTCAGGTGCAATTCATCCTCGTCGATGAGTACCAAGACACCAACGCCGTACAGTATCGCTTCGTGCGCCTCATGGCCGCTCCACGCAACAATCTGCTCGTCGTCGGCGACGATGACCAATCGATCTACGCTTTCCGCGGGGCGACGATCCGCAACATCCTCGAATTCGAAAAAGATTACACTAATACCAAGGTCGTAAAGCTCGAACAGAACTACCGATCGACGGCCAATATTCTCAAAGCCTCGCATGCGGTAATTGAGAAGAACAAAGGACGGAAGTCGAAAAAACTGTGGACCACGGCGCCTGAGGGTGCGCCGATCTGGACCTACGTTGCCGGGGATGAAAGCGACGAAGCCTCATTCGTCGTTCGTGAAATCTCCTCGCGCGCCCGCCAGGGAACTAACTACAAAGACATCGCCATATTCTACCGCACCAATGCCCAATCCCGAGCCCTTGAAGAGGCGCTCGTGGCACAGAAGATTCCGTATCGCATATTCGGCGGACTGAAATTCTACGACCGCAAAGAAATTAAGGATATTCTGGCGTATCTGCGCCTGCTCGTAAACGAGTCCGACGACCAGGCCTTTATGCGGACAATTAACACCCCACCACGTGGCATCGGGGCACAGAAGCTGCTACTCGTTGGCGCGCGTGCCAAAAAAGACGGCACGGCCCTGCTCTCGGCGGCGGCATCTCTCGTCGCCGAAAGTGATGGCCCAAAGGAGATTGAGGCTTACGTAGCACTCATTGCCGGGTTAAAAGAGGACTCGCGCAAGCTTGCCCTTCACGACCTTCTCAACGCCGTCATCGATCGCACCGAATACGCCGTGAAGCTTGAAAAGCTCAAAGATCCGGCCTCACAATCACGCATCGAAAACTTGCGCGAACTTGTGGCGCTGGCGCAGACACTACAGACTCCGGCCGTCGAGCCTTTTGAAAACTTACGCCAGTTCCTTGATCGCGTAGCCCTTACCGCAGGTAGCGATGGGCCGGTCGAGCAGGAAGCAGTTGCGGGTGAAGGCAAGGCACAAGGTACGGTTTCTCTGATGACGCTCCATCTTGCCAAAGGGCTAGAATTTCCCCTCGTCTTCCTCACCGGAGCGGAAGAGGGCTTGATGCCGCACTACCGCTCTATTGAAGATCCAAAGGCTATCGAAGAGGAACGGCGTCTCTGCTATGTCGGAATGACACGCGCCATGCGCATGCTCTTTCTTACGCGCGCCGTTAAACGCGGTATGTTTTCGGCATCTGACGGCTTTGGACTCTCAGGTTTATATCGAGATCCAAGCCGCTTTGCCTTTGACATCCCTCCCGAGACGCTCAAACACCTCAGTGATGAATTCACCGAGGGAAGAGCAGCGGTGCCCAACCTGGACGATGATGATATCGAATTCGACGATGGCGAGAGCTCTAAATTTCGAAGCAAGGCAAGTAGCGCTCCAAAGACCGAGCACTACCGCGGCCCCGGAGCAGGCATGCCGCGCCGTAGCAGCATAAGCTCTGGGAGCTTCGGGATTTCACGCGCCGATGCCATTGGGGCTCAGGGCACGACGAAAAAAGCCAACACGATTCCTCTTCCGCCCGGAGCCACTCCGGCTCAGAGTGCGGACTTAAATCCGGGCACGACCGTGCTGCACTCAGTCTTCGGCGAAGGCGTGGTCGAGAAACTACAGATAAGCGAGCCCGAGGACCCCTCGAGTCTCGAAGTCTTCGTCCAGTTTAAGAATTTCGAAGGCTCAAAAAAACTCGTGCTCAAGTACGCTAAGTTGTGGGTGGTCAAATAGGGGCTGTCCCAGAAGCCCCAAAGGCAGGCGAGTATTAGTGCCGGGACAGCCCCTGGCATAAAAACTAACAGCTGCGTAGAAAATCAAGAGGGTAGAGAGAAAGGTAGTTAGGCGGAGGTGCTGTCGCAGTCGTTTGAGTATGTAAGACCAAAAAGCACTCCTCGCAGTAAATCTGTTCCCGGTGATTTAGAGAAGTGGTTAGTCTTTTGCCATGGAAGGAGATATTGATTTCACTCAAGCCCGAAAAAAAGACAGCGCGAGCAGTGAAATAAAAATAAAAATGGAAAGATGCCCTGCGTCTATGAATTCCGTCAAAGGAGAGCAGATCCCGGAGCGGTTTCTGTTTGGTGAGTGGAGGCAGGCGGGATGAGGGACAAGGAACGGGTTTCGCTGATTGAGATTACCAGCTCACCGCATAAATAACTGAGACTCCAATCACGATGATTCCGAGCCAAATAAATGCCTTCAAAATCTTCTCAGTTCTTTTTGCCACACTAATGTCTACTGCTATTTGACCGCACTCAACTGACTTCACAGTTTCTAGAATTCTTCCTAAGTCAGCTTTTACATTCGGAAGAAACGTCTTTTCTATCTGTTGAAGCGCTTGAAATGCCTTATTGCTATGGGTTGATATTTTACTGATAAGCCAACCTTGTTCAAGTAAGTAGCCGCCCACAGCAGTCGGCATAGAAGAGTAAAGACCTTTCGAACGGGAGTCTTGGAGTCGTATAGCAGTGACGAATTGGAACTTAGCTTGACCTCTCGATCCTTTGGTTCCAAAGGGATGACAACCAGACAGATCGCAGCCAAACTTGGCGCGGTAACCTTTATAATCGCCTATTACGTAGGTGCCAGACGGAGACCATCCAGAGTATGTCGAGTTTTCGAGCAGGTCACAATGTCGTCGAATAATACGGCGAGCGCATATCTCGGCCACTAGATTCACACTATAGATTGCTTTATTTAGGTGAAAATTCATCCAGCTCTATATAAAAAAGCTATAACCTAAGCTCCCCAAGTGTATTCCTCCCTCTTGAACTACTCAAGGCACTGAAATGCTGAAATTGGTGGACGAGAGGCTCATGACCCAAAACCTTACCTTCCAATTCTAGTGGTTCGCCTTTAGAGATTAACTGAAACGGGCAAGTTTCACTTCCGGCGCAACCCCCCGGTTTTTGGACAGCGCAGGCTTCGCCTCCTCGCAAAATCGGTCGACAAGTGGCTTTTTACCACTGATAATTAATCAAAAGCGTTTCCCTACAGAAATTGTTATAAAATCGAACTGCGCCTTGGAAGAAACCGATTTGGGTAGAACTAGGCTGCAACATCAGAAGAGTTTATGCCAGAAACTTCGCAGAAGTTTCTATTCGGAGGGAACCTGTTCCCAGCCCAGCTCTTCAGCCAGAGTTTCTTTGAACCAGGTCGACTGTGCCGTAATCAGGCGATAGCTGTAATCAATTTCGTCGACGCTAATGCCGGCGGTTCCCATGCTGGCGCTTAAGACGAGGTAGTGACCGACCAGGCTAATCTTTATTCCGACCAAACCGTCGGCGATCTCCAACGCCGCGGCAAGCATCTCGTCGCCGCCACGCACCGGTACGGTGGCGATGTTGACGCCCATGTAGATCGTCGTATCGGCCGAGCTTTTTAGCCCCTCGACGAGGATCTCTAGATCCTCGCCCTTTTCCACCGATACCATCCAGCGCACATCGTCGGAGTTTTTGTGCTTCTGACACTCATCGGGATCAAAGCCTAATCTGGTGATGAAGTCTTCAACCAGACGGATCGGATCCTTTCCGCCGGTAATCTTACGAATACTCAGATTTGCAAATTTTTTGATTTTCCCCATGGTCATTACCTTACTCTAGTTTCTGTCCTACGGACAGAAACTAACAATAAATCCCCGTAATAGAGGAAAACCAGGGACGCTACCGACTTAATCCGACTTGCCCCCTACTACCCCAGTCTTAAAATCATCCCAGAAAAGTGCATCGTTGGGAAAAGTATTCCCAATTTTGGCTCACAGGTGAGTGTAAAGCCTCGCTTCAGCAGTGAAAAGTAGGGACGCTACCGACTTGAAAAGTAGGGACGCTACCGAATGGCATTAAGTTAAGGAGCTAAGTGATCGAAAAGATCCAACATTTTTAATAGGTTGCATACAAATGGCCACTCCTGCGAGTGTGAAGTTGTCGAGACGACAGCGCTCACAGGAGGGCCGTGAACATGCAAGAGAGTCTTACAGAAGTCTTGTCGAAGCTCAAGAAGAATTGGACGCGAGTAGTGAATGCGGACGAAGTCGAGCAGATCTGCCGATCGCTTGGATTATGCTGGAGAGACCGGATATTAGGTCCCGCCCAAACCGTGCAGCTGTTTGTGCTACAGATTTTGCACGGCAACACGGCGCTCAG
>CAIXSY010000110.1 GCA_903922175.1 uncultured delta proteobacterium | reverse complement strand
TTGGACAAACCTTTCTACTTCGCCTTGCCACGAGGCAAGTGCTACGTTGGACAAGCCGGTTTGACTGTGTTTCTTTGAATGTGTTTGGCTATGTTGTCCCTTCCTACTACGCCCTGCCTTCCCCCTTCGCCCGGCCTTGCGGCCGGAGCTACGGCGGACAGGCGCGGCAAGTACTACGTAGGACAAGACGGCTAAGGCCGTGGGCTGCGGCCGAAAGCTGCAGCTGCATCAGATGCAGTCAGCGGAAAGCAGATCTCTGATAGCAGATTACAGATCAACTTTCGTCGGTCTGAGGCAGAGCCTCGCTACTTTTCTACCTCCACCTTTCCGTCATGTAAGACCTTCTCGGTAAGTGGAAATTTCATACAACGATCTTTAATGGGAATCGAGCCGTCTGGAGTTTTAATCTCTGTCTGTTTGGTGGGATTCTTTCGACGAGTTCAGTAGGTTAAACGGTGTTCTAACAAACTTCGGTGTTGTCATGGGTATCCACCAAGAAAGGTGCAAGCAACTGAAGATCACTCCAACATAATTCATGTATATTCGGAGGGGAACAGTAGAGGAATTGGAGCGACGCCGGGCCACCCAGAAGCTCTTCGGTAAGTGAAGGATTGACACTCAAAAATAAGAGCAAGGCCACAGTTTCTCCCTTCGTGCTACAATTGCATTTTCGAATCAACAGATAGCTGAGTCTTTACTGATATCAAGGTGATTGAGCAGTTACGTTAGCCCTCGGTATCTGGTATTACGAGGGTATCGGATCTTATTTTTCTGATTGGATCAAATCCTATGACGATAGACAAAAAATTACTGGAAGATCTTCACCATCGACGGGCCTTGGCTGCGGTTGGTGGAGGTGAAGATAAGCTTGCGGCGATACGCTCTAAGGGGCGGCTGACGGCGCGGGACCGTGTGGCTGGGATATTCGATCCTGAGACCTTTCAGGAGTTCGGTCTTTTAGCAGACCACGACTGTCGCCACTTTGGGATGGAGAAAAAAACGATGCCGGCTGATGGTGTCGTGACCGGTGTCGGACGGGTCAATGGCCGCCCGCTGGCTGTTTTTAGCCAAGATTTCTCAGTTTCCGGCGGCTCGCTTGGACGTATCCATGCTCGTAAGATCGTCGACCTGATGGAGTTTGCTCTCCATAGCGGCATGCCGGTGGTTGGTTTTAATGATTCCGGCGGTGCGCGTATTCAAGAGGGCGTCGAGTCGCTTTCGGGCTATGGACGGGTCTTCTTTAAAAACGTGTACCTTTCCGGTGTGGTGCCACAGGTTGCAGTTATCGCGGGGCCGTGTGCCGGGGGTGCCGCTTATTCGCCGGCCCTCATGGATTTCGTGATCATGCTCAAGGACGGGGCCAATATGTTTATCTGCGGCCCGGATGTGATTAAGGCGGCGACGGGTGAAGATGTAACCATGGCGCAGGTTGGTAGCGCTGCCATGCATGCTTCAGTTAGCGGTAATATCCACTTTGTGGCAGACAACGATCTTCACGCCATGGAGATCTTAAAGAAATTACTTTCGTTCCTTCCATCAAATAACGTGATGGACCCTCCGCATCGCCTGGAGACAGCGATTGATCTCTCGCCCGATCCCGGAATGAATGAGCTTATACCAGAGGACGCAAAGCAGCCGTTTGATGTTCTCGGCGTCATCGCCCGCATTGTTGATGAATCTGATTTTCTCGAAGTACAAGCTGACTTTGCCAAGAATTTGGTGGTCGGATTTGCGCGCATCTGCGGTGTGGTTGTGGGCATAGTCGCTAACCAGCCGATGGTTCGTGCGGGGACGCTCGATATCGACTCTTCGGACAAAGGGGCGCGCTTTATCCGTTTCTGTAACATCTTCAATATCCCGATCGTGACCCTCGTCGATGTTCCCGGATTTATGCCGGGATCGGTTCAGGAGCGTGGTGGTATTATTCGCCACGGAGCGAAGATGCTGTTTGCCTATGGCGCAGCCACCGTGCCTAAGATTACTCTGATTATGCGTAAAGCCTACGGCGGTTCCTACTTAGCCATGTGCAGCAGTGATATGGGGGCCGATCTGGTGGTGGCTTGGCCAACGGCCGAAATCGCTGTGATGGGAGCTGAGGGAGCGGTAAAGATCCTCTATCGGCGTGAGATTGAGCAGGCGCAGGACAAGAAAGCCAAAGAGGCGGAGCTGGTGCGGGAGTATCGTGAGAAATTTGCATCGCCGTATCAAGCGGCTTCACTAGCACTGATAAGTGATGTTATTGATCCAGCTGAAACGCGAAAGATATTGGCCCTTTCGCTACGTAATACTTTGGCAAAGCGTGAAACGCGACCGCCGAAAAAGCATGGCAATATACCTTTGTAGGGACGTATGATGAAAGATCTGTTTGTTATGGCTTTCAATGCACCACTCATGGCGGCGGTGCTGGACACTCGGGTGACCCACTGGGAGGTCGTCCCCTGGGTCCTCCTCGGGCTTGTCGTGCTGATGCTTGTAGTTCGTGGATTGGGGATGCTGGCGTTACCTCTTCAGCGTTATTTTGAGTTAAAGACGGCGGAGCAGGCTCAGCTTGCCCTTCATTCCCCAGTCATTCCTGGAATTGAGCCTGAAGTATTGGCGGTTATTCATGCTGCCATAGCCGTGGCAGAGCCGGGGCCATTTCATATCGTCTCGGTGCATAGCTCGTACGCGGTCGATCCTTCGGTACGATCGAGCGGTATTCTGCATTGGGCTCACGAAGGGCGGCGGCAGATCTATTCATCGCACCAGCTTCGTTAGGGTGTTGATGTGCTGACTATGGATAGGGTGTTAGGCTGTAATTTGAGGAGTTATATGTTGCATAGATTTAAAGTGACTGTTGGTGAAAAAGTGTATGATGTTGTGGTTGAGCCGGTCGCCGATTCGGCGCACCCGCAGGCAAGCGCGAGTGGCGCCCAAACTGCGGCGAGCGGAGCGGCGAGCACCGGAGCAGCCCCGGTTAAGCCAGGAGTAGTTCCTTCGGGAGCGGCGCACTAGATTTCTTTAGTCTTGAAACGAGTACTAGGTGAGTTGCATTTTCATATTCACCACTGCTCGTCGAGTATGGATTTCCCGTGCACCTGCACGTGCACGGGAGAACACTCGTAGGTCTGAGGTCTGCCTCGTTAGGTAATTGTTTCGAGAAAATTTACTATGGAACGTATCTGTCGTATCTCGGGGAAGTCATTCAATATCGACGATCAGGATCTCATCCTCCTCGATAAGCTCTCGCCGGTAGTTGGGGAGTCAAGCTCAGCTTGTCGCCACCAACGATGAGTCCGCAGGAACGTAAGCGTCTGCGAATCGCCTTTCGTAACGAGCGTAACCTCTATCACCGTACCTGCGCCTTGAGTGGCCAGCCGATAATTAGCGCCTTTTCCCCCGACAAAACTATCCCCGTGTACTCGCCCTACGCTCCGTCGCGGCCTGAGGTAATTTACGGCGAAAGGGCGTTCGCTGAGTTGCTGAGTTAGGGTGCGACGGGCATGGCAAACGAAAAGCTCTTGAGCATAAATTATCTAAAGCATTTCCAATGTCTCGGTTCGGAGTGTGAGGACAACTGCTGTAGTGGCTGGGATGTTCACGTTGATCACGATACTCTTGAGCGCATGCATGAGTGCCCGGACGCTGAACTGCGTGCCTATTTCGAGGAGCATCTTCAGCTCGAAGCCCCCCACACGAGTTGCCCTGCTCGAGCAGCTCGTTTTACGCTTACCGCAGATCGTCGCTGTGGATTCCTAGGGGAGGATAAGCTCTGCCAGCTTCAGCAGCGAGCAGGCCCAGAGTATCTCCCGTGTCTCTGTTCACGTTATCCTCGCGAAGAAAATATCGTTGATGGTGTGCGTGAGCGGAACGCGACACTGGGCTGCCCTGAGACAGCGCGCTTGGCGCTTTTGGGACAAGGGGCGCTTACATTTGAGGAGGAGGGGGTTGAGGACCGTTGGCCACAGATGATGCATCGTGAGCAGGATAGCGCCGGTGCTTCGGGTGCGAAAGCCTACCGAGCCCATTTTAGCATGGTGCGCGCATTGGTGCTGCAGATCATGCAAAATAGCAAACGCCCAATCGAGACGCGAATATTTCGGCTCGGGGAACTCTGCCACACTTTGCACGATCTAATTGAGCAGTCAAGATTTGGTGATATCCCCGCTCGCCTCCAAGCTATTGCGCGGCGACGGGTATCTTGGTTTGCTCAACGTAAGAAAGCCGTTGCTGATGAAGTTGTTGCCCATACGTTGCAGTGTCTGTGCGGTTTTGAACTCATGGAGCTGCCCTTGCCCCTGCGGTATCATAAAAGCTTAGCACAGGTGCGGCGTGCTTTTAGCGATATCGTAACGCTCACCCCTGTAGAGATAGTCTCGACCCTCGAACGGGCCGAGCATAAATATGCACGAACATTTTTGCGACGCTATCCCCGTTTTTATGAAAACTATCTAGTCAATCTAATTTTGAAACAGCTCTTCCCGTTTGATGAGCAGCGCCCCGTTTGGGAGCAGTTTCAAGAGCTGGCAGTGCATTATGTTCTTGGCCGGATACAACTTATCGCTTCGGCGATGTCCGATGGAGATTTTCAGCCGCAAGGTGCCATAGGAGCGATCTCGTCGTTGACCCGTACCTGGGGGGCAAATAGCGAATTCCGAAAAATTCTTGGACAGGCAGGGCTGGTCAAGGCAGAGTTTTATGCGGGGCAGGGTGTCCCGTGCGCCTTCATTTCAACGTGACGCCTTCGAGAGTATCTTAGCGTAGCTAGGCCGTGTAAAATACGACAAGCCATGTTTGCCTAACAGATCCGCGTACAATTAGTTTCCTCTACGCCTGTTGATGTAGGCAGCGTGGAGTGGAGCTCCCTTGGATCTGGCACTGGCGCATCACGAATGGAACGTCGGCCATAATAGGGACGATCCATTTTTCAATAGGGACCGTCCCTATTTTTAGGTTGAAGTATCGAGAAGCGACCTCCCACTAGTACCTCGTCCAATAAGTTTTTTCATAGTGCAGAAACGCCGTACTAATAATTCATCGACGTTAACGTCATGACGAGGAACGGGAGATGCGTTACGACAGGCGCTTATGAGCTTACGTCACCACGTCTGCCTTAGGCGCATGTCGTCCCGCGTATGCCTTTCCTCGTTCCCGTCTTCCGTTCAACTAGCAAAAATGTGAAAAACTTTCCGGTTGAGGTACTAGTTCGTGGCGCGTGAACGTATCTGGGCATGGAAGACTGCGAGGCAGGCGTCCATGATGAAGGGGATGGCATGAGACATGGCCAATTTTTGCGCGTCGTTGTTGATTACACCCTGTTGCAGCCAGATAAGGCCTGCTGGCCGGGCGATGGCCTCTTCGACGAGGGGTAGTACCAAATCGCTGCGCCGAAAAATATCGACGATGTCGATTTTTGTCGTCACAGGAATTTCGCTTAGTGAGGCGTAGCACGGCTTGCCCTTCCAGCTCTTGAGGGCGGGGTTTACTGGCAGCATATGGAAGTATTGTTCGAGGTACTCTGCCACCTCGTAGCTTGGCCGGTCGGGTTTATCGGAGATGCCCACAACGGCAACTGTTTTTGCCCGTTGGAGGAGTGCTGCGAGTTCTTGCACCATCATATGATCACCATACTACTTCGCTTGAGCGGTATTTCCAAGCTTCTGGCGCAGGCTCGAATAACCTGGGAGGAATCTTAAAACAGCAGAGTGGCCCGCTGCACTCTATGCGGGCTTCCCATGCTTGAAAAGCTACAAAGCACACTCCCCATGGAGTTTGAAATCTATAGGCTTCGAGCTGTGTTATTTCTGCGAGGCTCCTCGCGAGACCTGTTATACACATCCCTTCGAATAAGATTGCTGGAGAGCCATCTTTAAGTTTGATGACGGCTACTGGGTTCCTCTGCGGCGCTACGGATAACCTGCTGCGCTGCTCCCAGACCTCAGTATTTGGCTCTACTCTCCGTTCAGGGCGGACAACTGCATAAAGCGGGGCCACGGCATCTTTGTCTACTCTTGCAGGCCAAAATCCAAGGCAACGACGACGTCTTTCGTAGAGCTGCGTCTCGAACAGCCCAGGGTTAAGAGTGGAATAGGGGAGGGAATTACGCGTATAGATGCGTATCCCCGCAAAGGAAACGTTGCTGGAAAAAGCATCATGAGACATCACCTGAACCGGCTCGATGCGCGGAATTCGATCACTGATTCCTTCTAACCAATCTCTCGCACTAATGGAGGCCTCTTTTCGCGCGCCACGGCAGCGGAAGTGAGCAAGTTCGGCGATACGCTGACACTCGAGGCGAAGCTCGGTCTCACTAAGGGCCGCAACTTGAACACATTTTAGAGGTCGCTCTGGGTTATATAACTCCTGATCATGCCGTGGTGCGGCATAAATAGTAAATTGAGGCTTCGTGTCTCGATGAGTGATGCTTCCAAGACATGGTATAGCTACCACCGTGCCGTCGGCATCGGTCAGGCCTGTGCCGAGGTAAACTCTGGCGGCAGCGCGCCCCCAGGGATGATCTGGGAAAAGTTGTATTCCACGGTAATAGCTCTTCGTGGTTCCGTTTGCGTGCGAGGGGGCCTCAGCTTTTCGCTCTAATGTCGTGATCTCTCCATTGGTGGCAAATGCCGTGATATTCTCCACAGAAACTATGCGCTGTGCCAAAATGAGGACGAGGTCTACTCTATAGCCGGCAGCAAGCAGAAGGGCGGCTGATTGAGGCCCGTGACGGCGTTTTTGAAGATGTTCGGGAAGTGTCTCTTCTCCGGGTAGCTTTAAACACTCTCCGTCTGGAGTAGCAATGGCCCAGCAATGGCGAAGTTTATCAGAGCTTGCTTCGTGCACTGAGACGAAGTAAGACCCGTCATCTTGGCTGTGGTCGCTTGGTTTTGGAGACGCCAATATAGAAAGGTCATTTACACGCCTTGCCAAAAGAAACCCGCTAAGGTTCTTGGGCATCTCGATTCCGATAGCAGAAAATAGGCGTGATAATCCTCGATGGTTAGCATGTGGTGAGTACGAAGAATCAAAACTAAGCCGATTCGGAGCAGGTCCCTTTCCCTCAAGCCATGTGGAGTAAGCAGTATACCATGGGCGATACTCCCGAAGTTCCCCGAGTTTAC
Source organism: uncultured delta proteobacterium (assembly GCA_903922175.1). Lineage (GTDB taxonomy): Bacteria > Bdellovibrionota_C > UBA2361 > UBA2361 > CAIXSY01 > CAIXSY01. The sequence continues at coordinate 915 of CAIXSY010000110.1, read as the reverse complement.
CTATCTGCTTCAGCGCAGCCTCGACGCTTTCTGCAGAATAGCCCCTCACGCTTGACGTGTATTTAACAATTAACTCTTTGACCTGCGTTATAACTTTAACGCCTAGTATCCCATATGATTTGCGAAAATTGGCCCTCAGCTCTGAATCACTTAAGCCATGTAAGATATGCTCGGCCGCAGCACATCCCCTCTCGCCAACAGCGCGGTCTCTATAATCGCAATGGGGATTTGTTTTACTTGAGCCGAGCGGCGCACCAGGAAGGATCTCCTGTTTTAACTTGTTGAGGTCGGGACGTAGGAGCAGGGCTTCTAGGATTTTAGTTACCTCTTCCTGTACGGTCAGAGCGCGGGGCAGTGAAAGATTTATAATAGAGGACGATAGGCGAGGACTGGAGATGCAGCAGCAATCTTTTTGAGCGGTGTCGGGTCTGCTCTGAAATACGAGGGGTATTGTAGTAAAGTTTTTATAAAATAACTGCACAAGAACACCATTACAACGGAGCGATAGTAAGTATGAAGATGTTCTATATAAGGCCCTCTGGCAATTCTAGTCAACTTAGTTATGCCGATTGTAGGGCGTAAGAATGTTCGGCGTAATCTCGCGAAACTCCATGAATTTTATTTTAACGCGAAGGTACTAAGTTACGAAGGTAACAGTCTGAATTTCCTCGTTACTTTGTACCTTCACGTTAAAAATAATTCTTGCGCCCTATGCCGATTGTAGCTCGGTAGGTGACGTAATGTTTTATGGTGTCTGCTCATTAAGTGTGGGCTGAACGTAATGATTGTTTCACACGAAGATCCACTGAGATCGCACGGAGTTACACAGCGCAGCCTAGCGGCCGCAACCAAAATAGATAGTCCCTACGGCTGCGCTGTGGGGCTCTATGCGAAGCCTTGAATCCTGCTAACGGG
>CAIXSY010000109.1 GCA_903922175.1 uncultured delta proteobacterium | reverse complement strand
CTCGGAACCGCAAGAAGATGAGCGATAGTGTCACCAAATATAGATTAACTTGCGCGGGGAAGCTTTGTGACCCGTTAGCAGGATTCAAGGCTTCGCATAGAGCCCCACAGCGCAGCCGTAGGGACTATCTATTTTGGTTGCGGCCGCTAGGCTGCGCTGTGAAGCTACCCGGGGTTATTGAGCAGTTACGTGTAAGGGGTATCTGCAAGAAAAGTAATTATTTTTCCTAAAAAAAGTGGATCAGGCTAGGCAAGTCGCCGATATGGGGTCAGAGGGTAGAAGGGTTTCCTAACTTTCGTCCGCTAAGAGTGTCACCCCATGGTGGTTTTCTTAGGGGGAAGAAAGAAGAAAGTTGTTAGGTTGGTACTGGTTGTAGGTGTTTTTAATTGGTTTTTCTCTGGAGAGGCGGGTACGTTTTTCTAACGGAGCATGGAGATATCTTGTTGAATCCAGGCAGCGATCCGTTGGAGCCATAAGTCGAGGTTTCGCAGGCTCGAATGGTATGATAGGTTTCCGGGTTTTAATTGGTTAGCGATGAGTAGGTTTGTTGGTGTGGTTAGTTATCTCGGTTCCGCGTCATCCTAGGAAAACAACTTTCTTCGTTATTCCCCCTCTTTTCTATTCGCCGAGCGATCTTCCCAGCGCTTTTGCATCGTTAGCCATTCTTTTGCCGTGCGCCCAAAGGTGCGTGATAGGTCGCGTGCGAGCTCTTCGGTGACCATGAGTTCGCAACGCAGGAGCCGGTCGAAATCCTCAGCAGCCAGACGAATAACACTAAGCGCTTTTTCGGCGGTAATTCCTCGCCGCTGCATAATCGCACTAATTGCCTCGCCGGGATGTTGGAGACGATCTCGGGCCCGACGTTCGGGTTCTGCCCGCGGGTTAAAAGCCTGGTGTGTATCGAGGACCTGTAGGAGGATCGAAACATAGTCCTCCGGATATTCAGCTTGCAGCGGTCGAAGGGCGCTGTTCCGGTTTTTAAGCTCTCGGTTAAGGTGCACTGAACGTGGCGTTCCGTTAGCAATTTGCTGGGCGACCTGATCGAGGCAGTTGGTAGCCTCTTGGACGAGGAGGTCGATAGCCTTGATCGCACGGGTGTGCATCTCAAGCCGCGTCGTACGCACGCGCTCGATGACACGCAGTAGTAAGCAGCGCAGGTCATCGCTCGAATAGGGCTCGACGATAAACCCGTCGATGCCCTTGAGGTACATATCGATAAGCCGCGAGGTAAGCTGAGGACCACTCTTTCCGACGGTAGTGACTAAGCCGAACTTTTGCCCCATGCCTTGGGCATTTAGATCGGCAATAAATTGCTGGACGGCTTCTTGTCCCAGGCTGAACTCAATGAAGACGATCTCGATACGGGGATTACACTGCAGGAGGGAGAGTGCATTTGCTGCGGTGTGTGCCCCAATCAACTCACCCTTATAGGCCACTGTGGTGAATGTCTCGCGCAGCAAAGCCCTGCTCCATCGGTCCGGCACCAAGGTCAGGGCCGTTAAATGATCGAGTGCTTTGAAGGCGGTATCCATCACTGTAATGGTCGGTAGAAACGCATAGATACTTAAATCGCTAGTAATTAGCCAGGAACTATCCTGAGCGCGCGCGTAACATATTGAACTATTAAGGTAACTGCTCGCCCCTTCATAGGCTAACGCTGACGTTTTACGTCCAGTTCCCGTACCAGGATCCGGCGCCTATTTCTTGCCCAGGGCCTGTAGTATCGCATCCGGATTGAACCCACGTAGGACAGTGCTTCCGATGCGTGTCACGGGAACGCCGCCTCCGCCGAGCTGATTGTGAATTTGCATGCCCTTGGCGTCGTGCTCGACGTCGTAGCGCACATAGCTGATGCGCTGCTCCTTAAGAAACTTCTCCAGCTTCTTGCAGTAAGGGCACCATGAGGTTACGAGAACTTCGATCTTCTTTGATCCTGTGGTTGCTGGCGATGTCAGTGCGGGGATCGTTTGGCCAGGGGGCAATTTTTTTCCAAAGCTCTGATACCGACCTAGTTTCGGTAGCTCGATGTTCGAGATCACCTGATCTTGGTAGCGCGAGGGGACCTTGGTGGGGTCGTTTACATAATGGACCTGCCCCTCGCTATCGATATACTTATAGACCTCGGCGTAAGCCGCGCCCGAGGCGAAGCAGAGGCACATAAAAATAGAGGTGAACCATGTGCTTGCTTTCCGACTATACATAGTACTTCTAGTTCGGAGCCTCGTCCTTCTTGGCGTTTTCGCAAAGAGCCTTGAGCACGCGAACGGTGCGGATGCGCTCTTCAAGAAGGTGTTGGGTATGATTGATCATTATTAGCGCCGAGCGAGCATCTTCGGCGGTAAGGAGTGAGAATTTTTCCATCGGTGGGAGTGGGGTCGCAAGGAAGTGATTAACATGCGCGGCGACGTCTTCATCTAGCCCATCAATAGTAGCGCTAGGGGCTAAGCTCCTTTCGATCTGTGTGCTCAGTTTCTTTTGGTTGAGCGTTTTGCGGATGCGTTTGCGAAGCTTCATAACCCTCGTCAGTTTGTATAACTGTAGGAGTTATGATGCAAATGGGGCGCGGTGTGACTCAGAACTGACTACATCAGTGATTTCACCCGGAGTTACGCCAGGATATCCAAGACCTCTTTGTCGAGTTCGTTGCCGACTTTAATCACCTTAGCCGAGGCTTCGACCTGACGTTTGGCCTGTTCTAGGCCAATAATAGGCTCTACCGGGTCGCTTACACTGCTGTCCGGAGTAAATGCCTGGGTAATCTTCTCCGCATTGTCGGCAGCTGAGGCAAAGCCCTGTTTCATTCCTTGGAGACCGATGTTTTGGATCGACGACATAATTAAACTCCAGTTTGATTATTATCGGTAGAAATTTGAAGGAGTTGAGGGAGTATGAGGCAAGTGATTGATATTGCAGTATTAATAAAGTCGATTGTCTGCTACGGCACAAGCACTTGTTGAACCGACCCGCGCATTCGCGCGGAAGAGAGGGGCGAGGGGCCTGTAATCTGCTATCTGAGATCTGCAGTCAGCTATCAGCTATCAGCATCAGATGCAGCTGCAGCATCAGTTGCGGCCGCAGCCGACGGCCTTAAATTTAGTAGGGACGCTACCGACTTTATGCAAATGTCGGAAGCGTCCCTCCTTTTCGCTTTATGCAAATGTCGGAAGCGTCCCTCCTTTTCTTATGCAAATGTCGGAAGCGTCCCTCCTTTTCGCTCAGAGAAAATGCACGGAAAGCCCATAAAATGGGCGTTTCTCTGCGTCCCCCTGCGTCCTCAGTGGTAAAAACATTCTTACGCCCTACTAGTTACGCAGTATCTTTGTTCCCCGCGAATTCCCTGCTACTATGGCTGGGGAGAATTGTTTTCTATGCGCATTTTGAAATTCGGCGGAACGTCGGTCGGTAATCCTGAGATTATTAAGTCGGTCATCGCAATTTCGACTAAGGCGGCGGCCTCAGGGCCTGTTGCCGTGGTGGTGTCAGCCTACACCGGCGTAACCAATGAGCTCCTGGCGCTGGCTGAGCTCGCCGAGGGCGGAAACGATGCCTACCGCGCACGCCTTGAGCGCCTAGCGGAGCGTCACTTTGGCGTGGTGCGTGATCTTGTGCCGGCTGCGTTACAGAGTCCACTGCTTTTGCAGCTTAAGCTATGGGTTAACGAGCTGGGGGAGATCTTGCAGGGCGTGTTCCTCGTGCGTGAACTTTCGTTGCGTACGCGCGATGCGATTATGAGCTTTGGTGAGCGTCTGTCGGCCTATACGATTGCGCAGGCATGCAGCGCCACTGGCACAGCGGCGCAGTATGTCGATGCACGCGAACTTATTCGTACCGATGCTAGTTTCGGCTGCGCACAGGTCGACTTCGCCGAGACCGGCCGCTTGCTGCGCGCCTATTTCGCCGCATCAAAAGCACTTCCGATCGTAACCGGATTTATCGGTGCCACCGTCAATGGGGTTACGACGACACTTGGGCGTGGTGGTTCCGATTATACGGCGGCAATTCTCGGTAGCGCCCTAAGCGCAGCCGAGATCGAGATCTGGACCGATGTTGACGGGATGTACACGGCCGATCCTCGTAAGGTGGCGCGCGCCTTTCCGCTTCCAGCGGTAAGCTACGAGGAGGCGCAGGAGCTGTGTCATTTTGGGGCAAAGGTAATCTATCCACCGACTCTGGCCCCGGCGATGCAGCAGGACATCCCGCTGCTTATTAAGAACACCTTTCGACCGCAGGCTCCAGGAACGCGGATCGAACGTCATCCGGCAGCTGTGGCAGCGGTCATCACCGGCATAGCCTCTATCTCGGCGGTTTCACTGCTGCGAATGCAGGGAAGTGGTCTGATCGGTGTTGCCGGGACGGCTGGGCGTATGTTCGGCGCCCTGGCCAAAGCCAAGATCAGTGTGATTCTGATTACCCAAGCATCTTCCGAGCATACGATCTGCTGTGCTGTTCAGCCGCAGGAGGCAGTGAACGCTAAGCAGGCGCTTGATCAGGAGTTTGCGCTTGAGATTCGCGCCGGGCTTGTCGAGCCTGCCCACCTTGAGCCTGATCTAGCGATAGTCTCGGTTGTTGGCGAGAACATGCGCCGTACGCCGGGGGTGTCAGCCTGCCTATTTCACGCGCTTGGTCGAAACGGTATCAACGTTGTCGCTATCGCCCAGGGATCGTCTGAGCTAAATATTTCGGTAGTGCTCGGTCGGCAGGATGAAGCCAAGGCGCTCAACGCTATTCACGATGCCTTTTTCCTCTCTTGGCATCGCACGATTAACGTCTTTCTGTGCGGCACAGGGCTTATCGGCAAAACCCTAATCAAGCAGATCGCTGCGCAGGCGCCGATCTTGGGAGAGAAGCTCGGACTCGACGTGCGCATTGTCGGGGTTCGCAATCAAGCGCATCAGCTGCTTAACCCGCTGGGCATCCCGGCGGAACAGGCGTTCGAGACGCTGCAGAAGCATCCTTGTACGAGCGATGTAGCGTCTTTTGTGCAGCAGATTCGCGAGCTCAATCTGCCGAGCAGTGTGTTTGTTGACTGCACCGCCAGCGAAGAGGTGGCTCGGCAGTATCAGCCCTTGTTGGAGGCCAGCATTGCGCTGGTGACGCCGAGTAAGCGTGCTCAGGCAGGAGAGGCGGCTCATTTTTCGACGCTAAAGCAACTTGCCCGGAAACGCGGAGTTGCTTTTTTGTATGAAGCAAGTGTGGGCGCGGGGCTGCCGATTATTGGGACCCTGAATGACCTTTTGCGCAGCGGAGATTCCATCGTGCGCATTGAAGCTGTGCTTTCAGGCACGCTGAGCTTTATCTTCAACTCTTTGAGCGCCGAGTGCAGCTTTAGCCGCGCGGTGACCGAGGCGCGCCAGCGTGGCTATACCGAGCCCGATCCGCGAGACGATCTCAACGGGCTTGATGCCGCGCGCAAACTGGTAATTCTTGCGCGCGAGTGTGGACTTGATCTCGATCTGTCTCAGGTTCAAATTGAGCCGCTTTTATCGGCGGCATTTCTTGCAATACCCACCGCGGCTGAGTTTTTGGAGAAACTTCCGCAGCTTGACGCTGAGTATGCGCTGCGCGTGAGAGAGGCGCAGGCGCGTTCGTGCTCTCTGCGTTATGTCGGAGTGCTTGAAAATGGCAAGGCGCAGCTTGCCCTGCGGGCTGTGCCGGCAATGCATCCGCTGCATGCGCTCTCGGGCAACGACAACATGGTCATATTTACAACCGAGCGCTATCGTCAGCAGCCGCTCGTCGTCAAAGGTCCGGGTGCCGGGGCGGAAGTTACCGCCGCGGCTGTGTTTGCTGATATTATTCGGATTGCGAGTTAACCCATGTCTATAACCAATATAAAAGGTAATGTCCGAGCTTTTGCCCCGGCTACTGTTGCCAATGTCGGCTGCGCTTTTGATATTCTAGGCTTTGCCCTAGAGCAGCCGCGTGATGAAGTGGTCGCGCGCTTTACGACCGAGGCCGGGCTATCGATTAGCGCCGTGCACGGTGATAACGGCCGGCTGCCGCATGATCCGCAAAAAAACACCGCCTCGGTTGCGGCGCAGGCGTTTCTTACGCATATCGGTGAGCGGCGTGGTATCGCGCTAGAGGTTTTTAAAGGGCTGCCGCTTGGAAGCGGACTTGGATCAAGCGCGGCAAGCGCTGTGGCAGGAGTGCTCGCCGTCAACGCACTGTTCGGCTCGCCGCTTGCCAAAGAGGACCTTTTGCCTTTTGCGCTGGCGGGGGAGAAGGTTGCCTGCGGCTCGGCCCATGCCGATAACGCGGCGCCGGCGCTTTTTGGGGGCTTTGTCCTTATCCGTAGCGCGCAGCCACTCGACCTGATTAAGATCGCCGCACCCGAGGAGCTTCGCTGCGTCGTCGTCCACCCGCATATTGAGGTGAAGACCGAAGATGCGCGTCGCCTCCTGCAGCGCCAGATCACCCTTGCCGATGCGGTCAAGCAGTGGGGCAATATCGGCGGGCTTATCGCCGGATTGTACCGTGCTGATTACGAACTAATCGGTCGCTCCCTTGAAGACGGTATCATTGAGCCGCAACGAAAGCTTCTCGTCCCGGGCTTTGATGCCGTTAAGCGTGCGGCGCTTGATGCCGGAGCCCTGGGTTGCAGCTTGTCCGGGTCAGGACCGGCGATCTTTGCGTTGTTCGCCGGGGATCAGCAGGTACAGGATGCCGCTGCTGCCATGCGTGCGGCATTTAAGAGTGTGGCTATTGAGAGTTCAAGCATCATTTCGCGTATCGCCTGTGATGGTGGAGGGGTCCTCGCATGAGTGCCATGTGCATCAGTACGAACGCTTCTACGGAGCGCTACTCGCTGCGCCAGGCGCTGACGATGGGGCTTGCACCCGATGGCGGGCTTCTTATGCCGGAGAGCTTGCCGCGCATGCCGCAGGCGTTTTTGGATAGCCTGCCGGGTATGTCTTTTCAGGAGATCGCCTATGCTCTGGGACGCGCACTACTTGGAGATCTGCTGGATGACGGCGCGCTGCGGCGCCTAATTACTGAGGCCTTTTCGTTCCCACTGCCGCTTCGCCGTCTGAGCGACAAGCTCTCTGTTCTCGAATTGTTTCACGGGCCGTCTCTGGCTTTCAAAGACGTTGGCGCACGCTTCATGGCGGCCCTGTTGCAGGAGCTTCGCGCACTCGCTGCCCCCGAAACGACTATCCTTGTTGCCACCTCAGGTGATACCGGTGCCGCCGTCGCGCACGCTTTTTATAAGCGGCCTGGGTTTCGCGTCGTGGTGCTCTATCCCTCAAAACGTATCAGCACGCTGCAGGAGCAGCAGATAGCAACGCTCGGCGGCAATGTGACGGCCGTGGAGGTAATCGGCACGTTTGATGATTGTCAGCGCTTAGTAAAGCAAGCGCTTCTTGACCGAGAGATTAACGAGCAGATGGATCTTAGCTCAGCCAATTCGATTAATCTCGCGCGGCTGCTGCCGCAGATTTTTTATTATTTTTATGCGCTTAGTCAGCTGCCGAAAGATTCTTTGCCGGTAGTTTTTGCTGTGCCTTCGGGGAACCTCGGTAATCTCTGCGCGGGACTTTTCGCCGCCAGGATGGGTCTTCCGCATCACAAATTTGTAGCGGCGCTTAATGCCAACACCGCCCTTAAAGACTTTTTTAGTAGTGGAGTTTTAACACCGCGTCCAGCGCAGGCCACGATCAGTAACGCCATGGACGTGGGCAATCCGAGTAATATGGCGCGCATCGTGCATCTTTATGGCGCGGACTTAAATTTGTTGCGTAGCGATATTGCCGTCAGTAGCCATTCCGATACGCAGACACGCGCGGCGCTGGCTGAACTGCAGCAGCGTTACGGCTACATTGCTGATCCGCACACGGCGGTTGGCTACCTTGGGGCAAAGGAGTACGCCGCGGATTTTAGCTCTGCGTGGCATACGGTTGTGCTTGCCACCGCTCATCCGGCAAAGTTTGCCGAGGCTTTGGCCGGAGTGGTGACGCTGCCCACGGAGTTGCCGGCAGCGCTACAAGCAGCAAGGCAGGGGAAGAAATATTCAATCCTTGCACCGCCTGACTTTGCGGCGATTAAGCGGATTCTACTCGCTGAGTCGTCGTCGGGTTAGTGACTTTGAGTATATCCAGTAGCGGTCCAATAGTGACAACGCCGTGTGGGCGAAAGGGCAGGGGTGTATTCGGATAACTGGATGCGCGAATTGACAAAAACTAAGTGTTTTAGCTATTTACGCAAGCGGCATATGAAAACAAGCTGTTGCTAAGTGTCATTTGTCTACAAATTCCGCGCTTCGCCTCTGGAGACGGGCCAAAAATAAAAATTCTCAGCTTTCTTCCTACACAAGTCACCAAATTGCCCCAAAATCCAGCTCGTGTTTCAACTGACTTGCACTATCCGCTTCTAAGTCGCTATATTGATAGCGGAAAGAATTGATTTTCCTAGACATTCCTAGACATATACACACTGGTAATTGGTCAAGTTGGCAGGCTGTCTGGCTCGTCATCCTCCTCAATCTCATCACCAAGAAGTACGGCCTCTTCGTGGCGGGCAAACTCCTCTGCCTCAGCTTCCGTAAGGAAAAGAAATGGCATCATTTGCTTGAGCTTAACATGAAGTGAGACCAGCTCTGCATCATCGCCAACACCATCCATGATACGATGAAATTCAAGCGACTGCTGGCGGAGCATCTGAGCGTGTACTTGATCGTAGCTTCCCATATCAAAATAACGCTCCCGAATTACCGGAGGCATGCTATCGAGAACGGATTGAGGATAGCGCGCATGCATCCAGTAATAGCGTACCTCAGGCTTTGGCCGACTAAGGTCGATGCGATGAGCGCGCTTGAGCATTTGCGACTCATCTCGGGCAGTTGCGCCAAGGTCATCAAAAATCATCGCATGGGCTGCCGAGAATGTGACGCCGACGCCGCCGGCGTCATGGGTGGCTATGATAATTCGCTGGGAAGGATCATTTTGAAAACGCATCTCTTCGACATCAAGTGCGCGAAGTTGGACCGCATCACTCAGGCTCGACTCCCTAGGCACTCCGGCAGTATCGATGACATACCGCATCCGTCGGCCTGCCGCATCTAGGGCGAACCCCTCACTGTCCGTCGGCAGCCCACCATAATAACGGCACACACCGTAGGACGCGAATTGCCGTGCGTAGCGTTCGACCTGTTCCCGGTACCGGCAAAAAATTATTACTTTAGAATCTGGTTTCGCCATTTCCAGGTCGACAATTTTCTTCATGGCTTCCATCTTCGGTGACGGTGCTCCCGTAATTCCAATATATTCGGGACTGTTCATGATCTGCCGAAGGGCTTCTCGTCGTGAGAAAAATCCTGCCCTGGCCTGCTTATAGCGCAGGTCTCGCTCGGTGAGAAAATGCCCACGATGTTGGCTGCACCACTCCCTGTAATTAGTCAGTAGCTTTCGTATCGAGTTGCATTGAGCCTCGCTTAGTTCAAAAACACCGTGGCCCGTCTCATCAGGCGTAAGCATTCGCATGCTTGGAAGTTTGTGGCGCATCTCATCTACCGAGTCACCAGGCTCACAAAAATCAAATACATCTTGAGCCCGCAAGCGGAACATATATTCCTCCATAAGGGCGTGGAGCTGAGGATAGGTTGCCGGATCCGCCTGTGGAAAAGCCCTGGCAAAAGAAGCTTGACTAGCAAAGCGCGCATCGTCTGGGTTGAACATGCGTAGTACATTTCCGATTTGCGTATAGCGGCGAAATGGAGTGCCCGACAGAAGTATTGAAAAGCGTGCAGTGAGTTGCCTGGTACCTATGGCCTGCTGACTACGGGCTGCCCCTAAGTAATCTGCTTCGTCGACAACCAAGATGCCTTTTGGCCTGGAGAGCTTCTGCAATCTTGATTCGGAATCAGTTCGGGTAAACTCGACATTTGTTACGAGCTGCATTGGCCGTGATTCACTCAATCGAGCCTCGCGACTTGAGTGCGGCCCCTCAAGTACCTCAAGCTTTGGCTCCCGTAGAAATCGCCGTGCCTCTCGCTGCCACGCGGTGACAACGGCATTAGGCGCAATTACTGTTAATTCCTCTAAGACGGAGAGTGCCAGCGCGATAGCCGTTTTCCCGAGCCCCTGCTCTAATGCAAGGAGCACACCGCGGCGCTCACTCGCCGCCAGCCCAGCGCATTTAAAGAGAATATATTTCTGGAAGAACAGAAGAGGGATTTTGGTTTGGACGGGTGTCGATACAATTTGTCTGAACAGTCGCTCGACCTCTTCTAGGGCCTGCCTTTGAGTCGTATTAATGGCTGCCGCCTGTCGTCTAGCGAGTTCAGCAAACCCCGCTTCTTCGTCACGGGTAAACAACTTAAGAAAACTTGTTTCGAATGCCCAATTGAACTTGCTGCGCAAGAAAGGGTCGGACCGCAGTCGCTCCGCTAGATCTGTTCGTAAAAGAAGTAGCTCTTGATACACCGTATCTGTCGGTCGGGCGACTCCCTCCTGCAATACTTTAAGCTCAACTTCGAGTCCTCTAACCTCGGAACGGCGATTAACCGCAAATAAAGAAAAGGTGTGCAGTTCCGCAGTGCGTCGCAAAGGTAAGCGAACGCTAAAGGAGCCGTCCGCAGCGACGTTTACCGAAAAACTGTAGTCTCCACGCACTTCCACTGTTTCTGATCCATGCGGGGCGGTTCCTCTTACCAGCACGGAACTGTCTTTAGTCGAACATTCTAACGCAGCTGGCTCTTGAACAGTGACTGGTGCCAAAGAGGTCGTAAAATTGGGAAATACCTCCGCCTCGACCGCCCCTCCAAGCCCACGTAACGCACGTACGGCAACACGACGACGAATATCAGAACTGACATGAGGAAGCACAAACTGAAGATATGTGCTTAGGCGCATCGGATCGGAACCTAAGAGAGCCGCTGCGTCCACCACGCTGGGCAATTGCAATAGTCCCTCGGTTTGTTCATCCCATTCAACGTTGAAATGCCTCCCTATGGCAGAAAGCCCCGTCCGCGGACAGGCCCAAACTGTTGATGTTCCACGGAGTCGCTTCGCAAAACTTATCTCTTCACCACCGAGTAATACGATTATTTCATTTTTCCCTTTAGCCTCGCTATCTATAAGCGCCCTTAGGACTGGGCCGATACGTTGTGCTCCCGGCATCTTGGCCTCGGAAAGACCAGGTATGCTCACGGCAATCTCTCCAGCAAGATTTATTTGGGGATGACTGGCAAAATGAGCAGTGATAAATGGGCTAGCCATTTTATGAAATGTCCAAACCGGACGGCTTGCCTTGTACCGTCTACTGAACGTTACTTCCCGACCTCCAACGGCGAGCTTAACGCGATGCCCTCCCTTTGCCGCTCGCTCAATCATTAGGTTAAGCTCCGCCGCAACACGGGCCGGCGATTTTATCCCTAACGCTAGGAACTCCTTTTCAGAGACACCATGATGGCGATCGGAGTTGGAGTGTAAGAGTACTCCATAATTGCGTGCTATGTCCCAAGCATGCTCTTTAGCACAAACCCAAACCTCAGCTGATACGCCACATGCCCGCCGATGGAAGGAGATACTTCTTCCAGCAAGTACCAGTGCAGCTGTATCACTATCATTTGCTACTCGATCTATGGCCTGATTCAATGACTTCGCAATACGTGCACCAGCCCCAACTCCAATACTTTCGAGTCCAGTCAAGGAGATCGCCAGCTCCTTTTCCTCGTCTGGAAATGGCGGGCGCTTTCTATACGCGGCAACATGAGCGATATCAGAACGTGCAAATGCCCATATTGCAGCTGAGTGGACCATTCGTCTGAAGAACGTTACGTCTTGTTCGCCAATTCTTAAAGAATGATTATTTTGTTTTCCTGCAGCCTTATCAAGTTTGGCTTGCAGCGCGGGGCAAATCTTGCAAAATCCGCGTATTTTGGCCTCACGTAAGCCGTTGTTCGTGAGAGCCACTTCATTTTGCGGATCAACTTGTGGAAAGAAGCCATAATGCTCGGCAATAGCTGCTCCCTTTTTAGGATCGCACACCCAGACCGATTTGCCGTGGTTATGACGTCGCGAGAAAGAGATTTCCACATCACCTAAACGTAAAGTTACCTCGGTGCCTCTCTTACTTTTCCTATTCAGCAAAGTGTTTAGCTTTGGCGAGACTTTATCGCCGCCAGACAAGTTCGCTGCTTTAAAGGCATCAGGCGAAATTACCAGCTCACTTGCCACATTAACTGCTGGGTAGCTTCGAAATTTTCGCCTTATTGCCGTCAGCGCCTCATTTGGGCATGTCCATACCGGCGACGTGCCGATTTTTTTTAGAGTAAAGATGACTGATGTCCCGTCAATCTTCAACGTCGCCTGGCGCTTGTGCTTAGCTTTAGCGCTTATTAGCCTATTCAACGTTGGCGCCAAACGATGGGCGCTGGTTACTTGCTTTTCAGTTAACCCGTGAAGGCTTATGACAAGATCTGAGGAATCACTAACCGTAGGAATCTCACCAAGCGTTCCATCACACGACCTGATCACATGAGGAGCATCGCTTTTCCTACATGCCCAAAGGGCAATGCAGGCGGACTCTCGACGCCGAAACACAATGGGTCGGCCACCAAGCTCTATGGTAACCTCGGTGTTCCCTTTTCCTGCTTTTAGCAGCCGCGGCCTAAGCTCCAGCCCGATTCTAATTGCACCGCAAACCTTGGCTTTTGCGAGGTGATTTTGGGAAATTGCCAGCTCCGTCTCCGGATCAAGCTTGGG
>CAIXSY010000108.1 GCA_903922175.1 uncultured delta proteobacterium | reverse complement strand
GCAGTTAGACAGAGCGGCATCGAGCGTAGTTCTGAACTTGGCCGAGGGGAGAGGCCGTGGGACGAAGGCCGACCAGAAAAGATTCTTTCAAAAGCCCTAGCCTTCGCCTTTCGCCTTAAACCTTCATAAGTATTAAGGAAAAGGCTAGGGCTAAGGATAAGGCTAAGTGAAGCTAATGAGTAATTACCACAGATCAAGGCATCTAGGCGGCGGCCTTGCCCTCCGCCGAGCGCAAGTTGGAAACGAAGGCATCGATCTCGGCATGCGTCGTCGCCGGATTCATGAATACCGCTTTTTCTCCAGGTAGGCGGTGGAATCGGCGATGCTCGTCGTAGCCGGTGTGAGCAACGAATTCTACCCAGCTGTTATAGAGTCCGATCTTACCACGGCTAAGAAAAAAAGCGCGGTGCCAGTCGTTGTTGCGCTTTAAGCGTGCCTGATACTCGTCGCTGGGGGTAATGCCGTATTCGTAGGCAAACTCCGCCTCGGCATCTTTTATGAGTGCCGGATTGTACATTCTAAACCCTACGCTCGGGCCTTGATTGAGCGGGACGAGCACTTTGACGTACGCCAGCTCATGCAGTTTATAGCGGCAGTAGTTGGCGTTTTGTAAGCAGTGGGCGATGATCATCTGATAGCCCTCAACCCCGAGGTATTTGAGCGCGCTATAGGCGCCGAAAAGTCCAGCCGCGCCGCGTGAGCACTCGATCGTTGATTGCAAATAAGAGCGCCCCTGTAGGTCACGCTCGAAGTAGGAGAAGTTGAGCGGATCGTTCTCGAGATACTTAATATCCTCTTTGTTTTTGAACATGACTAAGCTTGAGGTGTAGGGGACGTAGCCCCACTTCTGAAAATCAATGGTAAACGAGTCTGCGCATTTAAGATCCTGAAAGCGCAGGCTGTTGAGCTTGAGACCGGCGAGGGCCTCGGCATTGATGCTTAGAGGGTTGTTGGTGAAGTCATAATTGAGAAAAAAGATCATCGACCAGCCGATCGCCGAGTCGACGTGCACGTGGGGCTTGATGCGGACCTCGTATTGTTCGCAGAGGCTATCGCGTAGCTCGCACACGGCGCGTACCGAATCCACGGCGAAGGTGTCGGTGGTTCCCATGGTGAGCATGATCGTCGGAACGGCGCAGCCAAGTCGGAAACAGGCATGAAGGTGGCGCTCGAGATCCTTCAGATCGATATCGTTGTTCTCGTTCATCTTTATGCGGATGGTTTTGTTCTGGATGTCGACGCCGAGAAGCGAAAGGTTGGTGATGTTAGAATAGTGTCCGCCCTGGGAGTTTATGATGCGGTAGTCGTGGGTGTGTCCCATCCCGAAGCGCTTGGCATCCGGCAGTGATTTGCGAATCCCGGTAAGGTAGCCGTAAAGGTTGCAGAAGGTGCCACCCTGCGTAAAGATCCCGCTCGCTTGGGCCGGATCGTAGCCAACGAGAGAGGCGATTTGGCGGATAACGCTGGCTTCAAGCTCAGCCGCCATGCCGGCGTACTCGCTGTAGACGAGGTTGGGATTGGCAAGTGAACCCACCATTGAGCCATAGATTCCCGGATCGCAGGGCATGCTTACCACGTTTTCTACGCTGGACGGATTCTCCCAATCCTTGGAGAGTGCCGCTGCGAATTCGAGGAGATCGTTGGCTTTGCCGTTGGGAATGAGTATTTCATGGCGTACATTCTGCTCCTGACGGAGCTCTGTCAGAAGCTCTGTGCCGCGTGGGTAGCTCGCGAGGCGCAGGTCAGGATGGAGGTGGTGCGCGCGAAAGTCGATAATGCCACGGAAGCCGGGATCGGCGAAGCAGGGCCAGTACGTGGCGTTGCGTGAGAAGAAATACTCAATTACTTTGTGATAGCGCTCTTTAAATGCTGCTTGAACTGCATTTGATTGTTCGGTCCCGAAGATATCAGGCGACGTGTGCATGAGGTACCTCGTTATCTGAGAGTCCTAATATGTTATGACGCGGAGACCCTGAGTTCGGCCGTGGCCTCTGACTCAAAAGCACACCCATCCACTATAGGTGAAAGCGAGGTGGCTCCGGTGATATCTCTTTGGTCGGCCGCTGCAACGACGAGGATGTTAAAATACATGACCGAGGTGTAGTCATTAAAGTGATACTGATCATTGAACTCGCCGCGTTGGAAATTATAGATCATATATGTGCTTCCATCCGGACAGGTTCCTTGCACGTCGGGTGGGCGAGGGGGGGCCGATTCGCTGGGGATAAAGGAAGTTTCTGGGATCAGCGCGGCTCCGATCGGAAGATTTACAACCGCTGAAAACGGATCGCTGAGCTGGCCGTCGTTGCCCTTTGTCGCGGAAACTCGAAAGGCGAGCCACGTGGTAATTACGGAGCCGGTCTGTACGTAATTTGTGCCGAGCGAGATATTTTGCAGAGTTGGGGCGCTTGGGTTACCGCCACCGCAACCGCCAAGGCAGACGAGGATTGCTAGAAGGATACGTTGGTTAATTTTCATAGGAGTTAAATAGCACGCTATCGGGGCAGGATGAAATAGGGACAAGTCAGGTAACTGCTCGCCCCCCCCTCGTTTCCCCCCCCCCCTCGTTTTTCCCTCGTTTTTCTCCCTCGTTTTTCCTCAGTGACTGCGCGAAAATGAACGCAGTAATAATATCTGTAACTCAATAACCAAGATTGCCCAAAATCACCACTCCTGATACTTAGACAGGCAGTGGAACGCGATAAGTTAGTGAACATACCGCTCAGAAATGCGCAAAATTGTGGATGTTGGAAACACTGATGACTAATTGCAGCGCCGCAATCACAAAGAAGACTCGATTATGTTGTGCCGAGTCACAAGATCGGCAATTTTCAATAAGAGCGCAAAGATTCCGTCTCTCTAAACTATCGTCCCACCATACCCAACTGTAAACGTCGGAGGCCTGTACGTCCCCGCTGGGAACTTCGCCCGAAGGTCCCCACCCCTAAACTTCTCCGATACCTCACGGTACTTAAAGTATATAGAGAAATACCAGGACTTCCCCTGTGCT
>CAIXSY010000107.1 GCA_903922175.1 uncultured delta proteobacterium | reverse complement strand
CTAAATCTTGAACATGAACTGGAACTGTTCCCGATTCCGGCTCCTGCCCCTTATCCTCTTGATTGGAATAGGAAAAGGAGCAGGGGCAGGAATCAGGAACGGTTCAAGTGCAAGTTCAAGCAAGTTCCTTTTGCCCGGAGTTATTGAGCAATTACGTCCGCTGGTATCTGCTCATTAATCCCGGGCGGAAGAAGCGAAGTCCTAGTCATGGTCTTGGTTCTGGTCTTAAGTCATTATCGTGTTCTTGACCGGAATCATTGATCAATTGACAATGACCAGGATTTAGGACCAGGACCACAACCAAGACTAGGATAAGATCTGCCCGAGGTTATTGAGCAGTTACGCACATTCTTGCGCCCTAAACTGGAGACAAGAAAAAGTAGAATAGCATTCCATCTCGTAGTATAGATCCTACACGGCTAATGCCGTAGCTAATATGTCGTATGGCAGTTTTCCTTGCGGGTTCGCACTCGGTGGCTTGAAGTTACTTAGTCCAAAAAAGGAGGAGGGCCGCGAATTGATGACCACTAACTGTCCTACTTTGGGCCACGGAAGTGGCGCGTGCCCTACTAAACCAGCTCATGCGCGGCAATTTCTAGAAGCCCTTTCCTCTAGCCTGCGCGCTGCGGTGCCTGTCGCCGCTAACAGCTATGAAGCCTCTCCTTTTGCCTTCCACGACCAAGACCCGGGGAGCACAGCCCTAAGACAGACCAGGGAAGGCGTCTGCATCTGGGATTATAGTACCGGCCTGATGGAAAAGCTCAACCCGGCGGCAATTGCCATGCACGGTTATAAGCCCACCGACATTGGTGCTGGCACGACCGTAGATTTCTTCTTTGCACAATCGGAATTGGCGAAGATTCCGCAGATAAAAGCTACCTTACTGATGGCAGGCTCATGGGACGGAGTGCTCCTGCATAAGCGGGGCGACGGGAGCGAATTGCGAGTCGGGGTTAAAAGTACACTAAAAAAAGATGCTGCCGGCGATCCAGGTACGGTGGTGTGCACCTATTATGATCTCAGCGAAGAGGACCGATTGATGGAGATGGCGCTAACCGCACAGCGACATGAAGTAGTCGCACTATTGATCGCTGGGAAGATGCATGATGTGAATAACATTCTGGCAGTAATAGCCGGGAGTGTCGAACTCGCGATGTTAGCGGAGACCAGTGCGGCCGAGTTGATTGAGTATCTTAGCGCCATACAGACCAACTGCATGGCTTTGACCGGTATTATCGGTGATGTCATGGATATTACTCGTGGGAGGAAGGGAACCCGGCGTGATGTCGATGTAAGATTAAGTAAATTTTTAGCTGCGGACCTTAGACATCTGGCGAAGGTTCTTCCAAAAGACATCTGTCTTACCGTCAAGCTAGAGGACGATCCCGGTATTGTCCATGCCGACCTTGTGCAGATTCAGCAGGTTCTTTTGAACTTGATTGTCAATGCTGCGCACGCAACGGAGAAAGCTGCGCAACGCCAAATAATAGTCGGGCTGGCCAGCGAAACAGTCCCAGCCGGTGGAGCCCAGAGTATTCCCGCAGGCGATTACGTAGTTTTGGGCGTGGTCGATAACGGATGCGGTATTCCTCCAGAGATCATGCCGCGGATCTTTGATTCGTTATTTACAACCAAGGAGCCAGGCAAAGGTACTGGGTTGGGCTTAGCCATGGTAAAAAAAATAGTGAGAGACCATGGCGGGTACATAGCAGTCGTCTCCGAGCTGGGGAAAGGAACAGAATTTAAGGTCTATCTGCCACGGGTAGCCCCCGATTCCCGTTCCCGAACCATTTCCTAGCGAGGCTTCGCCCGGCGACCGACGAGGCTTGATCTGTAATCTGCTTTCTCCGTCTCTCGCCGCAATGTGTTTTACAAACCTCCAGACCTCGGCTCGGCGAGAGCCGAGACGGGAGAGAACTGTTGGCAGCTTTCCGTTAACTGCATCTGATGCAGATGCAGCTTTCGGCCGCTGCCCACGGCCTTCCGCCAGATTCAAAACGATGCTCGATGCCGCTCTGTCTACATATTGACCACTGAGCAGCCCATAATTTAGCGGCAGCAGATTGAACTCAGCTCACCTCAGCATATGTTTGATCTTTCTTCGGTAAGCGCCGCTTTCCCAGATACAACGACGAATAAAGATGTCGTTCTCAAGCTTTCGGCCATATCAAAGAAAGAGGAGGTAGCTGAGATCATTATGGGGAGGGTTCCGCGCCTGGTTCGGTATAAGGGAAATAACCGTTATGGGGCACGTGACGGGGGCCTCGGAGGCGACGACTGGGTGCTCCCAAGTGTGCGTGGCTACGTTGAGAGTTTTAGCGGCGTAGATTGGGGTGACTTCAGTAATATGAACGGGGGATTCTTTTCTCCTCACGCTGGGCACAATTGGGGTGCTGATGTGGACGGCTGGTTTGCGGGATATAACGCGCGCGATGCGTAATCGATCATTAACTGAGGCACCTGGGAGTGCGGACGTCCGCGCTTAATGCCACTTAAACGGTGAGCTAACCCACTGGAGTATCTGAATTTGTTTGAACTTGAACTGGAACCGCTCCTGATTCCTGCTCCTGCTCCTGCGCCTAATCCTTAAAATAAAAGAAACTCGAAGCAACTTTT
>CAIXSY010000106.1 GCA_903922175.1 uncultured delta proteobacterium | reverse complement strand
TCCACAGGAGGCTGCGTGGTGGGGCCAGCACTATCCCCTCCGTGTAACTCCGTGAGACCTCGGTGGATCTCCGTGTGAAACATAGCGTTTATTGCGCCCCTTCCAATGGCGCTGACTAGATACCAATCTTTTTACAAAGTTGCCACAATTCGACTGAATCTCGTGTCCCCCTGATCGGTTATATTTGGAAATCCGCCTTTCTCTTGTGTTTTGCGTTTTGGACTGGTGTCAGTTTCGGTTGGTTCAATGCGCATCCCCCTCTGAAGAAGGACAGTGGATACAAGTTGCATCCCTTGAAGGTATCTCCGTGTGTGGAGTGGCTTGGTTTCTAGTGTTCAACTCGACAGGGAGTGCGTTGCTCGCGGGATTAGGTGGTATTTCATTTCTATGTGCGCGCGCCGTCCGCACAAGCCACCACTGGCGAATTCTTCTTTGTTTGACCGTTCTATGCCTCGCCTGTGCAGTGATTGGATGCGACCTTAAGGGGTATGTACATGCGGTCTCGATGTTCTCTTCCTCTGTAAAAATGCCTATCGCCGGTGAGATATAACGAGGGCCTTCGATGACCAATCTGGCCAGTTCATGCCCGCTGGAGCAGATCTGCGCATCTGCAAAATAATGATTGCCGGGCATGAACTAATCATCTGTTTTCATTAGCTAAAGTAAGAAAGAGATAAAGTTCTATTTTTACGCTCCGATACTATCCTTATCAGGCTAGTAACGAGGCCCGATGCGAAGGAACGCGTCACAGAGTTGTTTCTACTAAGGAAGGTAGTATGGCTTCACTAATTAGTTTCTCTGGTATTGCATCTGGTATCGACACGGCCTCTCTGATCAAGGCCACCCTTGATTCCCAGCGCCAGGTGCGCATCCAACCACTCCAAACCCAGATCACCTCACTCACCGACACCGATGACTCTCTCGGATCACTGCGCACCCTGCTCGACAAGTTCAAAAGCGCGGTAGACAAATTTAGGTTAGTTAACGGCGGCGCGCTCAGTAAGAATGGAACTTCGTCGGACGAGACGAAGGTGTCAGCAACGGCGAGTAATGGTGCTACCAATGCGACATATTCGGTGAGTGTGGGGCAACTGGCGCGCGCCGCCACTTTTTCATTTAATGATCGCTTCAGCGATACAGATACGGCGATTAATTCGGGTATTAACGACGCAGCTCCCGCCGCTGACAGAACCATTAGTGTGGATATCGGCAGCGGCTCCGATCTGCAGACGGTTGACATCGCCCTCACCAGCGGCACGACGAGCGCCCAGTTCGTCAGTCAATTTAACAACGCAACGACCAAGGCTCAAGCCAGCTTGGTTAACGTAGGCACAACAACCTCACCCTCCTATGCCGTAGTTATCAATTCGCTCAACCAGGGAAGCGACAAGGGGCAATTAAGTGTCAGCGTAGGATCCGCGGTAAGTGGAGCTGGTTCCTTTAGCGGATCGACATTGACCCAGGCTCAAAACGCTCAGTTTGGCGTCTCTGGAATAAGTGGGACTATTACCCGACAGTCGAACGATGTGACCGACGTAATCAGCAACCTCACCCTCTCCCTTCGCGGCACAGGAAGCGCAACCGTAAGTGTCAGCGACGACACCACAAGCTCCACTCAGAACGTTCAAGATTTTGTGACTGCCTATAATGACATTCTTAAGTACGTGACCGACAACAATAGCGTTACCCGGAACGAGGATGGTAAAGAGGTGAGCAATGTTTTTGGCCCGCTCGCAAAAACCTCCGTCGACAACAGTGTGGTGTCCTCGCTCCGGAGCGCGCTCTCTTCGGTGTCTCTCAGCGGCAACACCGTCAACACCCTAGCCGACCTGGGCATTACGACACAGCGCGACGGGACTCTCAAGTTTGACACCACTGTATTTTCAAACGCTACCCTCAGCGACTCGGGAAGCAGTGCTACGCTGCTCCAAAATCTGGGTGAAACCCTAGGCGCCGTCGACGGGACCATCGCCCAATTTAGCCGCTTCGGCGGCCTGATTGACGCCCAGGTCAACTCAAATAAATCGCAGATTACCTCACTGAGTAACCGAGTGACCGACATCGAGAAGTTTCTGGCACAAGAGGAGCAGTCCATGACCGCACGTTTCTCGCGCTTGGAATCACTGATCGGCAAGCTTAATTCGCAGCAGAATAGCCTGTCGAGCTTGGGGATGTAGAAAGTATCTGCCCTAGCTCTTGCGATTGCCCTGCGCGTGCTCTGCCACCTGAATCGCCCGCGTTGAGGGCACAAAGGAGTCAAGCTCTGCAGCGACCGAACCAATAAAGACACTGCTCTCAACTTTAAGAATGTCGTGCTTTGAATCGGTCGTCATATAAATCTTTGCGCTTCGAAGCTTCTTTGCCACGGTGGAGGCGGAAAGAGAGGTAACTCGAGGTTCAATAACCCACACATCATATTCCACGTCATTGTACTCGAGCTTCTCCTGGCCAATCGCCGTAAGACTTACCAGGTAGCGATTCTTGCCATTGAAAGTATCAAACTGTCTTGTCTCCCCAACCTTCCAGTCAACCGAGCGGGCGATGAAGGCTGCAGCAAAGGGGTCGAGCGTAAAGTTTTCAGGATTAAATCTCAGTGTCTTAGGATTTTGGCCCTTGGTCGTACGCACCGCATCGATACTTCCATCAGGGTGAAATGCTATCTCGGTGTTTCTTATTTTCGAGTTTTCCTGCAGCAGCATTGAGGTCTTCGTCGGGAGTAGATCAGCTGCGGTCAGTACACCTTTTGCAACGTAGCGAAGCTTATAGAAAATGCTTACCCCCGTATACGTGCTTGCCGTAGCGCCAATTTCGAAGTTTCCGTCTGAATCACGCTCTACCGAAACGGAGCAATCGGCTGCCGGAATCCCCTCCCAACCAACCGTGTAGTTGTAGGTACCTAACTGAGGAGTAAAGCTCGAAAAATCTGGGTGGTATACGGGAGTCGAAACCTTAATCGATTCGACCGGTACTTCGGAAGGTACCTCACCTGACACGTCTTCCGCCCATGCAAGCTGCAAGCTGCACATAACCCCTGCCCCCAAGCAGAGGCCAATAAGCAACTTTACAATGCCGCACCTAGTCATACTATTTATGAATTACACGATTAAATTATGAATTACACTATGAAACTAAAACAGGCCGCCCCTACACACCAATCCTAAATTTCACCTGTATACTATGCATTTGTAGAACCTTATGCCACTACTATAACCCGCTATATACATAAGGTCCTGAAATCAATATATAATGTTTTGCATACTCGTAGAATGCTCATACCACATATAACTAGGCTTGAGGCTAAGTGACTGATTCCTCGTCCGAAAGAACGCTAAAAGGCGAACTGATGTTTGATTCTCCAGGGGTGTGGGATCTTCTAAAAAGGTACCTAGATGACTGCGAAGTCGAACAAGTTTGGAAGGCCTATGCAGTCGCGGCCCAGTTGGGTGCACTCGACGACTATCCAGTCAAGCGTATTCCTGGGGCATCTTTTAATCCCCGTCCCGCTCGACTGATGCACATCCTCATCAGCGAAGCAGGCGAGAGATCGGCAATCGTCTTAGGTGCCTGCGCCCTCGTCTGTGCACCGAAACTGGCAGATCACTCCCCCACCGCTGGCCTGACCACGGCATGGGAACTAGCACTAAAGGTTATAAAGTGGCTCGCTTATCCAGAACCTTTGCTGAAGAACGACACAGCGCAGCTAAGCCAGCACCATATCGCCCTTGCCTCTGCCAGGATTCTTGATGATCTAAGGCACCTGCACATGACAAGCCTCTCGGCATTAGAGCGCGAGAAACTAATCTCACACCACCGTAATTTAATTGAAAACCTTCCAGCACCAGACTCGCTCCAAAGAATTTACACCCTTATTAAGAGCGCGGTTGACCGACAGGGGCGCCACAGAGGACTTTAATCGAATATACCGTCCGCAGAAAGCGGATTCATGGAGAGCGACATAACCGCAAAAGCTTGACTCCTCTGCCAAGCGAATCTATTCTGTACTCAGAAAAGACAATCAGCACGGAAACGTGAACTAGGCCGGAGTGGCGGAATTGGTAGACGCGCCAGACTCAAAATCTGGTTGAGGAAACTCAGTAGGGGTTCGATTCCCTTCTTCGGCAAGCTTGAGAAGATATTTTGACACCCATTCAGCAAAATTACCTCTCGGCAAAGGGGGAGCGATGACGTCCGGCGTTATTCGAAGCTCTCTTCAAACTCCGACAAGAGTGCTATTGCTTGGCGCGCTGGCACTCCTCCAATGCTGCACATTTTTTGGCGAACCCGACGCACCGCCCCCGCTGTCGCCAACGACCACTCCCCCAGCATTAAACTCTATTGAGATCTTCCTCTCGCGCAGCGAACTGCGGAAAACTGATTTTGAGCATTTTAAAATTGAGGGATCTAGCCTTTTCATAGAGTGCGGCGAAATTCACCGTGGGCGAAACAGCCCGAGGGAGCAGTCCCTTACTCACATCGAGACTGCTTCTGCCGAAGCAATCGCGCACTCTACCTGGGAACTTGCTAGTGAGATTAGCAAGCAACACCCGCAATTCGACGAACCTGGGAAAAACAGCGATCTCGCTGACCCCGGCCAACTCTTCGTCAACATCGATTTCGAAGGCACAGCGCTAAAAGTCGAAACATCGCTCGATAGCATCTCACCCGCCACCTCCACAGCAACAGCCCTGCTCTTGACTCTAACGGAGCAGACCCGTAGCGCCGCAGGCGGCACCCTCTGCGGGCTCGAACAGTTTTACGGTGTTAAGGCACATCCGTGACCAAAACGCGGCTAAAGACCTTTTCGATCGGGCGTCGGCTCTATCTCGCCGTGGCCCTACTATGCTGCAGCGGATGTTTTTCGACCACGCATCTCGATCCCGCTCTCCTTGATCACCTGAGCAGTAGCGGTCCCGTGATCCTCAATCCCCAAAATCCCTACCTAGCCGCTGATATGCTGATCGCGAAGGAGATTGAACGCTCAGCGGAGGTTAAGGGGTTTATCGCACACCAAGGCTCACCGCGAGCGATAGAGCTGCATAGGAACATGTTCGCCCCCATCACCCTTGACCTCTATTACCCAGACACACACCGATACTATAGCTTGGAAGAATACCGTGAAGGCTGGATTATCTCTGGCCCGTTCGGCTTATCTCCAGAACAAGAGCAGGCACTGATCTCGCTCAACCCGATCTCAGCCAGCCCCACCGAGGCCGTAGCCAAGGGCGACGCGAGCGCAACTCACTTCGTCTCACCGCTGACAGATTCGGCAGCCCAAGCAGCTATCCCCGTGCCGGAGAAGATCTCGTTATCAGCCTTACGTAAGATAGTCGACGGAAACTCCACGGAGATAGCAGAGCGAACTCCCCGAGGAGATCTCATTCACCACGTCACCTTGCCTGGCGAAACCGTTTCAATCATCTCGTGCTGGTATACGCTAGAGACGTCAAACAACGGGCGCATAGCGCGAATCAATAGACTTACCACCCCCGAGACCATCACCTCAGGAGATACGATTACTATCCCGAATTACCTTGTTAAGAATCCCTACCGGCTTATGGCACAGGCGCTGGCTGAGCTGCAGGCGGAAATGGCGCAAAGGTAACAAACACGCTGCCTTATCAATCGGAAATGAGCGTGGCTTTTCCCGTGGGCTTTTCCCCTCAGTTGCTATGTTGAATAGAGCAGGCCCAAGTCACCGCAGAGGGTAACGAGCATTTAAGGAGCTGCGCAACTGAGCGCCGCGCTAACGCGCGGTGCTGAGAGTGATTGAGTTGCAAAACCTGTGTAGAAAATGAATCCTCCGACCAGAGCAGTTGTTTATAAGCTGTATAACCAACAAGTCGGAGGACTCATAAATGAATAGCGAGAGGGTATCATACGCTGGAAAGAAAGTCTTTATTGGAATAGATGTTCATAGACTCACGTATAGCGTTGCCTGCGTGAGCGAAGGAGAGACTGTGAGGCGTTGCACGATGGAAGCAATACCTGAAAAACTGTTAGAGTTTTTCACGAAATATTTTGCCGGGGCGGATATCTCAACGGTATACGAGGCGAGTTTTTGCGGTTTTGTGCTGCACCGCTATTTACTGCCGCAGAAAATGCTGCTGGCGCGGTGGTAGATGTCGTTACTGTTCGCGCGCCCGCGGAGCCAGGGACTATTGACCACTGCGTTAGGGGCATTGCGGGATTGGGACTAGTAACGAGGCCATCGCCTTGGAACGTTATCGAATACGTGCCTCCATTTTTAGTGGCGTCAAAGATCCGGGGCGGCTCGTTGGTACAGGATTGAATCCTGATAGCCGCCTTTTTGTCTGACGGAAGGCTCGTCACCTGCCCCGAATTGTAGTTAAAATATTGGTCGGCTTGTCCAGGACTTGAAACTAATGGGGTACGCAGCGTGGCATTTGTTGTAGCTGCGATTGGGCGGATGTCTGGCGCTACCCAATTTGTCACTCCACGATGGAGCCAGTTTGTGCCTAGTGAGTACGGCCACCCAATCTGAGCTACCGGAAAAGTTACTTGCTGCGGTTGCGGTAACGCGAGATTAGTGGTGAAAGCCACAATCGGTGAAGATTGTGGACCAGGTCCAAGATCCACCCGGCAAGAGGGATTGGTTGGATTTGTCAGCAGTGCCTGCTGCGAGGAATAAAAATTTAAACTAAAAGTAAATCCCGAGTAATTGGTATCTGGTTTGTTGCACCCGGCACGCTTCCAAACATATTTACCGTATAGAACCCCTCGCCTGTATTATTAGACGGAACAAAAGGGGTAGCCGTAAACCCGCCAGTAGGACTATTAGTCGTATTACTTGGCGGCGGATAATAACCAGTCAAAACACCGGCCGCGCCTGCTGATAGCCCGGGCGTTGCCGTATCGCGATTAGTTTCAAAGCCGCATCACTGGGCCGGGCTTTTTAACTCCCCGACAGCAAGTGCGGTGCTGAGAGCCAGTCCTGTCAGTAGCTTTGGGGCAATCTTGGTCGATGGCATAACGTATCCTTCGAAAAAAGTCTCCACTTCTTATAGCACAAACGACCGCACATGTCGCGTAAACATAAGGGGTAGCTATTCCGATGCCCTGCCACTGCTCTCTATCCGCCATGCGCCAAAAGCGATCACCACCCATGCCACGCTGCTCTCAGATGGTCTTTGGCTTTACGTATCTGCTTGGTGTTGGAGCGAAATGTCCCCGCACTGAAAGCGTGGGACTAGGAGAGCGCGCAAGCGCGCTCCTTTTCATACCAAAACTCAAACAGGTCACGCAGCGTTTCGTGCAGCATCCGCTCTGGCTTCCACCCAAGTTCGCGCTGCGCTTTGGCAAACGATCCCACAACCTCAGGCACGTCGGAGGGACGCAAGCGTAGCGGGTCGACCTCTACCTTCACCTGAATAGCGGAGATCTCAATCAGGAGATCTAAAATCTTCTGAATAGCCACGGCCTGCCCACTACAGAAGTTATACGGTCCTCCCCCCGCCATCGCCGCCAGACGGTAGCCGTGCACGACGTCTCGCACATCACTAAAATCACGCCGCGCGGCGAGGTTACCAACCTGGATTATCGCCGGTATCCGACCTGCCTTCATGCTTGCCAACTGGTGAGCAAAACTGGAGGCGACAAAGCGATCACTCTGACCGGGGCCGATGTGGTTAAATGGGCGAACTACCACGACACGCACCTGCCCGTGATGCACGTAGCGTGGCGCAACAGCTTCAGCCATAAGCTTGGTCAGGCTATAATTATTTGTCGGCCGTAACGCCGTCTCTTCAGTTATCGGAAGATCCTCGGGCGACACCCGTCCGTATACTTCGGCTGAGCTAACCAAGACGACGGTCACCGGTCGCTGCATCAAATGGCAGGCGTGGACAACGTGCTGAGTTCCGCCAACGTTGACTCGCAGTGCCTGGTCGAAGTCCTCTTCGGCATCGGGCACGTACGCCATCCCCGCGAGATGAAATACAACATCAGGCTTAAAGGCGCCGAACGCCGAACGCACACAAGCTACATCCGTGACATTAAGCGGCAACGTGGCAAACGGGGTGTCGGTCGGCATACTCTGCACGACGCCCCCTTGCACCTCATCCCCGCATTGCAGCAGATGGCGGGCTAAATGCCCGCCAACAAAGCCGCATGCTCCGGTGATCAGTGCTCGCACTAACGCAACTCTTCCTTAGCCAAACGTTCGATGTCTGAATCAACCATAAGATGAATCATCTCCTCAAAGCTCACGGATGGCGTCCAGCCCAGCATACGTTTAGCCTTTGAGGGATCTCCAACAAGCAGATCGACCTCGGCCGGTCGCAAAAATGCCTTATCAACCTTAACGTAGTCCTGCCAATTAAGCCCGACATGTGAGAATGCGGTCTCAGCGAGGTATTGAACAGAATGGGTCTGTCCCGTAGCGATAACGAAGTCCTCTGGGCTCGGCTGCTGCAACATCATCCACATGGCGCGCACATAGTCACCGGCGAATCCCCAGTCACGCTTCGCCTCCAAATTACCAAGGCGCAATTCCTTGGCAAGTCCGAGCTTGATACGGGCCACAGCGTCCGTCACCTTACGCGTGACGAACTCAAGGCCGCGACGCGGACTCTCGTGATTAAAGAGTATTCCAGAAACAGCGAACAGGTTGTAGCTCTCACGGTAATTGACGGTAATGTAATGCGCATACACCTTTGAGACTCCGTACGGCGAACGTGGATAGAACGGGGTCTGCTCGGACTGAGGAACCTCACGCACCTTCCCATACATCTCCGAACTCGAAGCCTGGTAGAAGCGAATACTAGGATCAAAGGCGCGTAACGCCTCGAGCATGCGCGTCACCCCGATAGCGGTAAACTCAGAGGTAAGAACTGGTTGCGACCAGCTCGTTGGCACAAAACTTTGCGCCGCCAAGTTATAAACCTCACTCGGCTTGGCCTCCTTAAGTACTGAGGCAAGCGAGTACTGATCAAGCAGATCTCCCTGCACGAGTTCAAGCCTACCTTGAAGATGCTTGATGCGGTCGAACTTCTCGACCGAGGAACGGCGCACCATACCGTAAACCTTGTATCCCTTCTCAATCAAAAACTCTGCAAGATAGGAACCATCCTGCCCGGTGACCCCCGTGATTAATGCTGTCTTTGTTGCCATATCCCTTTGCCTACTCCGTTTCTAAACATGCTTTGCTTATTAAACGCAACTACTCATTAAGTCCGGGTAAAGAAAATCGTGTGCGTGCTCGTGATCCTGGTCGATATAACTAGCCGATTCAGCACACTCTTCGAGCGCGACCGTTCGACAAGCTCACGACAGGCCACGAGCTCGACCACGTTCACGCTGCTCCTACCCACACTGATTGAGCAGTTACGAAGTTTCTATACAAGCTCCTTGCGGCCAACTCTCCTCAACTCCTCGACTACCTTGCGCACATCCTGCGCCCGTGACCGCGGGCAAACAAGCATAGCATCTCCGGCATCAATGATCACCAGATCGCTAACCCCCAAGGTGGCGATAAACTTAGTCTTTGAATGGACGACGTTATTTGTTCCGTCAAGAACGATAACATCACCATAACACAGGTTATTTCGCTCGTCTTTTTCAAAGTGTTCGGCCCAGGATTCCCACGACCCAACATCGTCCCAGCCGAAAGGTTCGGCCACGATAACCGCGCAATTTCGCGCATGCTCCAGGACACCAAAATCTATCGAGACCGACTCAAGCTTAGCAAACTCTTCAGCGATGGTGGCGCTCTCCTGCGGGCCTCCAAGCGCAAGTTCAATCCGGCACAGGCCGGCATAAAGATCGGGCATGTACTCTTTAAAAGCTTCGAGGATAGTCGTCGCACGCCAGACGAACATGCCACTATTCCAGAAGAAATCGCCGGACTCGACATACTTTATGGCACGATTCAGATTTGGCTTCTCATAGAAGCGGCTTACCTCAAATGCATTTGGCCCGCACCCGGCAAGCTTTTCTCCTCGCCGAATATACCCATACCCGGTATGTGGGTGGGTCGGCGTAATGCCGATGGTCACCAGCCGTCCCTTTTCCTGCGCAATCGACACCCCTCCCTGCAACACTCGCGTCAGAGTGGCCTCATCCTTAATCGCATGATCCGCCGGCAGGACTACCATCACCGCATCCTCAGAGCGGTGACGAAGGGAGATCGCTGCCAAGCCGATCGAGGCGGCGGTGTTGCGCCCGACAGACTCGCACAGCACGTGAGCATGCGGGACGTGCTCCAGCACTGCAGCACGATGTTGAATATTAGTAACTATCCAAAGATTCTCCGGACCACAGAGGAACCCTGCACGCCTGGCGGTGGCAGCGATGAGGCTCTCACCGCTTGGACTAATCGACAGAAACTGCTTCGGACATTTCATCCTGCTGATTGGCCAAAAGCGCGTCCCCTGGCCGCCTGCAAGGATTATTGTTCTGACCTCTTGTCCCATGCTTCCCCCGTAATTACCTCTTACTAGATTCCTTGACCAGCTAAACTTGCATCAAATGAGTTGCATTTTTGTCCCATTCCCCTCCGCGCTCTCCGCGGCTCCTGTGTGATATTTCATATTAATATTCACACAGGGGCCGCGGAGGGCGCGGAGGCTATGATCTGAGGTTCACCTCGCTCGCACTCTGCCCTATAACTCCTTTCCCTTCAGCCCCGCACCTGCCGCCTTAAGCGCCCCAACCTCGGTAAGATGCCGCTTGAGCCCTTCCTGCCACGATATCGGACGACGACCAAGCAAGCTGGTTAATCGTGCACAGTCGAATGCAGAAAAAGATGGCCGTCGCGCTGGTCGGCCAAATTCAGCCGATGAAACAGGTTTGATCGGCGCCGAGGATGCGAGCGAAGAGCAGTCACGAATAGCACAGGCGAAATCGTACCACGAGGTGACCCCCTC
Source organism: uncultured delta proteobacterium (assembly GCA_903922175.1). Classification (GTDB taxonomy): domain Bacteria; phylum Bdellovibrionota_C; class UBA2361; order UBA2361; family CAIXSY01; genus CAIXSY01. Next base: position 4,675 of record CAIXSY010000106.1, on the reverse strand, counting down.
GCAGCAGGCATGCACGACGCCACTCGTGCCTGTGCGTCCCAGATCAAGAATCACCTCTGCCAACCAGCCGGCCCACGTAGGAGACACTTTCTGATCGTTGACGACACGAACCTCATCCTTGTCGGCGAAGAGCTTGAGCATCGTGCTTACAAAATTAACCCCACGCTGACCATGTAAGGCAGAGGTTCGCACGATAAGCGCGCGATCGGCGAGAATTTGCAGAACATCCTGCTCTCCGGCAAGCTTCGACTGCCCATACACATTGAGTGGTCCCGTGGGATCACCCTCACGAAGAGGTGTCGTGCCCGTTCCAGGGAACACCTGCTCAGTCGAGATATGAATCATACGACCGCCGACAAGAGAGACGGCCTGAGCAACGTTAGCCGCGCCACGGTGATTAATACGCCAGCACACCTCCTGCTGTACTTCAGCCTTATCAATTGCGGTGTGCGCGGCGCAATTCACCACGAGATCTGGTTTGAGCTGTTTGGTAAGAAAAAGAACCTGCTCAAGGCTAGAGATATCCACCTCAGAGCTAACTGGCGCAACGAGCTCGAAATTGAGGTCCTGCGCCTGCATTTTAAGCGAGTAGCCGAGCTGGCCGGAGCCACCAAACAGCAGTATCTTCATGCCACTACCTGTTACCATCAGCGATTGCCATAGTTCTTTTCGTAGAACTTGAGATACTCGCCGGATTTAATTTTTCGCCACCAAGCTTCATTGTCGAGGTACCAACGCACGGTGGACTGCAAGCCCTGCTCAAATGGAATCGTCGGCTGCCATCCCAGCTCCGCCTTACTCTTCGAGTAGTCGATGGCGTAGCGCCGATCATGTGCTGGACGATCTCCAACCTTTTTAATCAATGACGTGGGCTTGTCGAGGATCTGCAAGATCGCCTTAGTCACCGCTACGTTGGGGATTTCAGCCTCAGCCGAGCCGCCGACATTGTATACTTCGCCGGGACGACCCCGCTGCGCCGCCAGCAGCAAGGCCTGGCAGTGATCGCGCACATGCAGCCAGCTACGTACATTCATACCATCGCCATAGAGCGGGAGCGCTTGATCCTCGATCGCATTGGTAATAAAGAGCGGTATTAATTTTTCAGGGAACTGATACGGGCCATAGTTATTGGTACAGCGCGTGACGATGACCTCAAGCCCATGCGTTTTGCCACAGGCCAAAACCATCAGATCGGAGGATGCCTTTGACGCTGAATAGGGACTCGTCGGATCGAGCGGCGTGGTTTCGACAAATCTCCCGGTTGGGCCAAGCGATCCGTAGACCTCATCCGTGGAGATATGCACGAAACGCTTAACTCGCGAGGCCAACGCGCAGTCGAGAAGTGTCTGGGTGCCAAGCACATTGGCCTGCGCAAAAGCACGCGCACCCTGAATCGAACGATCGACATGGCTCTCCGCCGCAAGATGGAAAACTATATCAAAGCGCCCCTGCGCAAAGAGCTGCTCCATCGCCGTGGCATCCGCAATATCGGCGCGGACGAACGAGACCTGCTTGCGCTCGATCAAGACGGCGAGATTTTCGAGGTTCCCAGCATAGGTCAGCAGATCAAGTGCCGTCACCTTCCAATCAGGGCACTCCGCGGCGATGTAGTGAGTAAAGTTGCTGCCGATAAAACCGGCGGCTCCGGTGATAAGTACATTCATATATACCTGCCCTTAGGCTCTGTAAAAGAATAACTTAGACTATCTGCATCCCATCTTCAGACCATCTTTGAATTTTTTTGAGCGGGAAAAATCCTCGATATAGTTATACTATGTCTGCGGTTTTTTCCGCTCAAAAAAATCCAAATCTGTCCTAAATCTGGGCGCTTCTTGCCCAACTTATTCCTTCACAGAGCCTTTAAGATCCCGTCGGCTCATTAGGCTGACGAGAGAAAACAGACTGCGAGATATCGCCCAGTCCATTAAAAGAGAAGCTTAAAAGAAAGACCTGCTTGTCAGGATTAATCGTTTCGCGAAAGCCAATGTCGGCATGCCAACAGCGGCAATTGTCGTAAAAACGCAGAGCCACTTTATGATCAATGAAGTTATTCTTGATGTCGTCGTAACGGGCATAGTAGCCCAATTTAACTTGATCGCTAAGCTTAACCTCGGCCGAGGCTTCTGGTTGGTCGATAGTAACGGTTGGTTGATAGTCAGCACCGACCTTCTGATTTTGCTTAATGAAGTTATAGCGAAAGCGCAGCGAATCGCCACGGTCGTCAATCGCATGGACGCCGAAAACCCATTGCGAGGCATAGCGGTCGTTGAAATTATAGTTTGAGCCGAGGCTGAATGCAAAATTTGAGGATGGGCTAAAGATGACATAGGAGCCTAGATCACTCCAAGGCTTTGCGACTGGGTCGCCACCAACAACTTCCGCCTGGTTAGCGAGAAAGTAATCATAGCTCTCCACCACGCCGAACCGGAAAAGCTGCCGCACATTCGAGCGCCGTTTAGCAAGCGCGCCGCCTGAACGTAACCCATCATCGGCTCCCGTAGGATTAAGCTCATCTAAACTAATTACCGGGAGGTCTTCAACACGTGGGGCCAGCTCCTCTATCGGCTCGCCGACCTGGCTGGTCGAGAGAAACTTACCATAGATAGTATTATCAAGCCGAAAGGTAGTAAGACTACGCCCATGAAGTCTATCCTGTGAATCGAAGAGAGGCAGACCATTTACATTCGTCTTGGGAACAAGGTTGAAGTTAATACTCGGCTCAATCGAGTGCTTAATGCGCGTAAGCTTGGAATTGCTATTCTCTGCTCCCAGTGAGGTAACAGTTTTAAGCCAGTTTTCAGTGGGAAGATCATAGACACGCTCCATTACCGCAGCCGTTGTGGCGCCGAATGAGTAGAAGTTCTTCGAATCGCGGCCGACAAGCGGCTGATCTGTCGACGGGTCGATATCATTTCCCAACCGATATGAGTTGTGCCTCATCCCAAGCTGAAGCGAGTTATCGAGGACATTGCCGAAATGAAACGGCACCGACACTCCTGGATTGACCGCCATGCGCCAGCCGTCATAGCCGCTATTGCGCGCGAAATCACTCGTCAAAAAGTTCGTCTGCGTGAGCAATTTAGCTCCCAGGGGGTTCGTCCCAAAGGGATTAAATGATTTAAATTCAGACAATCCAAACTCAGGGATGCGCCGGAATGCCGTATCATCGTTAGTCGAATCAAGATATTGCGTTTCTTCTCCCGATATCTGCGCGGTTAGATACTCTGTAGGGGAACCGCGCAGTAACGCGGTCGAGGTTAGGTAACGGTTTTGTTGATTGCCAATATCCTGATCGGCGAGCTCTTTAAGGAAGAGATCATCGCTGACATGATGCACATCAGCAATGAAGGAAGCCGGCATGGCGCTACCCTGCTTAGTCTTCCACATCTGGGTATGTGCAAATCCAAAACGATTAGCACTGAAGGCAGGACTCGTCATCTGATCGAGGTTCGCAATTGGCGTTGAGGTGTCACTCGGATCGATATAATACGCCCCATTTAGATTGTTACCACGTGCAGATTCATCGGAATAGCTTAGCGTCGTGCTAAGAAAGCTCTCTTCACTAAAGGCTTGACGGTAGTCGAGCCCCGTACCAAATCGAGATTGGGTCTCGACAAACGGCCGTAGACGAAGGTCCGAAGAATCATCAAGCACAACAAACAGCGGCGCTCTGGCGATAAACCCATCTTTGTTGCTCAAACCAAAGCTTGGCGCGAGAAGCCCCGTAGCCCTCTCGCGCTTGGCCGGAAAAACAAAATAGGGCGAATACAGCACAGGCACACCTTGGAACTTAAACGTCGTCCCATAGGTATGAGCGTAGCCCTCTTCGGTGACATAAGCCCTTTTACAATCGATGCTCCATGGCTTGGTGCCATCTTGGCAGTGACAGGTCGAGAACGAGGCATCCTCAAACTGGTAATCAAATTCACTGAGCTTGTCGAGTTTGCGACTTGTGGCCTCATAGTCGCCCTCATCAAAGGTCAGATCCGCCGAGTCAAAGCTCCCCGTCTCACGCTCGAAATTGGCCGTACCCGAGGCCGCACTCACTTCGCCCAAAGCACCCGAGAGAAGGAGCCCACCCTGCATAGCCACATCTTTGGTCTGAGTGTTCACCTCAGCCGTATCAGCCTGGCCACGGGTTCCAAATCCGGAAATAAGCGCTCCGCCACTACCGAGGACAGTCCCCTTCTCTTTGTTGTATTCTACGTTTGGAGCTGCAAGGTCGATATCCTTACCATGCAATTTTTCATCTTTGAGAACGGCCGCCTCGGTGTCTTTCTTCGCCTTTTTGGCGGTCTTCGCATCTTCGATAAACAGATTCTTATTGTCCGGAGCCAACACCTGCGACCTGCCGTCAGGAGCAACGCCGAAAAGGAGGACGATAACTATGAAGCGCGAATACCAATTCATGACATGAGGCTACAACAGACATGCGCTAAGAATAAAGCCAAGAATTGATAAATCCAAAAGTTCTTCGTAGGAGCGTATGACACAGCCATAATGCCACTTAAACGGCGTAATTGATCAATAACCCCGGGTAAAAGGAAATTGCTTGAACTTGCACTTGAACTGCTCCTGATTCCTGCCCCTGCCCCTTTTCCTAGTCCGATCACGAGGATAAGGGGCAGGAGCAGGAATCGGGAACAGTTCCAGTTCATGTTCAAGATTTAGAATT